>CP066697.1:0-300000 GCA_016432625.1 Candidatus Berkelbacteria bacterium
ATCTATTCTCTGTGGAACCTTAGCGTCCAGTGTTTCCCTCCCTCTGCCAATATTAGCCTAAATGAAGGAGTCGAGGTAGCTAGAAAAAGATCCTCCAAAAAGTGATCAGGTCGCCGAGGCCAGTAGGCTTGTCTGGCTCGGCGTCCTTGGTGGGGAAGGCGGTCCGGGGCGACTGCCCAGGTTTGAGAGAGGCCTCGGTGTGGAAATGTTGGGCCAGCATCTCTTCTTCCCAGAAATCGTAATCGTCCCAGTCGGGAGTTTCCTGAATTGTCGATTCCATCTCGGAGAAGTTAGCTTCCCTAAACAGCTCGTCCATCTCGCGCCATAGCTCGTAATGCTCGCCCAAGCCATGACGAGTCAGAAATGCTTCACGTTCTTGCTCGTTATCGGCGATATCGAGGTACTCTTCCAGGCTGCCAATGATATTGGCGACTTTTTGGAACTCGGCGCGCTCCGATTCGCTTGCTTCGCGGTCGCCCTGCGGGAACTCCAAAAGCTTTGCCCGAATAAAACCGCCAAATGACCGGTCGCTTTCCATATACTGCGCCATCACCTCCGCGAGCGCTTCGTTATGAATAAAAGTGGCCTTGGATTTTGACTCCGGCTGGTTCTGCTCTAGGTAGTTAACATAGTAAGAGACCTGCTCTTTGGGCAGCATGCTGGTGAGCTGGGAAACCTGGAGGAATTTCTCGCGGCTCGAGCTGTTGAGGAAAAATTTAGTCAGACCGTGACTATAGTCGTGGGCGATAATATGCATCTGTTGCTCTGGGTTCAAGAGGTTGAAGCGTTCGTCGCAAATGAGTTCTCGCCCGCGCAAGTGGGCTATCGGCACACGACCGCTCTCGAGTTTGTAAGCCGATAGATCTTCGGTCCGGACGTCGCTAATAAGAGCGTTGAATTCGTTGCGGCCGATCGGCAGTTTTTGACGCTCAAAGTGATTCAGCAAGTCGTCGACGGCTCTTTCTGTCGGCAGCCTCTCCCTAGTAGCCTCGGCTTCGGTCCAGGCTTCAAAACCCATTAGCTACTTGAGGCGTCAGTTGGACCTGGCGGACTTTCTGCTTCCGGTTCGGTTTGGGAAGTTGCCGTAGTTGTTTGCTGACCCTGGGCAGGGTTGGTTTCG
Source organism: Candidatus Berkelbacteria bacterium (assembly GCA_016432625.1). Classification (NCBI taxonomy): domain Bacteria; phylum Candidatus Berkelbacteria; species Candidatus Berkelbacteria bacterium. The sequence goes on from CP066697.1 coordinate 1,121, forward strand.
ACTTTGACGATTAGCTCCTCTGGCTCGGGAACATGTGCGTCGTTGGCCTTGGCGATTGAACGGGCGATGACGTTAGAGACAGAGCGCTGGTCGCGGCCGGCGAATATCTCCCGAATCTTATCTACGCCCATTCGGTTAATCTCTTGTGCCACTTTGCCTAAGGTCTCGGGACTAAAATTCTTGCCCAGGGCCTTAGTCATCTTTTCTAGCTCAGGTCCCAAATGATCGGCGATAACTCGGCCGAGGTCGGCGTTACCAGAAGCAACAGCTTCGCTTAGGGCCTTAGAGAGCTGGTTGTAATCAATATTAGCCGTGCTGTTGGCGGCCTGGTTGTGGAAAGAAGCACTTTGGTTATAGCGATCTCTCGCGACTGATTCGGCCGCTTCTCTGGTGCCGCCACGACGATTGACCTCGCCAGCTTGGAGAACCTGCTCAGCCAATTTTACTAAGCCCTGGGCGTTGGAGTTGAATATCTCCTTGGTCAGCTGGTCGTTACTCATGGGGTTACCACCGGCGGCGCCGATCAGGGCGGTGCGCAATCTTTCCGCTTCGCCACTGCCTTCGAAGGTGGCTGGGTCAAGGGCACCTAAACCGTGGAGTGATTCCATAATCTCTGACTCTAGCTGCTGGTTGAGATGCGGCGCCACCTGGGAGGCTTGGCCGAAGACCTGTTTCACCCAACCCTGGAGGCCATCCTCAGCTACCTGCCGTGCTCGTCTCGGGTCGGCGCCGGCAAAAGGCGGCGGCGTAGCCCCCCTGGCGGCGGGAGGATCAGGCGTTGGCACACCACGATCTCCGTCCGGGTCTACTTTCTTCCTTTTCGCCATAGATAGATCGAGCGGATCCCGTCCCTCTTCTTCCAGCCAGCGAACGCCTTTAGCTACCTCAGTCATTTTTTTCTCGTAACCGGAGACCTTCATGAGGTCATGGATGTGCCAGCGGTTTTCTGTCCCTAAGGTTTTCTCGATGAACTTAACCATGTCCGATTGCGCGCCTATGGAACCAAACTTCTGTCGCAGACGTTCAAATTCCCGCGCGACAAGCCGGTCTTTGTCGGCGGTGAGTGCTGCCTGTTTGGTGGGATCTTTCTCGTTGGTTATTTTTTCTTCCGCTGCCTTCGCGGCGGCCGCTTTCATGTAGGTCATAAGGTTTTGCGAGGCGTCACCCTCGTTGTAGACCGCTTTACGGTGGCCGTCTCCTAGGCCGCCGTAAAACCAATCGCGCAGTTCCTCCATGTTTCGAGCTTCCTTTAGTTCGTCGAGAGCTAGGCCCTTAGCTACAATAGCCTCATCTTCGAAGCCGCGGATATAACTGGGGAGCCGGTGGGTTTTTGTCATTGCGGCGATGTAATCATTTTTAGCGTTACGATCCATGCGCGATTTAATCAAGTTTTGGAGATGTTCCGGGTTGCCGGCCAGCGTGGTGTATCCTCGAACATTTTTCATCCACCCCGGCTGTTTGTAGTCTCTGCTCCTCTCGGTCGCAGGCTTCAAGAAGTTGTCGTCATAGTACTTCGATGCTTGCTTCGCAGCTCCCGTCAGCTCGCGGTATCTCCGTATTTCCTCAGGCGTAAGCGGGATCTTCTTTTTTGCCTTTTCTTTCAGTACATCATGCAATTTTAGTCGTTGCGCCTCGAGCTGACCTTTCTTCATAGCGGCCGGGATACCTTTAAATCTCTCATAGCCACCACCCTTGAAGAACTGGTGCGTATCTTGAACGCCTTGGGCGATTCTCGGTGCTTGGGCGAGCGTTTTCTTTAAAATGTTTGCGGCGTCAATTGTCCCTTTGGTAATCATCTTAGGCAGGTGCAGTGTCAAGTGCGCCGCCCCTAGAACCAAGGCCATTGACAAGATGCCTTCAACGGTCCAGGCAGAGCCAAGCAGCGCTCCGGCGCCCAATAGGTTAGATATGGTTACCGTTATCGCCATCCCAAAGAGCAGAATCGGCCAGACAAATAGGTGCCGCAAAAACATATCCCACCACTGGAAGAAGTATTTTTGGAACTGGGGGACGCCGTAGGCTAAGAAGGCTAGCGGCGAGATCATCGTTAGGAAATAAAGAATGACCGCTCGTTTAAGCATCGCGAAGCAGAAGGCGACGATAATAAAGATGAAGTATATAAATATTCCTATAGCAACAAATAGCACCGCCCAACCCGCGCCAAGAGCGATCGCTGCCCCACCAGCAACGAGCGCCGTGATGCCGACGTCGATGAACTGCTTGCCAATAGCTTGAGGGAAGGCGGCGGTTAAGGAAGCAACCGTGGTAACGCCGGCGAATTCGAGAGCTAAGTGCGACACTGCTTGGGTTACGTCCGCTAAGAAACGGATAATCAGCAAACTGGCATTGGCGCCAATTACTCCTAGAACCAAGCCCGGCAACATCTTTTTAGCAGCGTAAGTATTGATGTTGAGGTGAAGAATGTTGGCGAACGCGATAGCCAGTAAGGCCAAGACGACGACGATATTAAGTAGCGAGCGGGCGTACTTCCAGACAACAACGACGACGTTGTTGTTGTCTCTCAACGCTCCCTCGTAGCCACCCTTCTTAATCTCATCGGCTGGTGGTGATTTGACGGTTTTCACTGGCGGTGTGGGTTGCGCCCAGGCGGTGGGCGCAATAAAGGAGCGGACACTCTCTGTTAGCGAGGATCCGCCTGGCGGTCCGATAGACCGGACGGCAACCGTTGCCGGAACGCTCAGCTCAGAGTAACCGCCAACGGCCTGGAAGAACTGTTCAACAAAACCGGCCACTCCTTTGAAAACCCCCTCGAGCAAGCAAGTGAGTAGTTTCTTTAACATATCGCTAACGCCAAGGCCTAACTCATTCACGATCGAGAGAATGCCGCAGGGGTTGCCGGCATAGACGTCGGTTGTTGTGGCGCGGTGAGTGAAGATGGGGTTTAGGTCTGGCACTGCCTTACTCGTATCCGCATCTATCTTGAATTCGAGGTCAGCGGCCCACAAGTCCTCCCGACCGCGGTTAATTATGCCTAAGTAAAGCGCGTCGGTGGTGTCGCTCTCGGCGTTTCCCAGAGCGTCCTCAAAAGTTCTATCGGAAGTGATGCCGTATTTGGGATGGGCGGTGTAGTTCGGCGTGTCTCCCAAGATGGCACCGTCGTTTGTGAGCGTTAGGAACGAGGTGATGATGCACGATCCGGAGTAAACGCTAACTTTAGGCCACTCCCACTTGCCGTCACTCGGGTTAGTAGCCAAGTCGAACTTGTGCGCGGCAACGAAGAGGTGATCTTTGCCCTGACCTTCGTAAGCGCACCAGAGCTGCATCTCGGCTACTGACTCGTTAAACTCGGGTAGGGTCGTTTGCTTGCCACTGAATTTTTCGTTTTTCGTCGCTGCTTCCGAGCCGGCGTAGTCGATATCGAAATCGGCCTTGATATTAATCTCTCGCTTCTTACCGGTTACGAAGCCTTGGACTTTTTGGCCGCGTAATTCACGCAGGTTTAGCAGCAATTTTACTTTCCACTCGCCAAAACCGCTTGTGGCGTCTCTGCCTACCGAGGCGTTCCAGGAATAGATCGATTCTTCGCTGTCTCCACTTGCCTGGGCGGTTCTTCGGAAGACGACGTCGGCAAAGATGCCGGTCTGTTTGTCGACCGCAATAAAGCCATGCCACGGCTGGCCGCTAGTAGCGACTGAGGTGCCGGTATAATAGAGGACGTAGTCGGTGTTACTTCTTAGGTGAGTCTCGCTGGCCTCGTCCTTAAGGATAACGATTTTTGTTCCCTCTCGAAAATCGAGTTGGGCTGACGTGAAGAAGCAGCGACGGCCGGTGGTGGCGTAACGGATGAATTTAACCTTCTTATTGGGCGCGTCTTTGTCGCCGTCCGTACGGAGAACGCTTTTCGGCTTGTCGAAAGGCAGGTCGGAGTCAGCCTTACCGCAATGTAGTTCTACCTGGGTTAGTTTTGTCTGGGCGCACGCTTGGTGGGTTATGGCTTCTATCTTGGCCGTTATCGTCGTGTGGAAAGTATAAACTCCTCCCTTCATCCGAAGCGAGGCGCCGGTTGTCCAACTAACTTCTTTGTCGCCTTCTTTGCCACGAGTCACGGCCGTTGGGGTGATGGCTGTTTTATCTCCCTTCTCATCCTTGGCGTACATCTCAACTCTATCGATCTTCTTGACGGATTTTGGCGTGACGAAAGCGAGCGAAATACTGACTCCTGTCTCGTCAAAAGTTTGGTCGACAGTGTCCTGAGCGGTAAACTCGGTAATTTTTAACCCAGCTTCGTGGGCCTTACCGGTGGTGGTTGTGTTGCAGGTTTCGTTCTTCGGCGGGTCGGCTGCAGTAACGGATTGTGGCACGAGAGCACCTAGACCAATTAGGCCAAAAGCGGCCATCAAAAGCAAAAGTCGTTTTAATCTAGAAGACAGCCCCTCCCACATCGTCCCTTCTATCTTACTGCAGTTGCCGGGCGAAGCAACTTCGACGCGCCAGGGAAGGATTAGCTGCCAGGCCCCTGCTTGTAAAGCGGGTCCAGAACCTTGAGACGCTCTTCGGCTTCCAGCGAATAAGGGCTCGCTAAAACTGCAATGTCGCGGCTGTCCTTATTCAGCTCAAAAGCTCGTAGCACTACTGCCTTGACTAGCTCGGGGTGGGTTTTGCCGTATAGCTTGGCGAGGCCAACCAGCTTGAAAGCGTCGTCTTGCCGCTCAAGGTAGTCGGTGAGTGTCGCCTGATCGGTCGCGATTGCCTCGGCCTCAAGACGGCCGATCTCATTACTAAGCCGTCGGCTATTGAACAGCCCCCAAGAACCTAACCCGGCGATAATAATGACCGCTGCCAGGTAGAACCAGAACCGGGCCGTCATGGAAGCATCGTGCGCTTTATCTCGTCGGTAACGTAAGGCGCAAAATCCCCAATCATAATGAGCTGGCGCTCAAGCGCTTCCCGCAGAACGTATTGAGCTTTCTGGGTCCGCTCCTCGGAGGCGTTGTCGCGGATATTAGATTTCTCGTATTCGAGTAGCGTTGAAGCAAAATCATTCCAGAAGAACTCGTAGAGCTCATCGAGCGCGAGGTTGAATTGGAACTTCTCGAAGTACTTAAGATTGTTTCTTTCTAGCGTCTCGAGATTTGCCAGGAATTTCTTCTCGGTTTCATCGAGTTCGCCTTGCTTAACTATTTTGGCGCCGTCGCTGACCTCGGCTACGAAACGGCTGGCGTTCCATATTTTGGTGACAAAATTGCGATACTTTAGGATTTTTTGTTCGCTAAAGCGCTGGTTCTGTCCGGCCGCCGAGCTTCCAAGAAGACCCATCCGAACAGCATCGGTGCCATATTTGTCGATTAAGGCCATTAGATCGAGGACGTTACCCTTACTCTTACTCATCTTCTGACCGCTCTCGTCAAGGATTAGGCCATGAAAGTAGACGGCTTTGAAAGGGACGTCTTTCATTAGAGCCTGGCTCATCATGATCATCCGGGCGACCCAGAAGAAAAGAATATCAGCCCCAGTCATCAGGAAGTCGGTTGGGAAAAAGGTTTTTAGGTCCTCTGAGCTCTTGTCAGGCCAGCCGAGTGTTGAGAACGGCCAGATGCCGCTCGAGAACCAGGTATCGAGCACGTCTTCGTCCTGAGTCAGCTCATTGCTGCCACAATGAGGGCAGGTCTTCGGTTTTTCTAAGGCGACGATAGGCTCCTTACACCCGGGCTTACACTGCCCCTTGTCAGTACCAACACAGTACCAAGCAGGGATCGCATGCCCCCACCAGAGTTGGCGACTAATGCACCAGTCGTGCAGATTTTCGAACCAGTGAGAGTACGTTTTCTCAATGCTTTTGGGGTGAAATTTGATAGCGCCTGACTTAACTGCTTTGACGGCCTCATTTTTTAGCTCGGTTGTTTTCATGAACCACTGGGTCGAGAGGCGGGGCTCAATGACGGCGCCGCTGCGCTCGCTAATCGGCTGACGCAAAGTGTAATCGGTGACCTTCTCCATAAGTCCCATCTCTATCATCTCCTTGGCGATCAATTCCCGCGCCTCACCAGCTTTCATGCCGGCAAACTTACCGGCTACCGCGGTCAGCTTACCGTACTGGTCGATGACTTCGATTGAAGGCAGTTTGTGACGTTGACCGATCTCGAAATCGGTTCGGTCGTGAGCCGGCGTGACCTTAACTGCCCCGGTACCAAACTCGGGGTCCACTACGTCGTCGGCGATAACTGGCACCGTTTTCTTCTCGCCAGTCACGAGCGTCACTTCAACTTCTTTGCCGACAAAATCTTTGTAGCGGTGATCGTCGGGATGAACGGCGATCGCGGTATCGCCGAACTTGGTTTCGGGGCGGGTGGTAGCAAGCGTTATCGGGCCGTATTTAATCCAGTAGAGCTTGCCCGGCACTTCTTGATAATTTACTTCGTCGTCGGAAACGGCCGTTTGCAATTTGGGGTCCCAGTTAACCAAATACTTACTGCGGTAGATTAGCCCCTGTTTATGGAGCTCAACAAAAGCCGTCCTGACCGCTTGTTGGGAGTGTTCGTCCATCGTGAATCGCCACCGGCTCCAATCGGCGCCCAAGCCAAGGCGGCGCATCGATTGCTGGAGGCGTGGCATATAGTGGTCGATCCAATCGAGAACTTCTTTCAAGAACGCTTCTCGCCCAAGCTGAGTACGGCTTTGGCCTTTCTCTTTCTGAATCTTTTTCTCCACCAAGGCTTGAACGGCGATGGCGGCGTGGTCGGCGCCTGGCAGAACTAGGACCTTTTTGCCCAAGCGGCGCTGATGACGTCCCATGACGTCTTGAGTGGTGTAGCTTAGGCCGTGACCGAGGTGTAAGTCGCCCGTGACGTTCGGTGGCGGGATAACGATCGAGAATGGTTCGCCGCTGCCTTTAGGCTCAAAATCGCCGGCACGCTCCCACTGCTCGTAGCGTTCGAGTTCGTTGGTGTGGTCGTATCTTGTCGGTATCTCTTTCATCCAATACCTAATTCTAGGTTAGGATCAGCCTCAACACTAGCCCAGTCATCCGCTCGGCCAAAGAGATGGTGATAAACCGCCGCCGCGCCGATCATGGCGGCGTTGTCGGTACAGTATTTAAAATCGGGCACAACGAATCTTATTTGTGGCTGTTCTTGGTTCAAGGCATGCTCAAGCGAATGGCGCAAGTGTTTATTGGCGGCGACACCACCGACAAGGCAGACGGTTTTGACGCCCGGATTTTCCTGCAAGGCCCGTAGCATCTTGCGCTTAATCGTTTCCGAGACAGTTTTTTGAAAACTTGCGGCAATGTCAGCTGCGGTATGGCGCGGCAAAGGGTCGGGGAGTTTGGCGACCTGATGCGCCACGGCGCCCTTAAGGCCAGAGAAAGAGAACTCGAGCGAGTCCTGTTCATTCAGTGAAATGGGAAACGGAAAAGCCAACTCATCGCCGTGAATCGCCAGCTCACTTAACGCCGGACCGCCCGGGTACGGTAAACCAAGTAAGCGGGCAACTTTGTCAAAAGCCTCACCCGCTGCGTCGTCACGCGTTCGGCCAAGATGTTGGTAGTAAAGGTGACGCTCCATCAAAACCAGGTCAGTATGTCCTCCGGAAACGATAATGATGAGTGCCGGCAATTCCGGCGGGGCCTTCTGCTCGAGCCAAGCTGAGTAGATGTGACCTTCTAGGTGGTTAATCGCAAAAAACGGTAATTTCTTCGCCATAGCGATGGTTTTCGCCGCGCTCATGCCAACCAGTAAGCAGCCAACTAGACCAGGCCCAACGGTAACGGCGACAGCGTCGTAGTCCAAGCGCTTGGCTTTGGTCGCTTCGTGCAAAACGCGCGGTAGGTTTTCGGTGTGAAGTCGAGCCGCCGTGTTAGGGACTACTCCACCGGTCTCAGCGTGAACGTCAATCTGCGAGGCAATGACGTTGGTGTGGATAACCGGCTGAAAGTTTTGCGCCTCAATTAGCGCTGCGGCGGTCTCGTCGCAGCTAGTTTCGATCGCCAAGATTCGCATAGGGCCATTTTAACCTGAAGTGCTGACGCAAGCCAGGTTTAAGTCGCGCGGCGTTTCCAGGTAGAATAGGGGGGTGATTAAATCCCTTTTTCAAACAAAACCGTGGGGCGAGTTCAAAGAGAAGTTCGGCTGGAAGGCCGAAAGTACTAGTGGGCTAATTGGCTTGGAAAGAACTATCGGCTTCGGCAAGAGCCTGCTTTATTTCCCGGAGCTGCCGCTAAACGAGCAGACTGCAGGTTTAATCGATGAGATAAAGACTGGCAAAAGGCCAACGGGGAGAATTTTCAGTCGCTTTGAGTTCTTGGAATTATGGACGTCGGAACGAGCCAAGCAGCTCTTGGAGACGGGTCTTGTGAAGGCGTTTGAGGATGTTCAGCCGGATTACCGGCAGTGGGTCGTTCTCGACAAGTCAGAGGCCGAGCTTTTGAAGGATATGAGGCCTAAAGGGCGCTATAACATCAAAGTTGCCGAACGGCACAAATTGAAAGTGGAGTGGGGTACTGAACCAGAAAAGTTGGAGTCGTTCGTGCGCCTCTACCAAGGGACGGCGAAGCGAACGGGTTTTTCTGGCAGGGGCGACGAGTATTTTCGAGCCCTCGTAGCGACTTTAAATGAGTGCGAGTTGGGGGAAGTAGTAACTGTCAGCCATGAGGGCGAGGTCCTGTCGGCGGCGATAATTGCCTATTACGGCGGCGTTGCTAGTTACCTTTACGGAGGAAGCGGCGGCGACCGGGCGTTGATGGCCCCGTACCTCATGCACTGGGAGGCGATAAAGCGCGCGAAGAAGAAGGGTTGCGCCATCTACGACCTGCTGGCGATCGCCCCGCCTGGTGAGGAAAAGCATATTCACGCCGGGCTGACCCGTTTCAAGACTCAATTTGGCGGTCAGTCTGTCCGGATGCTTGGATCCTGGGACTTGGTTCATAACAGGTTATGGTATAGACTGTACAGGTTCGCTGAAACTAGACGTAGGAGAGCAATCTAATGAAAGAACCTGTCCAGTCTCTGCTCACAGCGGTCGCTGTTCGCAGTAAACTTCACGCGTTCGCCGAGAAGCGACGCCGGAGGGCTATTTAACCAATGTTCAACAAGCGGGCCCTCAGGCGCCTGGCGCCAGACTGGCTCATCAATTTTTACCACCTCAGTCGTGGCGTTTTGGCGTGCTACTACTACGGCAATCCGAGCAAGAGCTTACGGGTCATTGGCGTTACCGGCACTAACGGCAAGACCACAACTTGCCATTTAATCACTTCAGTCCTGGAAGCGGACGGTCGCAAAGTGGGCATGGCAACAACAGTTAGCTTTAAGATTGGCCGTGAGCTGACGGAAAATAACCTTAAAATGACAACAGCCAGCCCGTTTCTAATTCAAAAATTACTGCGCGATATGGTTAAGGCCGGCATTAAAGACGTTGTGCTGGAAGTTACCTCAATTGGTCTCGTGCAACACCGTTTGTGGGGAATCAATTTTCAGACGGCAGTTTTCACTAACTTGACCCACGACCACCTGGATTATCACGGCTCAATGGAGCGTTACCGCCGCGCTAAGGAACAACTTTTCTCGCGTCGCCCAACCCTATCGGTGATCAATGTTGACGACCCGGCGGCGGAACATTTCATCCGCCACACCGCCAATAAAACCCTAACTTATAGCGTCAAAAACCGAGCCGACCTAATGGCGAAGAAAATTTACGCCCGGCCTGGCGGCACCGACTTTGTTTTGCTGGCTGGCTCGCGTCAGGCAACTATCAACCTCCCGCTGCCCGGAACCTTCAACGTCTATAACGCCCTCGCCGCCGCCGCGGTTGGATTAGGCCTAGAAGTGCCGCTCGAGCGGGTTGTCGACGGCCTGCGACAGGTTCAGCCGGTGCCTGGCCGAATGGAAGTTATTGAAGCCGGCCAAGCGTTTACGGCAATTGTTGACTACGCTCACACCCCGGACGCGATGCTCAAAGTCTACGAGACGGTCAAGCCGACAGTGCGCGGCAAACTTATTGTGGTTTTTGGCGCCACTGGTAGGCGCGATAAGGCCAAGCGGCCGATACTCGGGGCTTTGGCCGGCAAATTTGCCGACTACGTCGTTTTGACGACCGACGATCCGTACGATGAGGACCCGCACGCGATTATCGATGAAGTTGCTGAAGGTGTGCCGCGAGGGCGCCCGCGACGTGGCGGCCGGCCACGGATTAACCGAGAGAGCGAGATACCTATTAAGTATAAAGACTCTGGTGAAGATATCTGGTGGTGGCGTCTTCCCGACCGACGCGAGGCCATTGCTAAAGCTTGTGAGCTGGCTCGGCCGCAGGACGTAATATTGGTCCTCGGCAAAGGGGCGGAAAAAGTCATGGTTGTCGGCGACCCGAAATCGAGCACTGGCTACAAGTTTATCCCGTGGTCCGACCGGCAGGTATTGGAAGAGCTTCTGGTTAAATACCAGATAGGGTAATTTGTTACAATCGGCACGAATGGCTCATTCGGAAAAAATTCTCCTCCTAGACGCCAATGCCTTAATCCACCGGTCTTATCACGCTCTGCCACCGCTAACGACGCCGAAAGGTGAACAAGTCAACGCCGTTTTTGGCTTCGCCACGGCCTTACTTAAAGCCATTAAGGACGAAAAACCGGATTACGTCGTTGCCTGTTTTGATGTTGGCAAAGAAACCTTCCGCAACGAGATATATGGCGGCTACAAGGCGCACCGCAAGGAGACTGACGAAGCTCTAACGCTGCAAATTCCCCGAGTGAGAGAGATCGTCGAAGTTTTAAACATCCCATTATTTGCCCAGAAGGGCGTTGAGGCGGACGACCTGATCGGTAGCTTGACGAAAATCGCTGCCGACCAAGGGCTCCAGTCGATCATCGTGACTGGGGATAACGACGCGCTCCAGCTCGTGAACGGCTCAACTTCTGTCTACAGTCTTCGGCGCGGCGTGACTGACACGCTGACCTACAACCGTCAAACCGTCTTTGAAAAGATGGGAATTTTCCCCGAGCAGATCGTTGACTATAAAGCTTTAGCCGGAGACTCTTCGGACAACATCCCCGGCGCGCCCGGCATCGGCCCCAAAACCGCCGTTGAGCTACTCCAAAAGTACCGGACCCTCGACAATGTTTATGAGCATTTCGAGGAGCTTAAAGAGCGTACCCGGCAGATTTTAACCGACAATAAAGAGACGGTAATGATGAGCCGAAAACTCGGAGAGATTAAATGCGATCTTGATATCGCCCTCGACCTTAAAGCCGCTGATGTGGCCAATTTTGATTTCACCAAAGTCGTGACCTTGTTCCACGAGCTCGATTTCAAGTCACTCTTGTCCAAGTTACCTCAAGGAAGCTTAGCGACGACCCAGGGCGAACTCTTTGGCACAAAACAACCTAAAGCCACGCGAATTGAGCCCAGCCTACCGTACGAAGCGGTTACGTCTATGGCGCGTTGGCGCGAGTTGCAAGCGGTTCTTACGAAACAGCCCCGCCTCGTGATCGATACCGAGACGGTCACTTTTGACGACGAGCTGATTGGTGTCGCTTTTGCTTGGGGAGATAGCCAAGCAGCCTATCTACCGCTCGCACCAGCATATCCTGGGGGCTTACCGATTGAGGATGTTCGCAGCTCGCTCCAGGCGGTGCTCGGCAGCCCTGAGATAAAAAAGATCGGCCATAACCTGAAGTATGACCTAGCGGCGTTGCGCCGCGCTGGCTTCACGGCCAAGAACGTCTGGTTCGACACCATGCTCGCTTCGCAGCTGGTGAATACGCAACTTTACAGCCACGGCCTAGACGCCTTAGCGTTCTCCGAACTGGGCCTCCGTAAGATCCCAACCAGCCAAATTCTCGACGGTAAAAAGAACGGCCTCATGACCGACGCTTCGCTTGAAGACCTGGCGGCGTATGCCTGTGAAGACGTTATTGTCACCTGGCGACTCTGGGAGAAGCTCTTCCCGAGCCTGGAAGAAGTCAGTCTAAAGCGGGTTTTCTATGAGATTGAGATGCCGCTCGTGCCGGTACTGACCGAGATGGAGCTAGTCGGTATCAAGATAGACAGGCAATACCTGGAAAAATTACGCGGCAAATTGGTTAAAGACTTGGCGAAAATCGAGATAGGTATTCGCAAATTAGCCGGTCGTGATTTCAACGTCGCCTCGCCCTCACAGCTGCAGGAGATATTGTTTACCGACCTAAAGCTCCCAGCGACAGGCATCAAGAAGATTAAGAGCGGTTACTCAACGGACGCCGACTCTTTACTGAAATTGCGCGGCGCCCACCCAATAATCCAACAAATATTGGAGTACAGAGAGCTTGCCAAACTTTTGAACACCTATGTGGAAACGCTACCGAAGATGACCGACGACGCAGGCAGGCTGCATACTTCGTTCGGACAAATTGGTGCCGCGACCGGACGGCTCAGTTCAAATAACCCAAATTTGCAGAATATCCCCATTCGTAGCGAGCCTGGTACCCAGGTCAGGCGGGCATTTGTGGCCGAGAGGGGCAAGGTCTTACTCGGCATCGATTACTCGCAGATTGAGCTTCGTATATTAGCGCACTTGTGTGAAGACCCAGATCTCATTGAAGCTTTTCATAAAGGCGATGATTTTCACGCCGCTGTCGCTGAATCGCTCGGCGTCGACCGGCGGGCGGCCAAAGCGATCAACTTCGGCATAATCTTTGGCCTTGGCGCTAACGCTCTAGCCAATGACCTTGGAATCAGCTCGAATGAAGCGCGGCAGTTTATTGACAGTTACTTCAAGGCCTTCCCGGGCGTTGCTAAATTCATCGAGAAGATGAAGCAGCAGGCTCGTGACCAAGGCTATGTCTCAACAATCTACGGCCGCCGCCGCTACTTACCAGATATTCACGCGCCGAACATGATGTTGCGGAGTGCTGCCGAACGGATGGCGATGAACATGCCGATCCAGGGCACCGAGGCCGACATCATGAAACTAGCGATGGTCGAGGTCGCCGCGAAGCTGCCAAAAGGAGCGTCGATGCTCCTGCAGATTCACGATGAGTTACTTTTCGAGGTTGAACCCGAGGCTGTTGAGGGAGTTGCCACGCTCGTTAAAGACATAATGGGTAGCGTTGTCGAGCTGAAAGTGCCGCTTACCGTTGACGTAAAAACCGGCCCAAACTGGGCCGACTTGAAACCCTTGTCCGCTGAGGACTAATGTAGGGCTATGCGCTTACGGGTGGGGGTGCCGTTGACAGCAAGACTAAGAGGAGCGGCGTTTGTGTTGAAGCCGAAATTGGCCTGGATTCTCCAAACCCGCCGCCGAATCACTGTCTTCGTACTCGCGACGATGATTGTTGTCGCCTCCGTTTCTTACGGCGTTACCGTGCTAAAAAACAACTACCGCGCCTTTGATGGCGATACTGCCGAAGACCTTCCCGGGTACGACTACGTCGAAAACGTCTCGATTGATATGTTCGAGCAGGGTTTTGCGGCGATACCCAGCGATCAGCTTTCAGCTCTCGAAAAGTCCTACATTACCACCGAGCTAGCTGGTGCCGATTACTTTAGATTAGCAACTGCCGCGGAACGTCAGGAGTTTCTTCAGTCTTGGGCTCCCGCAGTTTCCTCTTGGAAACAATTTGTCGAACAGGCCGACACCCCAACATGGGAGTGGCTGGGGTGGCTTCAGGATTATTGCGACGACGGAGAGAAGACCGGTACCCTCCCACCAAGCTTTGTCGGAAAAGCCCAGGCTCAGCTATCAACTTGCGTTAAGTTTGCTCTCACCGAAGCAAAAACGCCAAATCTGGTGGCTGCCCGCAAGGAATTCGAGCTAACGCTCACAGACTTTGAGGTTAACTGGAGCGGATTTTTCAATATCGCTAGAGAAAGATGTATCGCCAGAGGCCAAGAGCCTTTTAATGTGTGCGCCGCCCATGCCAAGTTTCTTAAGGTTAACTGGAGTGATGATCGGCTCGACTTGCTTTACGAACGATACTGGCCTGATCTTGCATCGCGGCGGAATAGCCGATTCTTCAATTACGAAGAAGTCCAACGTATAAAAACGGTCGTAAAATACTTTACCTTGAAGGACGAAAAAGAGCTCAAAGAAGCGTGGATTGAGCTTGGGAAGTTAGAGCTTGAGATGATACTCTGGGCGACGCCTGGGGGAGTCGTATCGAAGGGAATTATGACACCTTTCAGGATTAGCGGAAGAGCAGTAACAGCGTTAGCAGGCAGTCGAACTGCAGCACCTTGGGTGTATGGCGCAGCAATTCAAACTGCCCGGCTTTCGGATAAATTCATCAACGCTGCAACTACTGGATTGAGCAAAATAAACATCACAAAAATGTTTGCCAAATCACATATCCCCACTGTACCGATCAAAAAAGCCGCCAATTCCACGATCAATGTTTCGCCCTACTACTATCAGAACGCGATTGGTTTAAAAATTTCCGAAACACTAGGAAAGTTTCTGGAGGATCAGGCAGTTTATAATGCCGTTAAAGCTAGTGGTAGGGTGGCAAACTTAACAGAATATAAGGCGCTGATTGATAAATTACTCGCTCGCTCGTACGTTGTTTCGCCGAAGCAGATTGCGTACGAAGCAAAGGCAGTTGCTCAAGAATCTTGCCCTCCCTACGGCTTGGCAAGGTCTAAAACCTCGGAGACATTTTATAATGAAACTGTTTGGACTAATCAAATAAAGGGCGGCGCGCTCACGGTGCATGAACCGAAATTAGTAATGCACGAGACGGGGCATCAACTTTCTGCTTGGCAGGCTAGGCCCGCAATCAAGAATAAATACGTATTCGAGACCTCAACTTGTAAATCTTGGAATATTTTCGAGGAATCAGCGGCTAATACTAGTACAGAGCTATTGGCCGAACGGGCCACTTGGTACAGGGGCAATAAGGGAACGTTGGATACCTACGGGGCTGTAGGCTCTATCGAGCGAGCCAGCATGGGCTGGCAAACAGCAACCATCAACGCCCTGGGTAGGAGGTATAATCTTTCCGTTGAGCAGGCCGAAAATCTTTGGCTCAAGTATTATTATGGTTACGGCTTAGATAAACTTGGCAAAGATTTGATGTCAGGTCTACCGAGTAGTATTAGGACTGGACATACGTCAATGCTTGATTTTGCTATGGATTACTTTGAGCGGGGTGATTACCAGGGTGCGATAGATATTATCAATCGGTTGAGATGGAAATGAGAAAGTACCTATCTATCTCGTTGTTCGTAGGGATTTTGGCGCTTGTTGGATTGGCCATTTCACGCTCCCACGCAGACGAGGGCGGAATCTTGACCCCAAAGGTTGAAGTTGCTTATCGTGCTGGCACTACTGAAGAGGCGCCGAGCGAAGAATCAACAGGCGCAACTATTATCGCCACTTTGCCGGATAATGTTGAATGTGAATGCGGCGCTCGTTTTGAAGCAAAAA
The DNA here is from genome assembly GCA_016432625.1 of Candidatus Berkelbacteria bacterium. NCBI lineage: Bacteria > Candidatus Berkelbacteria > Candidatus Berkelbacteria bacterium. Next base: position 16,472 of record CP066697.1, read on the forward strand.
AACAGAACTCAAACGAATGGATAGTTCTTGGATTGTTTGCGCCGATTGAAGAGGGTGATGAACAGCAGCAATACCAGTGGACGCTCACTACCAATATTTTTGAGTTGGATGCTACTTACGATATACGCGTGCGTTTGTATGATCGTTTCGGCACCGAATCCCCATACGGAACGACGCAGTTTGCGATGAGTCCATTTCAGGAAAGAGCGTGTTCGGACGGAGTCTTCACTAATCTTGAGAAATCAAAAGTGGGGTCTGGCGAGGCAGCAGCGGTAATATTTGCGTGGGATAAACTTTGCAAGAGCCAGAAGGAGGCAAATAAATATAAAGTTTATAAGAACGGGCAACTTGTAGGGGAGACTGATCAGGGAGCGAATAATTTTATCTACCCTGGCACCAACGATGGCTCAACCTGGAAAATTGAGGCTTATGGTGAGGAACCGCCGAACACTGATCCGGGCGTGATTAAAACCTGCGAAGAATTGATCACGAAGCTTCAAACTAGGGGGAGCGGACCGGGCCGGCCAGAATCCTACGATAACTGCCAGGTTCAGGGTAGCTGGCTTAGGGCAATCGTTAAGTTTCAAGCATACCGTGATGATTCTGGGGCGAATCCCGGTGGTTGGCTTACGAGGTTGGTCTATGGTATAGGCAACAATGGAGTCCCGTACTTCAACTTCGTTCCCGGACAATTCCCCGTGCCTGGTTACCCAAACAATCATTTCCTGAACGCATACGTTAACTGTCGTGATGAGGGGCAAAATGGGACAAATGCCAGCGGCTCATCTGTTGACCCATGGAATCAGTTCCCCTGGATCTGCCACAACGAGTGGCATCAATACGTAGTCAATGGCCCAACATACTATACGAATCGCTATTGGATGAACTTTGACTTGAACGCCTCAGGTACTGGCACTGGAACAAGCATCTGGCCAGTCACGACCGAATTTACGTTCTAAGTTCCCAAGCGCTGGGCCGACTTGAAGCTTGTCAGTTAGTAATTGCGTGGCTAGGGACTCTGCTACACTGGGCGCATGTTAGCTGCGAGAGTTGAGCGAGAAGTAACCTTGAGCGAAGCGAAATGTTAATCTTCATTGAGGGTAGTGACTCGTTTTTGGCGCGGGAAGCGATCAACAAAATTAAGGCAAAATACCTCGAGAAGAATCCCGGTGGCGCGGAGTTGATTGAGATTGATGAAACTACTTCGGAGCCGAACCCTTCGACTTCGCTCGGGGTAAACTGGGCTGACCTTTTAACAGTGCCGCTATTCGCTACCTCGCGCCTCATTATCGTCCGGCGTCTAGGCTATTTCCCGCCCACGGTGCACCAACAGCTATCCTTAGTATTAGGACAAGTCCCGGAGTCAACAGTGGTTGTTGTCTGGGACGCCCGCCCGGTTAAGGATACGGCATTAGAGAAACAGCTAGCAGCTGCCTCGAAGACTATTGGTGCGACGACTCCACAAGGTGCGGCACTTTCTCGGTGGCTAACTGCCCGTGCCCGGGAGCTCGGCTTTGAACTAAGCCGAGATCAGCTGCAGGAGCTACAACAGCGGGGGCACAACGAATTATGGGAGCTGGAAACCGAGCTGCAAACACTCTCCACGGGGTTAAGCTCGGCCACGGTGCGTGAGGCAGCCAGCGAACCGTTTGTATTCTTCAATCTGGTGCGACGGAATAATTGGGAGGCGGTTAAGAAAGAGCTCGCCAAAAAGGCTCGTCAGGGCGAGCCGGTCGAGCTAGTAGTCGGTTCCCTTGCAGCGGCGTGTCGGAAAGAGCTACGCGACGAAGACCAACTGAGGGAGCTGGTGGGGCTACTTATCGACATTGATCTGGGTCTAAAAACCGGCTCACTTGATCCCGATAGTGCAATTGCTCTGATGATCGCCCACCTACCGCAACCCCTATCTAACCGGGTACAATGGGAAAACACATGGGGGGAGATAGCGTCTTAGGCGCTTTATTCAAATCAGTCGGCTTTTACTCGAAGTCATTTTCGTTTTTCCTAGTTTTGGCTGTGGTCGGTTTAGGTTGGATTTACTTTCAGCCGCTGCAAGCTGACGAAGTGGTAAGTAATCAGCCACAGGCAAGCGAATCAAACTATGACATCGTTGTCCGGATGATTGAAGATGGGAGTTTCTATATTGGCAACGAGAAGCTTGATATTGAGACAGTGTCCGGCGAACAAACCTACCGCTATCGTTACCAGGTAATTGACCGGCCGAAACAGGAGTTGGAATTTCTGAGCCTGGCGGTGTTACTGCCAAAGCCGTTGCCGGAGGCATCAATTGGTCACCGTTTTATCACTAACGGCGGTGCAACTTCCGTCGAGAGCAGCCTAGTTGACCCACAAACGCTAGTTTTTTCAGCCGCTAGTATCGGTACTCAGGCGCAGCTAACCTTCGAGGTTGAGGTACCGAAGTCGTACGTCACCACAACGGCGCTAAGGGCCCTGCAGAATAAACTGCTGAACTTGCCGCCAATTGTTTGGACCAGTCTCTCGATCGCCTTACCGCTACTGACTGTCCTACTACTACTGCTGATCGGTCTGGCTCGTACGAGGAAAATTCCGACAGAACATCTGGGTACGATAGAGGATCCACCAAGCCGTTTAAGCCCGGCGCTACTTGGTATTCTGATGCGCGGCAAACTTGGCAGCCGGGAGATCGCCGCCACGCTGCTAGATCTAGCTCGGCGCGGGCACTTGGTGATACACCACGTGTCAAATAACGATTTTCGTTTTTCGCGGCGTCCTTCGGCCGACCGGCTAGAAGATTTTGAAGCAGTAATGCTGGATCAGATCTTCGGCCCAGTTTCAGAACGGACCAGTTCCGAGGAAATCAGCTTTGCTTTAGCACAAGAGCTATTCAGCCGACGTCTTAGCGAAGCGTTTATCTTGGCCTACCAAAAAATAAATAACCTTGGCTATTTCTACACTAACCCGTTGACGCTGCACCGTCGTTACCAATTCGCTGCAATTCTCCTCTTTATAATCGGCCTGGCGGGCTTCTTCACCAATCTAATAATCTTTACCCACCTGCAGCTCTTCCTGCTGTTCTGGCTTGGCATGTTGGTGTCGGCGTTATTAATCTATAGCTTCTCGCATAATTTACCGGCGCGGACAGTTTTTGGTGATAGAGAGCTTGCTAAGTGGCTGGTTTTTGGCCGATACCTGACGAGCGCCGACCCGATAAACTTTGCTGCTCACAACCAAGAAAAATACCTCGCCTACCTGCCTTACGCAGTCGTCATGGAATCAGAGGTGGAATGGACCAGGCGTTACTACGAGCTGCCATTTACGCAGCCTAGCTGGTACATCTGTGCTCGAATCACAACAATTGATGAGTTCGCCAATAAAATCTTCCCGCTTTTTGGCTACCTGTCGCACACGCTTGCTGTTAGCGCTCAACCAGCAGCGCGCTAACTAGAGACGGTCGACGTAGCGCATAGCGCCGAGAGGCCAGATGACAAAGCTGGCCCGGCCCTGGATGTCCGCTCGCGCTACCGCGCCCCAAAGCCTGGAGTCGCTACTGCCTGGTCGGTTATCGCCGGCCAAAAAGTACTCGTCGTTTTCCAGAGCTACCGCGCTCAGCTCTTGGTAAGGAGGTTCGCCGAGTCTAGGTTTATATGGCTCAGATAGTTCTGCACCGTTAACGGTTAGTTTGCCTTCGTGCGCACTGATAGTTTCCCCGGGAAGGCCGACAACGCGCTTGATGAGCCGCGTGTGTTTCGGGTCGCCAGGAAAAGTTGCGGCAACTACATCGCCACGCTTAATGGCTTTCGCTCCCCAATAGCTGATTCGTTCGATGATGACCATCTCACCAGTCTCGAAATTAGGCTCCATACTTTTACCTTCAACGAAGAGTGGCACGCCAACCAGAGCGAATAAAACGATAATGGCCGCGATACCAAAAATTAGGTATTTTGTAACCTCAAAAAAAGTTGCCGAAGCTCCTAGAAATTTTCCCGACTGCATAGGTCTACTTTACGTCCTAAGCCGTAGGGTGTGCAATTTACTGCTTAGCTTTGGAGGTTTTGGACTTGGCGACAGCCTTTTTGGCAACGGGCTTTTTAGTCGCCGGAGCTTTTTCGCTCGATGGCTTAGCCTTGCCGGAAGTGCCGATCTCTTTACTGAGGCGGGATTTCAAGCGGGAGGCTTTGTTAGCGGCAATGATTCCCCATTTGGCTGACTTGTCGATTAAGGAGAAAGTTCGAGCCAGTGTCTCGGCAGAAGCGGATTTCAAGGCAACTTTAAGCACCGCCTTGCGACGGCGGTTAACCTCTGTCTTTTTTTCTTGAACACGTAGTGCCTTCTTGGCACTTTTACTTATAGGCATAACGGAGTGATTTTATCAGAAAATCGCCTCGAGTTCAAAGGCCAAATCCCAAAGCCTAAAAATATCCCTCCCACTCCTTGAAAAGAAATCTCCGCCAGGTATAATGGCGAAAGCATGGAAGTAACTCCCAAGGCCCAAACCGTCGAGCTTATCAAGCAGGCGAATAAGATTTTAATCCTTACCCACCGCGACCCGGATGGGGACGCTTTGGGCTCCTCACTCGCTTTATACTTAGCCTTGAAGAAACTCCAGAAAGAAGTCGACGTTGTTTTTCAGGGGACTATTGGCGAGGTATTCTCTTTTCTACCGGCCTTCAACGAAGCCAAGACCAGCTTAGGTGCCAGTAACGACTTAGTATTGACTATCGATACCCGCAACACCGGCGAAGAGCTGAAGCTCGGGTATAAAAAGTTGCCCGAGGAAAAACGAATCAAAATCGTTGTCACGCCGCCCAAAGGCAGTCTGACGCCGGAAGATATCACTGTCGAACGCTCCGTGCCAAAATACGACCTCATTATCCTGCTCGATCTGAATAAGCTCGACCGCGTTGGACCGATCAAAGACCAATTTGCTGACCTATTTTACGAAGTGCCGACGATCGTTATCGATCACCACGCTGACAACAACCAATTCGCCAAGATTAACTGGGTTGATATCACCGCTACTTCCGCCGCGGAGATTCTGGTTTCCCTAATTGAGTCGTTAAGTCGTGACGAGCCGCTGCTTGATGCCGACATCGCCACGGCGCTGCTGACCGGCCTTATCACCGACACTGGCAGCTTCCAGTACCGAGGCACGACGCCAAAATCACTGACAGTCGCAGCCCAGCTAGTTGCGGCTGGCGCTCGCCAGCAGGAAATCATCGAGTGTCTTTATCGCACAATCACCCTGCCAAGAATGAAGCTTTGGGGCCGGATGCTCTCCAAAGTGCAGCTTGACCCAACTCATAAGTTCATTTGGTCAACGCTGACAGAGCAAGATTTAATTGAAACGGGCGGTGACGCGGGAGACGTTTCTGGATTGGCAAGCGAGCTGTCCAAATCTGTCGACGACGCTGATTTCGCCCTACTCTTGAGCGACAGAGACAAGATCATCCGTGGCAACCTGCGCGCCATCAAACCAACCTGTAACGTCGCCGAAATTGCTCACCATTTTGGTGGCGGTGGCCACCAGGCAGCTTCCGGTTTCCGGGTGGACGGCGCCATAGAAGAAAAAGAGCTAGAGATTCTTAATAAAATTCGGGCTTTTCGTACCGGGAACGTGTCAGAAATAGATGCCTTACCTACTGGTAGCTCTACTGAAGGTTGAAGCAGTTACCAAGATTTGATAAGATGAGCAAACGTATGAACGAGAAAGACAAGACTACTAAACCTAAAGCCGCCAAGGCAACTAAGCCGGTTTCAGCAAAAGCTTCAAAAAAAGAAGCCGTTGCGAAAGAGCCGAAGAAAACTAAGGCTAAAGTTGTCATACCCGAAGTCGCTCCAGAGCTAGAGGCGCCAGTAGTCAAGGAACCTGTTAAGGCCGTCGCTAAGTCGAAGCCGAAAACCGTCCATTCTAAGAAAAAAGCGGCCACTATTAAGAAATATCAATCACACGAGGGCGACACCGGGTCGACGGATGTCCAGGTTGCGGTTTTGACCGAGAAAATTAATGCTTTAACAAAGCACCTTCAGGAGCATAAAAAAGATCACGATTCACGCATGGGTCTCTTGAAGATGATCGGCCAGCGTCGCAGCCTACTCAATTACCTTGAGAAGAAGAATAACGAGCGTTACAAGAAGCTCATTGGTTCTCTAGGCCTGCGAAAGTAAAATATCAGTGGCTACTTCGGTAGTAATAAATAAGGGAGTAAAAATAGATGCAAGTTAAGATTCCTTTCGGAAGTGAGGAAATCGTTGTCGAGTCCGGTAAATTGGCCAAACGCGCCAGCGGTGCCGTTACCGTCACCTGGGGCGAAACAGTTATTTTGGTAACGGCGACAATCGCTAAAGAAGCAAAAGAGGGGACAGATTTCTTCCCCCTGACTGTCGATTACGAAGAACGAATGTACGCCGCCGGAAAGATCTCAGGCTCTAAATTTATGAAGCGTGAGAATAAGCCTTCAGATGAGGCCGTGTTGAAGGGCCGCTTAATTGATCGCGCTATCCGGCCGATGTTCCCGAAATCTTTTCGCCGCGATGTACAAATTATCGTGACGACACTTTCCTACGACGAAGAGCACGACCCGGCACCGCTTGCCGTGATCGGCGCCTCTGCAGCACTACTTATGACCGATGCGCCTTTTGAAGGCCCGATTGCCGCAGTACGCGTCGGTTTGCGAGGTGACGAGTTCATCCTCAACCCGACCGGCACTGAACTCGCCGATAGCAACCTTGATTTAGTGGCCGCTGGCTCGTCAGAAAAGATTAACATGATTGAAGCCGCCTCCAACGAAGTTCGAGAGGATAAGATGATCGCCGCACTCGCTTTCGCCCAAAAAAGTCTGGCTGAAATTTGCCAAGCGCAACGCGAATTTGCCAGTAGCGAAAAGGAAAAAGTTGAGTACGCCGAACCAGAATTCTACGCGGAGATAAAAACTAAATATGGCGCCGAGCTCGCTGCCGCCGTGACCGAAACTGATTACGATGCGCGCGAAGCTAAGGTTGCTGAAGTTGCCAAGAAGGCGCTCGAGGAATTTGCCGAAAAGTACGAAGAGCAAGAGATTAAAAGCGCCGTCGAAGCTGCGTATTACAAAGCCATTCGCGCCCTAATCATTGATGATCACAAACGCCCTGACGGCCGCGCTATGGATGAAGTCCGAGCGCTCTCCGGTGAAGTTGGTCTTCTGCCGCGAGTCCACGGCTCAGCCTTGTTCAGTCGCGGTGAAACCTCGGCTCTCACCCTAACCACCCTCGGATCGCCAAGTGAAGAGCAATGGATCGACACGATGGAGGAGTTTGCGAAGAAGCGTTACATCCACCACTACAACTTCCCGCCGTATTCGACCGGTGAAGTCCGCCGGCTTGGTACTGGTCGCCGCGAGATTGGCCACGGGGCGTTAGCGGAAAAAGCTTTAGTCCCCGTGATCCCCGCCAAAGAGGAATTCCCCTACACAATCCGTGTTGTCACCGAGATTATGAGCTCTAACGGCTCAACTTCGATGGCGGCTGTAGTTGGCTCAACGTTATCGCTAATGGACGCGGGCGTTCCTATTAAGAAACCGGTCGCCGGAATTGCCATGGGACTTGTCAGCGGCAAGACAGACGATGACTTCGAGGTTCTGACTGACTTACAAGGCCTGGAAGACTTCGCCGGCGAGATGGATTTCAAAATCGCTGGAACCCGCGAAGGCATCACTGCTATTCAACTTGACGTCAAAAATAAGGGTCTTAGCGCCAAAGTAATTAGTGCGACTTTTGAAAAAGCCCTCACCGCTCGGATGCAGATTATGGATCTAATTGATAAAACCATGCCTGAACCTCGCAAGGAGCTATCCAAATACGCGCCGCGGATCATTGTTACTAAAATTGATCCGGAAAAAATCGGCGAGCTTATCGGCCCCGGCGGTAAAACCATCAACAAAATTATCGACAACGAAGGCGGTCGTGAAGTGTTAAACATCGATATCGACGACGATGGCACGGTGATGATTACTTCGGCCGATGCCGAGAAAGCAGCTCGTGTTAAAGGGATCGTCGAATCGATCGGTATCCCGCTAAAGATCGGCGACGAGCTCGAGGGCGAAATTGTCTCGATCGTTAAAGACCGTACCTCTGGCAAAGAAATTGGGGCGATAGTCCAGCTCGGACCAAATAAAGACGGGATGATTCACGTTTCCGCCCTAGGCAACGGTCAGTTTGTAGAGCGTGTCTCGGACGTCGTAAAAGTCGGTGACGTCGTAAAGGTTAGAGTCAAAGACGTTGACCCGGAACGCGGCCGAATCTCACTGACCAAAATTAACTAGACGAGGCACCGTAAGGCAACAGCCCTGCTTGGGGCAGGGCTGTTTGGATAGATTGGGGCACGTTTACCCCTAGGAGTCGGCGTACATAGCGAATTCCTCGGGGTGGGGTTTCAGGTCGACCCGGTCGCACTCCTCAAGTTTGAGCTTGATGTAGATATCGATCAGGTCTTTCGTGAAGACGTCACCCTGGGTGAGGAAGTCGTTGTCAGCCGCCAGAGCCTCGAGAACAGCCCGGAGGCTGCCCGGAGTCTGCCTGACGAGGCCTTTCTCCTCGGGCGGCAGCTCGTACAGGTCCTTGTCGAGCGGTTTTGGCGGTTCGATGCGGTTCTGGATCCCATCGATGCCGGCCATGACGCAGGCCGCGAATGCCAAGTACGGGTTAGCCGTTGGATCCGGCGCCCGAAACTCGATTCGCTTGCTTTTAGGCGACTTGGAGTACATCGGCACCCTGACGCACGCCGAGCGATTTCGCTGGCTATACATCAGGTTGATCGGTGCTTCGTAGCCCGGAACGAGCCGTCGATACGAGTTCGTCGTCGGGGCACAAAACGCCAGTAGCGCCGGAGCGTGCTTGAGTACGCCGCCGACGAAATACCTTGCCTCATCCGAGAGGCCGGCGTAGCCCTGTTCGTCGTACATCAAGCTCTCGTTGTCTTTCCACAACGAGATATGGATGTGCATGCCGCTGCCGTTGTCTCCCGAGAGAGGTTTTGGCATGAAGCACGCAACCATACCGTTGTCGGCGGCAACGTTGTGGACGATGTACTTGAAGAGCTGGACCTGGTCGGCCATCTCGACGAGCGGCCTGAACCGCATATCGATCTCGCACTGGCCAGCTGAGGCGACCTCATGATGGTGAACCTCAACTTCAATACCGACCCCTTCCAGCTCGTCAACGATCTCCTGCCGGACGAGGTGCAGTTTGTCACGTGGCGGACAGGGGAAATAACCCCCTTTCGCCGGCGTAGTATAGCCGCCGCACTCGCCGTCATGACTCTGCCAGTGCGCTTCATCACTCCTGATGCAGAACCCAGCGCGTTGCGGCGCCGTTTCATACGTCAACTCGTTGAAGACGAAGAACTCCGGCTCCGGGCCAATAAAGGCCTGGTCTGCTACGCCGCTAGAGCGCAAGTACTGAATGCACTTTTCGGCGACGTAGCGTGGATCACGCGAGTAGCGCTCGCGGGTCAGCGGATCCTCGATGCGACAGAACACCACGGCCGCGTCGTTCATGAACGGGTCGAGATGAACTGTTGTAGGGTCGGGGACGAGCAGCATGTCGGACTCGTTGATCGATTGGAATCCTCGAATCGAGGAGCCATCGAAACCAACGCCCTCATCGAAGAGCTCTTCGGTGAAGTCGCGGACACTCATAGTGAAGTGTTGCAGCTTGCCAAACAGGTCGGTAAAACGTACGTCCACGGATCGCACGTTGTGGTTAGTGACGAATTCGACGGCCGACTTGGCGTTGGCGTCGGGGGCTCCTTTGAGGTGACGAGCGGGTCGTTGTTTGTCGGTTTCTTCCATTTCCCCTCCAGGGTGTCTATTGAACTATGAAGATCAGGCCTCGGCGCTACGCCGAGACGACAGGAGGATATTATCATCATCGTGCTGAAATTCAACGCCTGGCGCCTGACATCCAACCAGTTAGGTGGTATATATGACTCATGACTAAGGACGAAGCCTTGGCTGAAGTTGCCAAGCGCATCGCCGAATGTGAGCGCTGTAAGTACGTGCCTGGCCAGCGCGCCGTGCCCGGTGAAGGTAGCTGCGACGCGGAGATTATGTTTATTGGCGAAGCTCCTGGAGCCAAAGAGAACGAAACGGGCCGGCCGTTTGTTGGTGCCGCCGGGCAGTTCCTAACAGAGATGCTTAACTCAATTGGCCTGGAGCGGGGCGATGTTTTTATCGCCAACGTTATTAAATATCAGCCTCCAGGCAACCGCGATCCTTTGCCAGAAGAAATTCGCTTGCAGCTGCCCTTTCTTTTAAAACAGATTGCTATCATCAAGCCGAAACTAATTTGCTTTCTTGGGCGCCACTCAATGTCTGCTTTATTGCCCGATCTCGGTAAAACTATCTCCCAAGTGCACGGTGAGCTTGTCGAGAAAGACAGACAAGCGTACTTGCCGCTCTATCACCCGGCCGCGGCGCTCTACAACGGCGGCATGCGCGAAACTTTGCTCGCCGACTTCGCCAAAATCCCGGAGTATATGGATCGTATAAAGAGCGCTAATTGACTTTCGGTACGATCTCGGCTAAGATTACCAAAGACTAATCAGATATCGCTGTACTCCCCACAAGCGATGTCACCAAGAATACAGAAAGGAAGACATTTTGAATCAAGTTAACCCAGGCCCTGAGCCTACTAAAGAACCGGCTAAACAAGACGGCGTTGTCGACATATCGGACGCCGGTAGTGTTCTGCAGCCCAATTTTCAAGCGCGTTCTAAGCAACGCCCTGGACAGCACCCACCTCGGCAGCAAAAGCGACGTCATCGCGGCCACGGTAGCCCGGCCGGAGCTGTTGCTAACACCCAGAAACCGAATCGCCCCGAGCGGCGCGACCGTCGTAACTATCGACACGCTTCACCTGCTAAGGCCAAAGTTCAGCCCTTAAAGGGCACGATCGTTAGCCGTGGTCACGGACAAAAGCTACGAATTATTCCGCTTGGTGGAAGTGGCGAAACTGGCGACAAAAACATGCTCGTTTTTGAATACGATCGCGATATCCTGGTTGTGGACGCCGGAGTTAAATTTCCGACCCCGGACATGCCAGGCATCGACTACGTCGTCTGCGATACGACCTACCTAGAAGAAAATCGCGACCGAATTCGAGCTTTCTTAATTACGCACGGCCACGAAGACCATATCGGTGGCATGCCGTATATCTGGCCAAAATTCCCTGTACCTATATATACGGCGCCGCTAACGGCTGGGTTCATCAAGGCAAAATTCGAGGAACATGGTATTACAAATGCCGAATTTCGTATTATTAAGTCAGGCGAAAAAATTCAGATCGGTGCCTTTAGTATCGAACCAGTGCAGATGACGCACTCGATCCCGGACATTCTCGGCCTAGCGATCACTTCACCAGCCGGCCTGGTATTTCACGCTACCGACTGGAAAGTCGACTTTACCCCAGCTTTTGGCAAGCCGACCGACTTCGATAAGTTGGCCGAACTCTCCCGGCGCGGCGTGCTTTGCATGCTCACGGACTCAACCGGAGTCTTGGTACCGGGACATACCTTAAGCGAACAGGTAGTAAGTAAATCCCTCGAAGACATCTTCGTTGAAGCTAAGGGGCGACTTATCGTCTCTAGCTTCTCGTCTCGGATCGACCGCCTCCAACACGTCGCCTCGGCTTGCGCCAAGGTTGGCCGCCGTCTCTTTTTGGCCGGGCGCAGCATGGAGCGTAACGCCAACATCGCTATTGATCTCGGTTACCTAAAGGTCCCGCAAGGTGTTCTAGGCGATATCCGGACCGTTAACAGCTTGCCTGACAGTAAGATCGTCGTGATGTGTACCGGCTCGCAGGGCGAGGAAGGCTCAGCGCTAACTCGTATGTCCACCGGCGAGCACCGTCACATCCGAATCAAGCAAGGCGACACAGTTGTCTTGTCGTCCTCGACCGTGCCTGGTAACGAACGGGCCGTCGAGCAGAGTATTAATAACCTATATCGCTGTGGAGCCGAGGTAGTGACTAAATCCGAGCTTGATATTCACTCTAGCGGCCACGGCAGCCGAGAGGAGATCAAGCATATCCTCAATATCGTCAAACCGAAGTACTTAATCCCGATTCACGGCGACTACCGCCGTTTCGTCGAAATGCGCAAACTAGCCGTTACTTTAGACATCAAAGAGGAGAATGTCCTCATTATTGAAAACGGCCAAATTGCTGAGTTTGACTTGCAAGGCAAGGGCACTATTAGTGACGAAAAAGTTCAAGTCGGTTCAGTTCTGATTGACGGCCTGGGCGTTGGCGATGTTGGCGAGATCGTCTTGCGCGACCGCCAGACCATGGCCGCCGACGGCGTCTTTCTGATCATCCTAACGGTAGACGGCCGAAAGGGCACTCTGTTGACCAGCCCTGATATTATCTCGCGCGGCTTTGTCTATATGAAGGAGTCGGAAGACCTTATTAGCGAAACCCGAGCCGCCGTTAAGCGTTCGCACGCCGCCCATATCTCTAGAACCAAAGCGCAAACCAACTGGGAGCTATTCAAAAAAGAGCTCCGCGATGATATTGGACAATTTCTCTTCGACAAAACCCAAAGACGCCCGATGGTAATTCCGGTAGTTATTCAAGTGTAAAGCCGTACCCCGAACGCTTTAAGCGCTCGGGGTAGTTGGCTAGGGTCTCAAAGCTCGCGGATTTCTCGACGGTCCAGTTCGGTTGCCCGACCTGACTTTGGGTCGAAATTGCCAAACATTGAGCCTTGAAGCCCGGATCGGGGAACATCTACGACGCAGATCCCGTGGGCAGCGCCGTAGCCGGCAATAAGGTTGCCGATCGCCTGCTCCTTGGAAGCTCCCGAGTAGGAAGTTCCGTCGTCAAACCACGCTGACCAATTGCAGGCACCAATCTCGGCGACATTGATCTCAACCATTAGTCTTCTCCTCGCCTTGATTAGGCTCTAAGGCTGCGGCAATTTTACGGTTTACGGAGTACGAGAGCAATACCCTAGCAAATTAGTAACAGGTTGGTAGAGTAAAGGCATGGGACTTTTTGGGAGGCGACGACGCTACTCGTCCCGGCGCCGTAAGCGGTTGCCGACAATTTGGGACAATTTAGTCTGGGCTGTCGACCCTGATACAGCGCGAGAGATCACCGCAATCATCCTAGTGGTCTTTGGCTTCCTTTTTGCTCTAGGCCTGTTTGGTCTGGCCGGTGGCTTTGGCGACGCACTGTTTCGCTTGGCGAAAACTCTCTTCGGCGTCCTCGCTTACGTCGTGCCGTTCGCCTTCTTATATCTAGGGGTTAGGCTACTCTTCTTAAAGAGCGATGTATTACGAGCCACGAGCGTTATCGGCATTGTCCTACTTTTTATGCTGGTTCCGGCGATGTTTGGCGCCTCGGGGGGCTCTGTCGGCTCCGGAGCGTTCGGAGTTTTCAGCTCGATCTTTGGTACCGTTGGCGGCTACTTCGCCTTAGTTGCCGCTGTAATTGTGGCGACGCTGCTCGCGCTGAACTCGAGTCTACGTTCCCTCTGGGAGCGCCTGAATTTGCCAATTAAAGCTGGTCAGGGCAAGGGGGTGAAGATCAACGAGAATGCTCGGATACCTGTTAGAAGTATGGCGCCAGAGCGGTTACGACAAGGGGTTCCGTTGATGGGACCGACCGGCAACTGGGAGTTTCCGTCTTTAGATTTGCTCGACTACTCCGCTAGCACCAAGGCGGAGGCCGGCGATATCGGTAAGAACGTTGAGATGATCAAGAAAACGCTCAAGGATTTTGGCGTCGAAGTGGCGATGAACGAAGTTAACGTTGGTCCAGCGCTGACGCAGTACACTTTGAAGCCGTCCGAAGGGGTTAAGTTAAACACGATCACCGCTCGCAGCAACGATATTGCGCTCGCCATTGCGGCTCATCCGATCCGAATCGAAGCGCCAATTCCGGGCAAGTCCTTGGTTGGTATCGAAGTTCCTAATAAAGTCGCCGCTACGGTCAGCTTGCGTGAGGTTTTGGAGGCTCCCGACTATAAATCCGCCGATTCAAACCTGTCCCTAGGCCTGGGCCGCGATGTGGCCGGTAATGTCGCTGTGGCAGACATCAAAAAAATGCCACATCTTTTGATCGCCGGAGCGACAGGCAGCGGTAAATCGGTCTGTATGAACGCGCTATTAATCAACCTCCTCTACAAGAACTCGCCTCAAGATTTACGCCTACTCTTAATTGACCCTAAGCGAGTTGAGTTTACTGAATATAACGGCATCCCTCACCTGCTAACGCCAGTTATCACTGAGACTGACAAAATAATTTCCGCCTTGCGTTGGACCGTTGCGGAAATGGAACGACGCTACCAATTACTCAGCGCCTACAATAGACGCAATATTGACGCCTTCAACGAATCGGTGCCTCAAGGGGAGATACGCTTGCCCTACATCGTAATCGTCGTTGACGAGCTAGCCGATCTTATGACTCAAGCCGCCAACGAGGTCGAATCCTCAATCGTTCGAATTGCCCAAATGGCCCGAGCGGTTGGAATGCACCTCGTCGTAGCGACTCAACGGCCTTCAGTTGATGTCATTACCGGCCTAATCAAGGCTAATATCCCTGCTCGCGTCGCTTTCGCCGTTGCCTCGCAGCCCGACTCCAGGACTATTCTTGACCAGGTAGGGGCAGAAAAACTACTCGGTCGCGGCGACATGCTTTATCTAGCGAGTGACCAGCCGCAACCCAAGCGTATTCAGGGGGTAATGCTTAAGGACTCAGAGATTCACACTGTTACCGAGTTCCTCAAAACTCAAGTTCCGCCAAGCTACGACGAGACTATCACCTCTTACCGCTCGAGTCTGAAACCTGGTCTGGCCGGCGGTGCCCACGACGCCAGCGAGGACGACCTACTGCCGGAAGCCCGCGATTTGGTGATTGCCGCGGGGAAGGCATCGGCATCGCTCCTGCAGCGCCGACTGAAAGTTGGTTACGCCAGAGCGGCCCGCCTGCTTGATTTACTGGAAGCCGAGGGTTCGATCGGTCCAGCTGATGGCGCCAAGCCGCGCGATGTCCTTGTCGACTCCGGCGAGGATTTTGATCAAGGGATAAACGGCTAGCCTAAGGCAGCAACGGATACTGAAACTGTGACGGGGCGTCCTGCACTTCTGTCGCGGGAGTTTTATTGAAGTTGAATACGGGCTCACCAGCTTGCAGATTCTTGAAGATTGACGACATACCGAAAGCAAATGCGGCGATGAGTAGGATGACGAAGACGAAAGTGACCCAAAAAGAATTAGACATTCTTAGCATAATCATACCCGCCGGCGCCAAAGATCCTAGAGGGAGCGACTTGTTGTAGTTCGTGCGTGCCGACCGGCTGGTTTGACCGCGTTTGGCGGGTGCGCTACTCTAAAAGTTACATGACCGGTTTTGTCACGAAAAAAATCCATGTCAGCAAGAGTCGCTCACTTGGTTCGCTGCTTAAAGCTGCTCGGACAAAAGCCAGCGTTACTCTTGAAGAGGCTGAGGCTCAAACCCGCATTCGCCTGAAGTATTTAGAGGCCTTAGAGAACGGTAACTATTCGTCGCTGCCGGCCGAAGCCTATAACGTCGGTTTCGTGCGCTGCTACGCCGAGTTTCTCCATCTCAACCCGGAAAAAATTATTCGCCTCTACCGCGAAGAGCGTTCCCAGAAGCGTTTGCTTCCGGAGCGAGCAGTCAACTTCGCCCCGGCCAAAGTCAGTGACTGGCGATTCCTTATTACGCCGCGAGCAATCGGTATTATAAGCGCCGTGCTGCTTTTTGGTGGCATCCTCGGCTATATCGTCGTCCAACTCAAGCAGTTCACCCGTCCGCCAGAGATTAGCCTGTCGGGCGTTAGTGAAGAATTTACTACTGGCAAAGATACCGTTAGCCTCAACGGCAGCACTACGGAAGGCTCCGTTGTCCTGATGAACAACCAACCCGTTCTTGTTAGTCCCAGCGGCCAGTTCTCTCAAGAAGTCCAGCTCTCCCCAGGTGTCAACCAGGTAGTAATTTCAGCGAAAAACCGAGCCGGTAACGAGCGCCAAAAGGTAGTTAAAGTCTTATATAACCCAAACCTTGCGTTAAATCCGCCTAACTTGTAAAACGGGTTTATGGCCAAGCAAGAAGACAAACCCAAAGCTAGCGCTCCGTCCGGCCGAGACACGGCGCTACGCGCCGCGATTTCCCAGATAGAAAAGCAGTTTGGTGCCGGTTCGATTATGACTATGGGCGAGAATACTCATCTGAACGTTGAGGCGATTTCAACCGGATCATTATCGCTCGATGTCGCGCTTGGCGTTGGTGGGCTGCCGAGGGGACGAATTATTGAGATCTTCGGGCCAGAATCTTCCGGCAAAACCTCACTTGCTTTGTCGGCTATTGCCGCAACCCAGAAAAACGGGGGCTTGGGAGCTCTGGTTGACGCCGAGCACGCCTTTGACCCGAGTTACGCGACTAAACTAGGCGTCGATCTTGACTCGCTACTAATCTCTCAGCCCGACACCGGCGAACAAGCTCTGGAGATAGTAGAAACTTTAGTCCGTTCCAATGCCGTTGACGTTATCGTCGTCGACTCTGTCGCGGCTCTTGTGCCGAGAGCGGAGATCGAAGGCGAGATGGGCGACGCAATGATGGGTGTTCAGGCCAGGCTAATGAGCCAAGCGCTACGTAAGTTAACTGGCGCCGTCTCTAAATCCAAGACCGTTCTCATTTTCATTAATCAAATCCGGATGAAGATCGGTGTTATGTTCGGTAATCCCGAGACTACTCCTGGCGGTAACGCTCTCAAGTTCTATTGCTCAGTACGTCTCGACATCCGACGAGCCGAACAAATCAAGGAAGGCGAGACCGCCATTGGCAACCGTTGTCGGGTTAAAGTCGTCAAAAATAAGGTCGCTCCGCCGTTCAGAACGGCCGAGTTTGACTTAATGTTTGATTCGGGTATATCTAGGGAAGGCGACCTGCTCGAACTCGGAGTCAAGGCAGGTTTGATCGAAAAATCCGGCGCCTGGTTTCAGTATGGAGAAGAAAGGCTTGGGCAGGGACGGGAGGCTGCCAAAGCTTTTCTTAAAGGTGACCAAAAGCTTGCCGCGACCATTGAGACCAAGGTTCGTGAGCTGGCCAAAGAGGGCAAGATCGGCGCCATCCCGCAGCCTGAAGAAGTCTAAACCTAGCGATGCCCAAACAGTCGGCATTGGAGCGGGCTCTGCGCCTGCTGAATTATCGTTCGCGCGGCAAAAAAGAGCTCGAGAAATCTTTATTGGACCGCCAATACGAGCCGGATGACATTAATAATGCCTTGGCACAGCTTGAGGCAATCGGCCTAGTTAACGACGAACGGTTTGCTCAGTCGCTCGCCGAGACGCGGATTCTCGTCAGCCGCCGTGGCCGACACGCCATATTTTTCGAATTAATAAAAAAAGGGATCGATAAAGATCTCATTGAGTCTGTGTTGAATTCCCTAGACGAAGGGGCAGAGCTAGAAGCGGCTAAGTCGTTAGCGGAGAGCAGGTTGAAACGTTGGGGCGATCTTGAGCCGCTTAAACGCAAAATGCGCCTGCTCTCATTACTTCAACGTCGGGGGTTCGGCGCCAAAATTATCCGTCGGGTATTTGACGAACTGGGGGAGCGACTCTAGAGCCCTCCCCCGGATTCCTAGCACCTGATTCCCCCAGGCTCTGTTCGAAGAACGTAAACGCTCTTGGTCGGCACATAGCCCAGTATCTGCTGCAGAAGCTGGTGGCCCACCCTCTCAGCCTTCGTAGCAACTTTATCCGGGATTTGATGGGCCGCGTACTCCTGACAGTCAAGCCCCGAAATCCCGAAACGGCAGTTGAAGAGGTCGACCGTGATCGTACACTCTTTCAGCCTGCCCTCAACCAGAACGACACCCGAGTAATCGAATGGTCCTGGGATGGGCATGAATTCTTGGCGGTAGAACTCGTGAATCTCCTCCATGAGACCACTGTTTTCCACCGACATTCTTCCTGGATAGATCATCAGCATGATGTGAGGTACCTCACATCGAAAAAACCACTAAACCACTCCCATTTCAAGTCGTGTCGGCTTTACTAATAGCTGGTACAGTGGAGAAGAATATGGCTGCAAAAACAAAACAGGTTGTCTGGTTCAGCGAAGTTGGCAAGGAAGATATCCCGCTCGTTGGCGGTAAAGGTGCGAATCTTGGAGAGATGTCTAAAGCCGGCCTACCGGTGCCGCAAGGCTTCATCGTTACCGCCCAAGCGTATTTCCGTTTTATAAAAGAGAAAAAGATTGATGCCTATATCGAGAAGTGGACGAAAGGTTTAGATCCCGAAGACTCCAAAAAACTCAACAAGATTGCCTTGGAACTGCAGAAGGCGATGAAGGAATTTCAGCTGCCTGCCGACTTAGTAAAAGAGATCGAGCGGGCCTACGACGAGATGAAGGGCGGCCCCGTCGCGGTCCGTTCCAGCGCCACAGCTGAAGATTTGCCCGACGCCTCATTTGCTGGCCAGCAAGCAACTTTTCTAAATATTGAAGGCAAACAGGCACTCATTAAAGCTATTCGTGAGTGTTGGGCGTCGCTTTTCGAAGCGCGAGCCATTTATTATCGTACGGTTAATAAATTCGATCACCTCAAAGTGGGCATCGCGGTACCGGTTCAAAAGATGGTTCAAAGCGAAGTCTCCGGCATCATGTTTACTGTCGATCCGGTAACAGAAGATAAAGAGAAAGTCACGATTGACGCCGGACTGGGCTTGGGGGAGGCGATCGTCTCAGGATCAGTAACGCCCGACCACTACGTTGTTAATAAAAAGGACTTCAAAGTCGTTTCCAAGGAAATCGGCGCGCAAGAGTGGCAGATTGTGCGCGATAAAGATGGCAGTAATAAACACATCAACCTCACTAAAGAACAGGAAGAAGGTCAGAAACTGACTGACGAGCAGATTGTCGCACTAGCCAAGATCGGCATGCAAGTCGAAGCTCACTACGGGAAGCCCCAGGACATGGAGTGGGCGTACGAAAATGGCTCGTTCTTTATGGTTCAAGCTCGTCCGGTCACCACGCTCGGCGAGCCAAAAAAAAACGAAACAGCGCCCTCTCTATCACCTAAAACGGCGGGGGAGGAAGTCGACTTAAGTAAGGCGGAGCTCTTGCTCACAGGGGCCGCTGCCTCGGTTGGCTTAAAAAGCGGCCCGGTTAAAGTTATTCACAAACCAACCGAAATTGACCAAGTGTTAGCGGGCGACGTTCTAGTGACCGAGATGACAAGCCCCGATTATGTCCCGGCGATGCGCCGCGCCGCGGCCATTGTGACCGATACCGGCGGGCGGACCAGTCACGCCGCGATCGTCTCGCGCGAACTCGGTATCCCCTGCGTTGTTGGTACCGGTACAGCGACGGCCACTTTGAAAACCGGCCAGGTCGTCACCGTTGATGGCGCCCAGGGCAAAGTTTATAAGGGCAAAGTCGCAGGTAGCGACGTCCCTGCGCCAACTTCGCAGCCGCGTCTTGTCGGCGCCCAAGCGCTCACCACTGTCCCGGTCACAGCGACGAAAGTTTACTTAAATCTAGCCGAACCGACCAAAGCTGAGGAATACGCTCAGCTACCGGTTGACGGCGTCGGCTTACTGCGCGCCGAATTTATTATTGCCGGAATTGGCGAACATCCTAACGCCATGATGGCAGATGGTCGTAGTAACGATTACGTCCATAAGCTCGCCGAAGGCATCGGTATTATCGCCCAAGCGTTCAATCCTCGCCCTGTCGTCTACCGATTCACAGATTTCAAAACTAACGAGTACAAGTCCTTAAAAGGCGGCGAGAAGTACGAACAGCCGGAAAATAACCCGATGATCGGTTACCGCGGCGCGTCACGTTATATCGCCGAACCAGAAGCGTTCGCGCTCGAGATAGAGGCCATTAAAGCCGTCCGCGACGGAATGGATCTTAAAAACTTGCACGTCATGATTCCTTTTGTGCGCACGGTTGACGAGTTCCGTCGGGTGCGCGATCTGATGCACCAAAATAACCTACGCCAGGAAAAAGATTTCAAGCTCTGGATTATGGTCGAAGTGCCATCGACGGTTATCGAGCTTGAGGAGTATATAAATGAAGGCATCGACGGCGTTTCGATCGGCAGTAACGACCTGACGCAGTTGACGCTCGGGATTGACCGAGACTCGGCCAAACTTGCTGCTGAATTCGACGAGCGGTACCCGGCCGTTTTGAATTCTATCCTGCACGTTGTCCGAACTTGTCGTAAGCATCACGTCACTTGCTCGATCTGCGGCCAAGCGCCGTCGGTTTACCCGGAAATCACCGAAGCCATGGTCAAAGCCGGCACTACTTCCGTTTCTGTTGCTCCTGACGTCGCCGTTTCAACCCGCAAACTAATCGCTTCGGTTGAAAAGAAAATATTGCTCGCTAGCGCGATTGGCTCATGAAGGTAGCTGGCAGTCTCTTAGTTATTATTGGCATTTTTGGTTACCTATTTTCCATGGTTGGGTGTGGTATGAGTACCGGAGGCTGTGGTCCTTGGTACTCCTTACTTCCGGCTATACTAATTGGTTTGGGTGTTATAGCCTTTATTCTTCCGGTGGGAAAACGCACAAAAATCAACGACCCCGAGAGTAAATAGTCTGGATTTTGGGTGGCATTTTGCCGTTATCGGTCACGACTCGCCAGTAGGGGGTAATATCTTTTTCACCTAATGCCCGTTGCTCCTCGGCATACTCGGCAATAATCCGCAGGAAAATACCGCTAGTCAGTGGGCAAGTAATGTCAGCACCGTGAGTGCGGGCGTACGCGTCTCGAATGTCCTTGATGTTGCGGGTTTTACCTTCCGGTATTTGGCGGATCATTTTTTCGAGCTCCCAGGCTGAGGGGATGACCATTTTCATCCCTAGCTTGCCGCCAACCCATTGCGGCGGCGCTTCATCAATATGTGGGTTTTTAGGCGCGCTCGCCCGGTCGAGCTTCTCCTTCCAACTCACCCTAGTTTTCATCGGCTATCTCCCAAACATCAATATCGCTGCCGCTCATTAGGTCGTAACCGCCAGAGGCGGCTTTGACTATAACCTTGGCGACCTGTTCCGGTGGCCGCCCGCCCCAGTCGTTCATCTGGGTGTTGATGCCGTCAGGGTTAACGGCGTAGATTTTCAGCGACGGTAACTCTTGTGCGAGGCCTTGAGTAAAACCGCGGACGGCAAACTTGGTAGCGCAGTAAGCTACATGCTCTGCCCCTGCCCGCTTGCCCGCCTGCGAGCCGATATTGATGATCGTTTCTTGGATTTGCGGCAGTAGAGCGTTAGTGAGTTTCATCAGGCCAGTAACATTAACCGCGACCTGCTGGTCGATCTCGTCAAAACTCATATCGCTGAAGAACTTCCAAATCAGAATGCCGGCGTTGTTAACAAGCACGTCAATGCTGCCGAAATCGGTCTTGGTATTTTTTACGAATTCATGAATCTGGTCGTCATTTGTAACGTCGAGCTGGTAGAACATAACTTTCGGCGCGCCAAGTTGACGACATTTATCTTCGACCAGTTTTGCTTCCTCGGGTTTCGAGAGATAAGTCAGGGCCAGCTTGCAGCCCGCTTTGGCGAACTCGTAAGCCGTTACTTCTCCGATACCGCGCGAGGCTCCGGTGATGAGGACAGTTTTGCCGGCAAGCTCATTCATGAGCTGATTGTAGCACTTCACAAGGGAAGTTTTTGGGGTAAAGTAACGTTTGCGTACCCAACTTGAAGGAGTGAACA
The DNA here is from genome assembly GCA_016432625.1 of Candidatus Berkelbacteria bacterium. Classification (NCBI taxonomy): domain Bacteria; phylum Candidatus Berkelbacteria; species Candidatus Berkelbacteria bacterium. The sequence goes on from CP066697.1 coordinate 38,176, forward strand.
TGCTCTGGGACATTCTCATAATCGCTGCACTTGCCCTGGGCGGCGGCTACTTTATCTACTGGTTTCTTGTCGGTAGAGAAGCAGTCGGTGCCCCGGAGGAAGCTGAAAGATAAGCAGGACGTGACGGCGGCAACCGTCGATAAACTCCTGCAAGACGCCCACGTTAAGCCGGCCTCTGACTTCAAGGTCGTTACCTCGGGATCAAATCTCGACAGTACGGCCTCGGATGATGAGATTGCCGGTAGCGCTAAAGCGACTCTCGACAAGCTTCAACGCCCCAACTCGTAGCCACGCCCTACTTCCTAGCGAAGTGGGGCGTCCGTCTACCCGCCTTCATTTTTAGCTCGACTATTGCTAGAATGGCGCAACATCTGGGAGGAACCGATGACGTACCTATACTCTTTTCTTGGCCAACTCGTCACTGTGCTGGTTTTCGCCGGCGTGACCTACATTCTTGGTGTCAGGCGACACCGCGCGGCTCATATCGCGTGGGCGATCGTCACGACTTTGGTGCTGCTGTGGGTTATTCACCTGGCCGAAAGTCTGGGGCGCCAGCTTGCCTTCGACCGGACGGCGTATCTCGTCCACATGCCCTCAGTGGCGCTGACCTCGCTGAGCTTTATCTTCGTGGTGGGCTTTGGCGTCGCGCTGGCTCGGGGCAAACACGTTAGGTCAAAGCACCGAACATCGGTGCTAACCTTCCTGTTCAGCCTCATCCCAACCGCAATCAGCGGCATTTGGCTCGTTTCTACCGCCAAGCCGCTCTAAGCGGAAAATCCAGTAAGCCCCTCATGGTCGATCATGCGGGGCTTGTCTGTTTTCATAGGCAGCTTTCCCTATTAAATAGACCGCCCACCCTACGACAATCACGGCCATCAGTTGCACTGTGCCGAGCGCTAATAACTGCGGACCGAAAAAGTAAACAATTACGCCCCAAATTATGCCCCACACAAAGTAGGCAATCGCCGAATAGAGCAGGAAGTGCTGAAAATTCGCTTGAATAATGCCGGCGCTTGTGGCAGTGAGGGCGCCGATATTGGGGTGAAAGTAGCTCGATAGAATAATGGGCAATCCCTTTTTCTCCAGGCGTAGCCGCGAATTTTCGAGCGGCGTCTTCAAACCGAAGCGCAAGAACAGCCGATACCAGCCGTAGCGGCCGATTAAGTAATTAATGACGGCTGTAAGCAGGAAAGCTAGCATAATCAGGAATATTACCAGCGGCACGCTTTGGTTGTTCTCGCGGGCAAACACTACGCCCAAAACCGCAACCGCCGACCCTGGCAAGTACCAGTTGATAAACAACAGCCCTTCGCCGAGCGCTGCTAAAAAGACTACCCAGTAACCGTACTGGGCGTAGTAAGAACGGGCGATGCTAATAAATTCGTCAGCTTCCGGCAACCCAAGCAAGCGGTAAATGAAGCCAAACAGGACGAAGGAAACTACGGCGATCAATAAGACTGTTACCAGGCGTTTCGTCGGTGTACGCACCTAGGAATTGTAACAGATAGTGAGACGGGCTCCCTTTTCAGGGAGCCCGTTGACGAGGTAACTCGCTTAGACGTTCGTAGTTGCCAAGGTGACGCAGGGTCACCAGTACCGCAATGAGCCCACTGACAAGCAGGTTGTCTAGTACAAGCGACTTGCTGATTACCGCGTCAGCGATAAAGAGCCCGACACTTAACCAGACGCCTGCTGTTGAGGCAACAGCGGTCCGCTCGGGGAGCCACCAGCTTCCAAACGCCTTAGCCCAGAGCTTGACAAGCAACCAGACAACAAAGCAGATCAGCCCAACTGCCCAATTTAGGGCGAGGGTGATGCCGAAGCCCGTCGCGACGCCTTTACCGCCCCGGCCGCGCATGAAGGGCGAGAACATGTGGCCCGTAAGTGCCGCAATGGCGACCCAGACAAGCCAGATGTGATCGAACCCGCCGTAAAGCGGATAGAGAAATACCGGCAGGAACCCTTTGGCGGCGTCGAGGAGCATGACTGCTGTTCCCCAACCTTTGGCCTTCTTGGGGCCGAAAACCGCTTCCAGTGCCCGCTCGACGTTTGTGGCGCCGATATTGCCGCTACCGTAGCGACGGATATCGATGCCGTGGACGAGACAGACTAGGTAGCCGAACGGGATCGACCCGATCACAAAGCCGCCTAGGATAAACGCACGATCGTATGTAGAGAACACAGTTTCAAACCTCCCCCTAAGGGTACTAGCGCGAATTTTACGCATTTTAAACCTTATAATCAAGTCCTTACGGTGCAAAAATCGCGGCTTTGTACTAGTATGACAGCATGAACGAAGTAACTCTGCGTTTTGATTTCAGAATCATCACTATCCTGTTGTTGGTCGTGATTGGCGTCATGCTGGCGCTGTGGCAACCGTGGGCAGAAGCTGACAAACGTACCGTCACCGTTAGCGGCGAGGCCACAGTTAAAGCCGAGCCAGATGAATTTATCTTCTACCCGTCGTATCAAAAAACCGGTAAAGACAGCGCGGAAGCGATCTCGGCAGTTTCAGCATTCGGTAACGCAGTCGTCGATAAACTCAAGGAACTGGGCGTCGAGGACAAAGAGATCGTTGTGAATAGCTCCGCCAATAAAGATTACGAAGTCATGTTGGGTCGGCCAGATCCGGCGCCGACAGGTGACGGCACTTACACGGCGTACTACTCGCTGACAATAACCCTCAACGACAAAACGTTGGCGCAGAAAGTATTAGACTATATCGTTACAACCTCGCCGCTAAGCGGTGTATCCCCCCAAAGCACCTTCGCAACGCAAACCAGAAAAGACCTAGAGTCGCGAGCTCGCGCCGCGGCACTCAAGGACGCACGCACCAAAGCGGAGCAAACTGCTAACGAGCTTGAGGCCAGTATCAGACAGGTGGTCTCAGTCTCGGAGCCACAATGGGGTGGTGTGGTACCAATGGCGCTTGATAGCCGAGCGATGGCTACCGATCCGGCCGAAACCTTGAGCGCTCCGAAACTGCTTGTTGGCGAGCAAGATGTGACGTACGCCGTACAAGTAGTCTTCCGCTTGCGCTAGTTGATGACGGCCGGAATAAAGACAGAACGTAAGTGGTTGGTGAGCGCTCTTACCCTCGAGAGTTTCGCTGTCAAGAAAATCATTCTGCAAGAGCAGGGGTATATCGCGCCGCCCTCTGGTAAAAGGGGTTTTCTGCGGCTTCGACTCGAAGAAGACATAGATGGTAAAGGCGCGCCGCGTTACCTATTAACTATCAAGAGCGCTGACGTCTTAAACGAAGATCCGCCCGATCATGAGATTTCGAAGCGAGAATTTACAATATTATGGCCCTGGACCGAAGGCCGCCGAGTCAAAAAACGCCGGCAGGTAATTGAGCTTGACGGCCGGCTTTATGATTACGATACCTATATATTCGCTTCGGACCCGGAGCTATACATTCTCGAGTCAGAATTCGATGACGAAGAGGCAGCGGCTAGCTTTGTCTTGCCAGAGGCGTTTGGTAAAAGTCGAGACGTTAGTAATGATCCGCGCTATAAAGCGAACAGTATCGCCACCAATGGACGTCCGCTAGATTGACGGCGCTTTTCATCAGGCAAAATAGGACTACAATTATTTTGATGGATTTCAAAAAGCGCGCCCCCCTATTTATAGGGATCGGTCTGCCAGTACTTATGGTGCTTGTAGTCTGGGCCAGCATCTCGCTTCCGAAACTGTTCGTTGACGCCCCGCAGCATAACTTCATTTATAGCGTTGACGTTGGCAGCTACTACGGCGGATCATCAGTTTACTACGCGGTTGAAAACAACCAGTTGGTCAGTCATCCAGTTCCGAAATATGCAAGCGACGCGTCGCAGCCAACGATGCCCCCGCCAACATTATATTTGCACGACCTTGCCACAAACCAGAGCGAGGAGCTTAGTTTGGCTGACGCCCAAAAATACAAACTCAGTTCCGGACCAAAATCTGCCGACGGTTTCGAGGTTGTGCCGGGCAGCTACGGCGGTGGCTTTCCACTGTTTTACGACGGCGGCTCCGGCCCAAAGTATTTTTTGAAAAAAGGCAGCTACACCAAAGAGATTGCGGTTCAGCAGTCTGGTAGCTACTACACTCCATATAGTTTTCACTTCTTAGGGTGGATCGAGTAGATGGATCGGGAGACCTTGCTTCAAGCAATTCGGGAAGCCGCAGCGCAAAATACACTCACTCGAGAGGAAGTCGTTAGCGCTTACGACCAGACTACTTCTGTAATACCAGTACCCGTATCAGCTACTAAACATCTTGGTGCCTCGGAGATGCTCTACTATATCGGCGGAGCGATCGTGTTCTTGGGTATCGCCATTATGATCGGTGGCAGCTGGCAGACTTTATCGGTGCTCTCCCGACTGCTTGTCACACTTGGCTCGGGTGTTGTTGCTTACGTCTTGGGGGCGATGTTTATCCGCGAACAACGTTGGGGCGGGCTCTCCAACGCCTTCTTCCTTATAAGCGCCCTAGTCCTGCCGGTTGGGTTACTTACTGTCTATGACGCCGCCGGTTTGTCGCTTAGCGAGAGTATGACGCAGTTGACGATTACGGCGATCCTAACGGCCCTATTCGGCATCTCTTACTGGTATTACCGTAAGGTTATTTTCACTCTTTTTACGGTTATCTTCTCAACGGCGTTATACTTCAGCGCCCTTTACGCAATCTTAGGTAGCAGCCCAGCGTTTAGCGCCGATGTCTTTCTTTACGGATTCCTGGTTGCCGGCCTGACGTACGGCCTGCTCGCCTACCACTTCACTACTGATGCTGAAAATCGCGTCCTTACTCCCTGGCTGTACACCGGTGGCTCGTTGGCGTTTTTCGGTTCGGCGTTAGGCCTTGGGGGATTCTCGCCGAGCGCGAATGCGTTCTGGGAAATTATCTATCCGGGCTTGGTCTTTGGGGCAATGTTCCTGGGGATTAATCTGAAAATCCGGGCGCTACTAATTTGGGGCGCCATATTCTTAATGGCTTATATCGTCAAAATTACTGCCGAGTATTTCAGCCAGGGCCTAGGCTGGCCGTTAGCGCTGGTGATTGCCGGCTTGTCGCTGATTGGCGTTGGATACTATATGTTCTACCTCAACCGCAAATACCTTTCGGTTAAGTAGCTACTCTATCAGCTTGTCGTCGCCATTTATAACTGTCGGTTTCATGGCGATAATTTCGCTCGAATAAAGCATCTCGGGAATCGGATTAAGTAAGAAAATTTTCTGCTCCCAAAAGTAAGCCATGGCCATATCCATTAGAGTATTGCCGCCGATGTAGTTTTTGATGCCGCGCTTGTCGTAGTTCAGAACCAGTAAGGCGTCGGCCCCATCCATCCTCTGCCAAAAGTGTTTTATCGCGTCCTGGTTGAACTTGAGCTCTAGCTTGATCGCTTCTTTTTCCTCGTCCGTCTTGCCGGCCATTTTGGCAGTTTCCATCGAGACTTCGGCCTGATGACCGAGCTGCTCTAATTGATGTTTCCACTCCATCATCTGATCCGCGAACTGCATACTGCCGGCGATGACTATCTTCATCTCTTTTTGAAGTCCAAGCTCGTTGAGTTGACGCAATAACGCAGTCCAGTTTTGTCGCTAGGTCCGTCATCAAACACGTGTCCCAGATGACCGCCGCAATTAGCGCAGACAACTTCGGTTCGAGTCATGCCGTGCGAGGAGTCAGTTTTTAGCTCGACATTACCCTTGCTTAAAACGTCGTAAAAGCTCGGCCAACCAGAGTGCGACTCGAATTTGGTGCCGGAATCAAACAGCGGCTTACCGCAGGCGGCGCAGTTGTATGTGCCGTCTTCGTGATGGTCGACAAACTTACCTAAGAATGGCGCGTCGGTGCCGCCCTCGCGCAAGACGCGATACTGCTCGGGCGTCAGCTTATTTTTCCACTCATCGCTTGCCATTATTGACGGTATTGTAGCGGAAACAACTTACTAAATGGTCATTGACTAGCCCAGCGCCCTGCATGAAAGCGTAGCAGATCGTTGAACCACAGAACTTGAAGCCGCGTTTCTTTAAGTCTTTGCTCATCTCATCTGACTCGGGGGAGGTGGAACCGATATCGGAATCATGGGTGTGGCGATTTACCACTGGCTGACCGTTCACAAACTGCCAAATATAATGATCGAAACTACCGAACTCTTTTTGAACTTCCAAGAAAGCTTTGGCGTTACTGATTGTGCCAAGAATCTTCAGGCGATTGCGGATAATGCCCGTATCGTTCAACAGCCGCTCAAAATCTTCATCATCAAAACTAGCAATTTTTTGAATAGCAAAATCGGCAAATGCTTGGCGCAATCCCTCCCGCTTTTTGAGGATGATTGCCCAACTGAGGCCGGCCTGAAATGTATCAAGCAAAATGTACTCAAAAAGTTTTTGGTCGTCGTGACAAGGCACGCCCCACTCCTCGTCGTGGTACTTTAACATGAGCGGGTCGGTTCCCGGCCAACTACAGCGCTGCATTATTCATCAATAGCAAAAAGTGGCGGGGCGCACGAGGCGCCCCAGTCGAGATTCACTTGTCGTATACCGCGACGTAACAGTTGCCGGTACGCCTGATCAGCCACGGTCCCAGGAATGGGATCCAGCCGACCAGCAAGTTAAAGCGCCAACGGCGGTCGAGTTTGCGGAAAGCCGGATCTTTGGGATCGGCTGCTTCCACGGAGACAGAAAGTACCTTCATGAGCCACCTCCAGGGGTGCTGGGGTTATCTTAAGCTTTTTCCTTCAGTGCCGCTATGGTTTTCTCAATCCTACGCATCCGGGTCTCGGGTTTTTTCGCCTCGACAATATAACCCAGGTGTTCGCGCTGATGCGAGAAGGGAAGCTGGAAGAATCTTTCTAGCAATTCGGCCTTTTCGAAGGCCGACCGAACGTCTGACTCTAGCTCGACGTTACGTTTACCAGCATCTAGCCAAACGGTCACTTGAACACTTTGGCCTGGCTCTTTGGCTAACTGCTCACGGACGTCTTTGCGCAGCAATAGCATCGCACGATCACCGCCCATCATCGCTAAACTGCCGCGGTAATCGACTTTATCGTCAAAGCGCGCTTTTACGGGCACTAAGTTGCCTTTGCCGTAGGTTTCCTTGAGGTTGAAGGGAAAATCCACCCAGGCACCCCCGTTGTCTGTAGAGCCCTTTTGAATTTCAGCTTCAAATTCGATCGGGCCGGGGTCCCTAAGCGCCGACATTAACTTCTACTTGGCGGTCTTAAGCATCTGCATCAAGCCGAAGACGTTACCTTGCGGATCCTCACAATAGCACCAGCGCATAATATCTTCCGGCCCCATCGGCATATCGGCCAATGGTTTAACGACTTTGCCCCCATTCTTTTCGACTTCGGCGATGGTGGCCTCGATATTTTCGGTTTCGATGGTGTTTGTAGTCTTTTCCTGCTGAAACCGCTTCATGATGCCACCAAAGATTGCCCCAACGGCTCGATCCTCTTCTTTGCCGACCATCCAATAGCCGGAATCTCCCCACTGGTTGATCTCCCAGCCGAGCGCCTTTTGATAGAACTCTGATAATTTTTCTGGGTCCTCTGCTCCAATTTCAAAGTGAACAACTCGATTTTTCATGGTTTTTTGACACAGCTAACAGCTGCAATTAACTTGGGCTTCGTTGCAACCAGCACACTTGGGCATGCAGTGCTCGCCACCGTGCTCATGAGCATCGTCGTGCTCATCAGACTCGGCTCCACAGATATCGCATTTAAATCCCACTGTCTCGTTGTCGCATTTAATGCATTTAGCCATCATCGCCTCCTTTATTTAGCTTTTCATCAGGCTAGCAGAAATGCGGGGTTTTTTGAACTAATTTTCCCCCAACCGGCGGAAGAGGTGGGATTTGAACCCACGATTTCGACCAACGGGAGAACTCACGGGTTCTTACCCGTTTCCAGAAACCAATTCTTTAATGCGCACTCTGTCGCGGAAGAGGTGGGATTTGAACCCACGATACCCTTGCGGGTAAACCGCCTTTCCAAGGCGGCGCCATAGGCCACTAGGCGACTCTTCCATAACGAACGTACGCGCGTGAGTTTTCTGAACGCACGCGATGATTTTGCCAACTGGCCTTCTTTCGCAATGCTCAAGACAGGCCACTAGGCGACTCTTCCAAGACAAACTCTCAAAGTCCTTTGTATTCTAACCTATTTTCAGGTTAAAATGCAGCCCAGGAGCGCCACTGAACGAAATTGAGGAAGTTAAATCTCGAATTGACATCGTTGACCTAATTGGCCAATACGTTGCCTTGCGCAAAGCTGGGGCAAATTACAAGTGTATCTGCCCGTTCCATCAGGAGAAAACTCCTTCGATGATGGTTAGCCCGCAAAAACAGATATGGAAATGTTTTGGCTGCGGCCGTGGCGGCGACCACTATAAATTCATAATGGAGGCGGAACACCTTGAGTTTGGTGACGCTCTGCGCTTGCTTGCAAGTAAAGCTGGAGTTGCATTGCAGCCACGCACTCAAGCCGAGCACCAAACCCGGGATAACAAAGAAACGCTTTATACGATTAATAATTTGTCGTCGAGAGTCTTCCACAAAATTTTAACAGAGCAGCCAGCGGCCAAAAAAGCACTTGAGTACTTGAAGAAGCGTAGGTTGAGCGATGAAACGATCAGAAAATTTCAAATCGGCTTTGCGCCCCGCCGTTTTGATCTGCGGGGATTTTTAATAAAGCGGGGCTACAAGACGACGGATATCGCTAAAGCCGGAAATCCGGACAAGTTCTTCGAGCGCATTACCTTCCCGATTTACGACGTGCTTGGCCATACGATTGCGTTTACGGGTCGGGCGCTCGGCGATACTCAGCCGAAGTATCTGAACTCACCCGACACGCCGCTTTTCAGTAAGAGTCGGACAATTTATGGTCTAAATTTTGCTAAAGGTGCCATCAAAGACAGGGATTACGTTGTCCTAGTTGAGGGACAGATGGATGTTATCGCCTTGCATCAAGCGGGCGTCGAGCAGACGGTTGCCTCTTCTGGAACGGCTATTACCGAAACACAAATTCAGACCTTGAGTAAATACACGCCGAACTTCTTACTCGCGTTCGATAACGACGAAGCGGGTCGAACAACGACCAAGAAAGTTATCGAGATGCTCCTGCGCCTGGACTTGAATGGTAAAGTCGTTGAGTTTGGTGACTATAAAGATGCGGGCGAGCTGTTCGAGGGTGATGGCGGTAAGCACTGGGCGGAATTTGTTAAAAATGCCAAGGAAGGTTTGGAGTGGTTTCTCAGTCAAGAAATCAAACGGGCCGGGGATATGAAATTTATCGAGAATAAAAAGAAAGTCGTCAAAGCGATGCTGCCGATTCTCACTCTTGTCACGGAGCCGACGCGCCTCGATCATTACACTCAACGCTTATCGGTGGCACTGGGAATTAAGACGGAGGCCGTCTATGAGGCGCTGAAGAAAGCAGCGGCCCCTAAAGAGACAAGTCCGGTTTCGCCTAACCCGAAAGTCGCAGACATTCATCTGACAAACGAAGATCAGCTACTGGCAGTAGCGCTAGCTAGAATAGATTTACTGATGCCGTACAAGGAGAAATTCGACAACGTTTCATGGCAGAGTGAGGATGCTTCAAAGATCGCGGATGAGATAAAAAAGCTGTTTGCCAAACCCGCGGGGCTTGGAAAGTCATCCAAGGAAGACTATACTGATAAAACTTTGACGAAAACCCCGTCTCAGTTTCTCTCTCGGGTGAAAACAAGCCTTGACTCACGATTAAGTGAGAAGATCGATTCGTGGCAATTTTGGCACTCTAACCAGTGGGGCGAGATGAGTGACGAGCTTGGGCGCGAATTGATCGAAGAAAAACTTGGTCAGTTATCGACGCTGGATTATGAACGACGAAAAGTTGAGCTTGCCCTACAAATTCGTCGTGCCCAGGAGAAGAACGATCTTGAAGGGGTCAAAAATTTAATGAAACAACTAAGTGAATTGGCAAAGGAGCGCGGGTGAGATGTCGACAATAACTTTTCGGCCGCGTCAAAAATCCGCTAATTTTTGCGCTCCCGCTCGACTAGTCGTCTCGGCGAAGCCGAAAAATTATTGCCAACTATAGAAGGAAATAAAAGGAGCTAAATTATGGCAAAAGCTGTGCCGAAAAAAATAAAACAAGACGCCGGGGTAAGTTTCCCGGAGGAATTAATGTACTTAATCCGAAAGGGCCGACAGCACGGCTTTGTGACTTATAAAGAAATTGTCCAAGCTTATCCAGAGCCGGAAAAAGACTTGGAGATGATCGACGCTTTCATCCGTTACTTAGCGACAATTGGTGTGGAGATACGCGAGGCAAAACCGCTGCTCGAGATTCCAGCCGAAGGGGACGCGAAGAAAAAGCACGACAAAGATGACGATCTGACTGGTCTCGGCGAAGATTCGGTGCGTATGTACCTACGCGAGATTGGCCAATACCCGCTACTTACACCGGACGAAGAAGTGCGGCTGGCAAAACGTATCGAACGCGGCGACAAAGCTGCCAAGCGCCGTCTGACCGAAGCAAACTTGCGTCTGGTAGTTTCGATTGCCAAGAAATACATCGGCCGCGGTTTATCGCTCTTGGATCTAGTGCAAGAAGGTAACTTAGGTCTCCAGAGGGCAGTGGAAAAATTTGATTACAAGAAAGGTTTTAAATTCTCGACGTACGCAACATGGTGGATTCGCCAGGCGATTACCCGCGCCATCGCCGACCAAGCCCGTGTCATTCGTATCCCGGTTCACATGGTGGAAACAATCAACCGCTACATGAGGGTCCAGCGCGAGCTGCAGCAAGAACTTGGTCGCGAGCCGACCTACGATGAGCTGGCTAAAAAGCTCGGCATTGAGGTCGAGAAATTGGAACATATTATGAAGATCTCGCAAGATATTGTTTCGCTTGAAGCGCCAGTTGGCGAAGAGAACGACTCAACGCTTGGTGAGTTCATCGAAGACAAGCAGCAGATGTCGCCCGAGGAGCAGGCTATTTATCAATTAATGAAAGGCCACGTTCAGGAATCCTTATCAATCCTAACGCCCCGCGAGCAAAAGATCTTGCGAATGCGTTTTGGGCTGGATGACGGCGGCAAAACCCATACTCTGGAAGAAGTCGGCAAGGAATTCGGTGTCACCCGCGAACGTATCCGTCAGATTGAAGCAAAAGCTTTGCAAAAATTAAAGAAAAACGAAGAGTCCTCGCGTCTGCGTGACTATTTGACCTAAGCTATCGCTCTCGCTTTTGCTTCACTTCTTGCCCTACGGCTCGCAGTTGCAGCGAAAGCCTTGCAGAAACTAAAAAAGCACGAGGAATCCTCGCGCTTGCGTGACTACTTAACTTAAATCTAGGCAAAAGAAGAGGCGGCCCCTTGCGGGGCCGCCCATTCGGACGTGGCAGCCGAAACACTAGGAGTGTCGCGGTTGCATTAGGTGTAGTCGAAGGTGCCAGCGAGGGCGCTCGTGCCGTCACGATTGACGACGTGGACCCTGTAGGTTCCCGGGTGGGCTACGAGAGGAGTCTTGCCCTCGATCGCGTCGGCGTAGTACTTGAGGTTGGTTGCCTGGTAAACGGCACCAGTCCCAGCACCGACAATCTCCTCGAAGACCACCTTCGTTCGGCGGCCGTGGCCGGTGACCATGATCGAGAAGGCGTCACCGCCCGCGATCGGTCCGGTTATTGTGTCGATGTTCCTCGTGACCGTCGGCGGCGGCGCAGGCGTGTTGCGTGCTGCCATCCAACCTCCGATGAACGGAACGCCAACCTTGAGGATAAACCACGCAAGGCCAAGGCTGAGGATTACGACGACGAACCAAAGCCAATTGGCGACGAGCCAGTTGATGGCGATGTCGTACCAGGCCGGGCCCGAAGGCTCGGTCGGCTGCTCCTCGGTTGGCGTGCTGGTTGTTCCGCCAGTGCTTTCCTCGGTCGTCGGTACCGACGTGGTGGTGTAGTCAATGTTCGAGTCGTAGCCGCCTTTGGCGAGATACGCTTCGACGTTTGACTGCCGGTTGTTCAGGCGCTGGATCGGCTTCTCGCCGAGCGTGTCCTTGGCAACCGACCAATCGTCGATCATCGCTGGCATCGGGCCGGTGCCGTTTTTGCCGTACTGCTCGTTTAGCCACTTGATGGCGTTGCGAGCACCGGCGATCTCGGATAGCGCTTCATGGTTCGTTTTGTACCACTGGGCGATATCTTTGATCTTGGCGACCTTCTCGACCTCACCGAGCCACGCAGAGAGCTTAAGACCCTCCTTAGTGGTGGCGGCGCGGTTACCGGACGACTTAGCGGACTTGTAAGCGCTGCTTCGCCGGTTCACTTCCCGCTTGATGCGGTTAGAGACTCGGGCGCGTTCGCGCTCGGCAGCAAGGCGTTCGGCCTCGTTCCGGGCATCGACGGCCGCCTTCTCAGCAGCTCTCAGACGCTCGATCTCGTTCTTGGCGCTTTCGAGCTCGAAGCGGATGCTCTCGATATCGCTTTTGCCAAGTCCGTTGCCCTCGCCGGTACCGCCTTTGGTGTGGTCGATGACGCAGTCCTCTTGACCGCACGTCTCGCACATCTTGTGAGCTTTCTCACAGTCCCAGTGCCCTTGCGAGCACTGCGAGTGCATTTTTGTGCAGTCGGGGACCGGGCAGTCCGGTCGGTTGCAAGCGTGAGTCTGCTTGGTTGGAGGCGGAGTCTGCTGTTGCTGACCCCACTCATCGGGGATTTTCTGGGCTGTCGCGAAAGTCGCGACGAGCACGATGACGAATAGAGCGATTAACTTTCGCATGTTCTGTTTCTCCTAGTTTTTGGCTGTGTGCCACGCTGCGCTTCCCGTCGGGTTACGCAGTGTCGGGCGCGAGTATAACAGGTATAGCCCCAGAAGTCAACGGTTTAGGGCGGGGAAATTAATAGCTATTTCAGGATGCCAATGAGGCAACCAAACCGACCTTCGGGCGTTTTATCTTGCTCACTGCGACGATGCGAATAGAATTTTTTGTTTTTACGGGTGTCGATACCGCTGTTTTCGATATTTTTCGGGTCAATCCCGGCTTCAGCTAGCTGATCGAGAGCGAATTTAATCCAATCGGCTTGGAACTGGTTGCCCACCTTCTTTATATACGGCTTCCAGGCTTTCAGCCGTTCAGGGCTAATCTCATGAAAATCTTTAAAAAGTGAGGACTCTTTCTGCAGTGCGGGCGAGAGACCGACGATGATCTTCGAGGCGTCGCAGTTGAACTTTTTAACCATATATTCTACGGCCAACTGAGGAACTTCTTTGTCTACGCCCCGCCAACCGCAGTGAACCAAGCCGCAAACCCGTTTTTCAGGTTCAAACAGAAAAAGCGCCAGACAATCGCCCACAATGACGAACAGGTAAGTACCCGGAGAAGTGGTGAAAAAGCCGTCGCCAGCAATTCCCTCGGAGGGGCTATCTATCCCCCGTCCTCGATCTGTTGCGTCTAAATCATAAAACTTCTTACCACCAACAACCTGCGTGGCGACGACGTCGTGTTCGTTAATCCCTAAATCCTTAAAAAATAGACGTCGTTTGTCTCGTACATCCTTGGCGGTTTGCTGATTGTTTTCGGCCCATTTATAGGACAAATTACCGTAATCTGTCGTCGAGATGCCATGCACAATATTCGGTAGTTTTGAGAACTGCTTAAAACGAAGAAGGCCCATCATGCTTCGTAGTGTAGCAGATGGGCCTTCGGTTTGGGTCAGTCACCTGAACCCAAAGTCATGACTTCTCGTAGCTCGCTCTCAAGCGTCGCCTTCTCCTGCGGGTTGGTTTCCCGCTTGATTGCCTCGACGAGGCAGTCGCGGGCGTCGCCGTATTGGCAACGCTCGAAGTTGTGACGCGCGAGCAACGAATGAAAGATCGATTCGTTCGGACATTGTTTGGCAGCGTGACGCAGCCACTTGCTGTCGAACGGTACTTCTCCCTGGGCCATGCCTTGGGCTCGGTAAACGAAAGGTACGGAACCAGCTAATCCTGCCATGTTCATCTCCTGTAACTGCTCGACTTAGGCAGTGGTGGCGTTACTCTACCAAGTTTAGCGTATTTTGTCGAGACGATATGCTCTACTTTTTTGGTCGAAGAGTCGGGAACGGGATTACTTCCTTGATCGAATGTTGGTCGGTTAGCAGCATTACCAGGCGCTCAATGCCTAAGCCCCACCCGGCCGTCGGCGGCATGCCGAATTTCAAGGCTTCAATAAAGTTCTCGTCGAGCATCTGTGCCTCTTCCCAGCCGGCGTCTCTCATCTTCATCTGTTCGCGGAAACGGGCCTCTTGGTCGATCGGGTCGTTCAGCTCTGAATAGGCCTTCACTAACTCAAAGCCGCCCGCGGCGATTAGTTGAAATTGTTCGGCCAGTTCTGGATTGGCACGATGGCGTTTAGCGAGCGGCTGCAAGGCGATTGGGTAATCAATGACGAAAGTTGGCTGCATTATCTTGTCGCGGCAGACTTTTTTGAATAACTCGTCGACAAGCTCACTCCACACGCTAATTTTTTGATTCTCAAAAGTTATTTTTTTCTCATCGACGGCTTTTTTGAGGTCTTTAAAATCAGTCAGTTTTTCGATATCAATCCCGGTGTCTTCACGGACAATCTCAACGTATTTTCTGACAGCGAAGTCACGAGAGAAATCGATCGTCTGGCCTTGGTATTTGACTTTGAGCGAACCCGTAACTTTTTTGACTAACTCTTGGACTAGCGTCTGAGTCGCTGCCATAAAGCCCACATAATCCTGATACGCCCAGTACGCCTCGGCTGAATAGAACTCCGGGTTATGAATGTGAGACAGGCCTTCGTTACGAAAACTTGGCCCGATCTCAAAAACTCGGTTAAACCCACCGGCCACCAGTCGTTTTAAGTAAAGTTCAGGCGCAATACGTAAATAAAAATCTGCCTCCAAAGCGTTATAGCGTGTCTTGAATGGTTTGGCGGCCGCTCCGCCGGGGATTGGTTGCAGAATCGGTGTGTGGACTTCCAAAAATCCGTGACGGATAAAAAACTCGCGAATGAGTTCAACGACCTTGCCACGAACCTCGATCAAATGACGAGCGTTTTCGTTGATCTTGAAATCGAGCGCCCGCGAGCGATAACGCGTTTCAACGTCCGACAAGCCATGCCAGTGTTCCGGAATAGGCAGCAGGGATTTTGAGAGCAGCGCATATTCTTTAACTTTTAGGGTCATCTCCCCAGCTTTTGTGGTAAATAATTCGCCGCTGGCCCAGAGAAAATCGCCGACGTCGAGTAGCGCTAAATGTGAGTAGTCTTTATCCCCAATCTCATCCTGCTTGAAGTAAGCCTGCAGTTTGTCGCCTTCGTCAACGAGGTCAAAAAATGTTGATTTGCCGTGGCCACGGATGCCGGAGACGCGTCCAACGATTGCTACCTTGGCGCCATCTTTTTTTTGCCTGGCTTCGTTAAGGGTTAGGTGTTCTGGCACGACGGCAGGGTATGGGTTAACGCCGAGCTTTTGCAGCTGCTGAAGTTTGTCTAGACGTATCTCGCTTTCCGGCCGTGCCTGCTGATTCATCCCTGTTAGTTTACCAAACCTAGAAACTGGCGGCTAATTAGTTAGCGGCTACGGCTGGCTTTTTCTGCCAGTCGCCGGTCTGGGTGTTGAGAAGGGCGAAGAGAGAGACGGCCCGAATGTCTGGCGTCGCGAAGGCATAC
This sequence comes from Candidatus Berkelbacteria bacterium, assembly GCA_016432625.1. Lineage (NCBI taxonomy): Bacteria > Candidatus Berkelbacteria > Candidatus Berkelbacteria bacterium. The sequence continues at coordinate 53,830 of CP066697.1, forward strand.
TGCATCACTCGGTCGTTACCAATTCCGTAACCAGCGTGAGGGTTAGTCTTTTGCGCCTTCATGATATTTAGGTACCAGGCAAAATCTTCGTAGGTGCCGCCCCGCTCGAGGTGAAGCTTAAACATTGTCGAGGCCTTCAGTCTCTCATCGAGGCGTTCAAACTCGTGCTCTCGCACCGCTGAGCCAACGCCTTCGCCGGAATACGGGAGGATGAGATCGGCAGACAGGGCAACCCTAGAGTCTTTGGAGGAAGTTTTCATGTTGAAGAACTTTATTTCTTTTGGGTATTTCATGATGAAGACTGGCAATTCCTCTCCCGCGGCGTTAAGTAGCGCCACGACTTTTGCCTCTTCATTTGATTCGAGATCGTCCCCGAATTTTAAGTTTGGAAAGCCATTATCCTTGAGCAGCGCAATTGCTTCCTCGTACTCTATTCTAAGGAACGGTTTACTCAGCGCTTGCTCGAGTTTTTTTACGTTGCGACCGTAGCGAGCGAGAGTGTTAGATTCGGCTTGAAGCGCGCTTGCGACCATGGCGCGAATCGCGTTCTGGATGTGCTCAAGTAACGCCTCGTACATTCTGTCCTCGTCGTAGCTCTCCCTAGCCATTCCAGCCAAGGTGCAGTCAAACTCTTCCTCAATTAGCCGAAACTGTCTCAAATGACGACTGTCTTCCTTCTCTTCGTCGCGACCGGAATGAATAATCGTGCAAACACCAGGCAGCGTTTGAAGTGCTTGCTCTAAAGATAATTGGCCAGTTTGGGCGAAAAATAGCGGCACTTCGGTTCGGCTGCCCACCCGAAAAAGCGTGTCGATATTCTCGCAGGCTCCTGTGATGCCAACGATTGCCGGCACGTCGACGTACGTTAAGCCACATTTTCGGTAATGCTCGAGCACGCCACTTGTCATCGCTTCGTTAACCTTTGCCAGCGCGCGAAAGTGCTCGTTGAAATCAACCTCGATCTTCTTTCCCCCGACCCGTAGGCCAATCTTGTTCATCTTCCTCCTCCTAAAATTGGGTAAAAAAAAGAGGCCAAAAGCCTCAAATTGTCTCGCCCTTATTTTTCTTATGTCTATTCATAATTCTTATTGCACCCTTGTAGACGCTACGCATTTGGGTTGCGGCTGTCAAGCGTCGCTCCCCTTGATTGGCAGCGGAAATTATTCGAGGGTACGCTGCTCGTCGACTGGCGAGCCGCCGGCTTCACTGAAGACCTTCTGGTTGTCAATCTGGTCCATAACTCGTCCTAACTGCCGGCTCCTAGTTGAAGACACAACCTGGAACTGTTTTGAAGTCGAGTCGAGTCGGGCTCCTAAGGTGTCAAGCTCGCCGGAGAACTTATCGTACTCAGCGCGGAACTTCTGAACTAATTGAATGATCTGATGGATGTTAGATTGTAAACGGAAGTTAGAGTGGGCCTGTTTGACTAGTCTTAATAGGGCGACGAACGAATACGGCCCGGCTAGTACGACCTTTTTCTGCATCGCCTCTTCCCAGATGTCGTTAGAGTGCTCATATATATAACTAAAAATCATCTCATTAGGGATAAAGGCGATGGCGAAATCAACGGTGTTGTCCTCTTGATTAATATAGTCGCGAGTCGCGATTTGTTTAATTTTTTCCCTAACGTCGCGTTGAAATTGAGCGAAATGGCGCTTCTTTTCTTCGGCGTCGCTTGCCTCGACGAATTTCTGCAGGTTTTGATACGGAAACTTAACGTCGATATTAACCTTGGTTTTGTCAGGCAGTACCAGAGTGAAGTCCGGCCGTCCCTCGCCAGCCTGTGTTTGAGAGAAATAGTCTTGGTTAATAACGAAGCCCGCCATTTTCAACAGGTCCTCGGCAATGCGCTCGCCAAAAGCGCCGCGCATTTGGTTGTTGCTGAGAATATTTTTCAGCTGATCTGTTGAACCGCGTAACTCACTGGCAAGCTGCTTGTGGGTTTCGAGCTCTTTTTTGAGTTCCGAAAATGACGAGATACGCTCTTTCTCGCTCTCCATGAATTGGCGGTTTGTTTCGGTGACGTGTTTGCGTAACTCGTCGACAATACCCTTGATAACGTCTTTCTTGCCCTCAAGGTCAGTCTTCATCTCTTCTTTATCGCTCGACAGCTTTTCTTTAGCGATGGCGATAATTTGCTCAGTATCGTGGCGACGGGATCGTAAGAAAAAATAAGTCAGAGCTGCGCCGACGAAAACACCGACGGCAACTCCGCCAACAGCAACGTAAACAATGGGATTCATGCTCCCATCATTCTACCTAATATTGGCTAGTGGTAAACTCTACGAACCTATTTCTTGCGCAACAAGCCCAGCTCGAGCTGGATGTATCCCAGGCCAATAATTACCAAGCCGCCCATTACTTTGAGCGACGGAAAAGCGACGATCAGCTCATTCGCGCTAACGTTAGTGAGCCAACCGACTAATCCAAAAGCCAAGATCGCTGCGCCGAGAATGATCATTGTCATCGCGACGGCAACGAACGGCTTATCCTCTCTTTTATGCCAAAACATTTTCCCTCCTTATACTATAAGTAAAGCACCCCATCGCGCTTCGGCGCAACAGGGTGCTTAGAGACGAGCTCAAACGGCTTCAAGGAAGGACTTGATATCTTCCTCTCTGACGTCCGGCTCGCCGGGGGAGACATTGTCGAGACGACCTTCTTCAAGCCAACGAGCAAGGACTGCAAGTTGTTCAAAGAGGTGATCGAAGTTCTCGACGAAGAACAGCAGCGGCTGGAAGTGGTGAATCTCAAAGTACTGGTTGATCACCCACCTTAGGTCAAGCGGAAAGCGCTGAACCTGCGGCGAAACGATACTGTGGCGAATCTCAGCGTGGGAGCTAAGCAAGCCACTACCGTAAACTTTGAGACGACCGTCTCGATCCGATTCCATCAGGCCGAATTCCACCGTGAACCAAAAGACCCGAGCCAGCGCCTTGATGTTCGAGGCGACAACATCGATCTGCTCGTCGCCTCGAAACTCGCTTTGAGAGCGCTTGGCAGCTCGCTGAGCCACCTTGCCGAATTGAACCAAGTTGTCGGCAAAACGCCGGTTAGTGTGCATCGGTACGTGTCCGGCAATGTCGTGAAACATGTCCGGCTCCGGCAGATAGCCGAGCTTTTTGCCATCGCGAACGGTGACAGTAGTTGGAAACTCCCGATTCCTTAGACATTGAAAGAATAAGAAAGCAGGAACGTAGCCGCTCACCCCTTTGGCTTGGAAGCCGGTCAGGGGTTCGAGGAAACGGTTGATGTCTCCAAAGTTCGGCACTTGGTCCGGCTGGAGGTTCAAGGCCGTTACACCTTCCAGAAACTCCGGGACGGCGAACTGCCGCCAGCGCGGCATTTGCCGCAGGTAAAGTCGTCGCCAGGTATCGTGGTTAGCCTGGCTATAGCATTCGTAAGGTTGACGCGGCAGGTAGAACTCACCATTTTCATTAGCTTGTTCTAGCCAGGGCGTCTTGGTCGTGGTTAGGCCTGAGCCAGGGGTACCAAACTCCATTATCCGATAGCCTCCGATATGTCGAGGAGCGATTCCTCAATCTGGGGGAATTTTAGCACGTGTTTAAATCAAAAGAAGTATTTATTGTTCAAGCAGAACAGTCGTTAATTATAAAAAGCGAACAGGCCCGCGGAGGAATCCCCACGGGCCTGGATGGTTGCGTTGAAGCTAGAAGCCGCGAGCTAAAAGAAGCTTTCGGTCATCTTGGCAACGCGCTGGTAGTTGTCGCTGATCTTGGCCATGGCTTCGGCCTTGGCCTCCGGGTCATCGGTGCTGAGGTTTCGGTAAACCTGCTTGTCCAACATTCCATCGGGCTGACCGTAGTGCCAAATGCGCCACGAGTCGTTATCGATCACATCGGCGAGAATGAGGCGACCATAGCGGTCGAACCCGAACTCGACCTTTAAGTCGACAAGTACCATGTGGTGCTTCAACCACGCCCGCTCCAACGTTTCGAAGACCGAGGCTGCCCCGAGCCGCATCAAGTTGATGTGGTTCTCGTTGAGACCCAGCGCCTCGACTTCTCGAGGGCTGAGCTTGCCAAGTTCGGTTACGGCCGAGATCGGTTGCTTGGCATCGTGTAGTGAAAACCAAGGCTTTCCGTTTTCGCCGAACTTGCAGATCATGATCGGGTCGTGCTCGGCATCATCCTTGTAGAAGAACTCGATCACGAGGTCGGGGAACTTTGTCCCCTCGGCAACATCGGGGTTTCTTTTCAGATACGACCCGGCTACAACCCGTCGGGCGACAACCTCGATCGGGACCATCCTCGCCTTGACAGCGCGAAAAGTCCGGTCATCGTGGCGAGCAAGGAAATGGGTCGGCACGAGGCCGACGCAGTTGATGAGCTCGAAGACGTTGCAAGTTGTGGTATTTGCCGCAACGGCTTTTCCTTCGAGGATGTCGTGTTTGGCGCCATCACCGGCGGTGATGTCGTCTTTTGATTCAACGAGGACAACGTTGAGGTTAGAGGTTGGCCAAATAATCTTGGTCTTGCCCTCGGCCAACTGGTCGCCACGTTTTTCTGGGGCTGAGCTGCTCATAGTGTAATGCCTCTAGGTGAAGGGTGCGGCACAAAACAGGGGTCCTGTGCGCTCAAGGAGGGATTATAAGGTAAAGCCACCTCGATGCCAAGGTATGAAGCGAGCCCGCAGGAATTTCCTGCGGGCTCGTGATCCGTGGCACTTGGCGATTTATCGCCTTGCGCCGGTGAGTCGCTGCCAGTTTTCGGCTGGCACTTTGGGCTTGAGGCGCTCCGAGCCCTGTTTGCAGAGCGGGCAGTCCTCGGGCTCCCAGGTCTCGATGTCGTAGTGGGCCAATCGGAAAATCGGCTGGCCTTCAAACTCCTCGATAGGAGAGCGGTGGACTAGCGTCGCCACGAACGGTGCGAAGCGAACCGGTGTACTGTTGCCCGCGATGATGCCGTTACGGACAGCAACGAGAGTTTTCAGCGTTGTCATCAGCTCCTCGACTTGGATGACCGTGTCTTCGGGCCTGATTTCCAGACGCTGCCAGCGTTGAGCGTCACCGTCTTTTTCGCCACAGCCGTGACGAGCACCTAGACAGTCGGCCACGCTTTTTGAGAGATCGATAGCGGCGTACGCTGAGCCGATCACCCAGACGTCCCGACCATGTAGATTCGGATACGATTGCTCGATCTGCCGAGCGATCATCGCACCAAAAAGGTTACAGATCGGGGTGTACGATAGGGCGGGAAGAACGTTGACGAAACCGTCGCTGCACTTCCCGCTAGTCAGAATGGCGTGCGGATCCTCGGGGTTGCCCGAGTGCATCCAGAAGCAGTCAGCGAGCCTGAGGATGTGAGTCACCTCCTCCTGGCTCATAACGCCCGCGATATCGTCGGGGCGAAGGTCGAGAATCTCGTCGATCGTTTGAGCAGCGAGAATTGAGGTCATAGCAGGGTTCATCATCTCTCCTCAGGTGGTAGCGATTGGGGCTCGTGCCGCCAGGGCTTGGGCGATTTCATCAGCGATCAGCGTTACCGCCGAAGCGGAGTCGCCAATCTCAGCAGGCGGTTGGGTGATCGGCCGCCCAATCACTAGATAGTCAGCGCCGAGCGAGATTGCCTCGAACGGCGTCATCACTCGGGATTGGTCGTCCTTGCTCGCCCAATCCGGCCTAACACCGGGCGTGACGATAAGAAACCCGGGGCCACAGCATGTGCGAATAGCCTCGATTTCTTTTGGCGAAGCGACCACGCCATCAGCCCCGCTGTCTTGAGCGAGTTTAGCGAGGCTCACCACCCGTTGTCGAATCTGCTCGTCGTGCCCACCGTTGCCGCGCTCCACTTCTGTAAACATACTGATTTCGACTAGGTCGTCATAACCCAGGCTAGTCAGGATGGTTACGGCCAGAAGCTTCGGTCTGGGCGGCACACTGGTTGAGGCGTCGCGCCAACGTCGTTCGTAACCTTCGTCGATGCCCTTGCGCGCCGCTTTCATCATCTTCGACCCGCCATCGGCGTGGACGTTGAGCATTGAGATTGCGGCGTCTTGCATGAGAATCCGGCAGGCTCGTTCGACGGTGTTGGGGATGTCCTTGAACTTCCCGTCCCAGAAAACCCCAGCGTTCTGTTGAAAGGCGCGGCTGGCAACACGGTGTGCTGCTCCAGAGCTGATGAGCTCGAAACCGACCTTGAATAGCCCGAGTTGGCCGCCAAGCTTTTCGATAGGCTCGGCAGCTTCGTTGTAGGTTGAAAAGTCGAGCGGCAGCATTATTCGATCCGCTGCCTCTTTTCGAAGCTGTTTTTCCATGTAGTTCTCCGTACCGTAATGTCAGGATCAATTCCTGTGCGGTCATTGTACGGTAAACAGGACTTACAGTAAAACCTCAGACCCTGTTAAAAATGTCGAGCTTGCCGTAAAATAATCCCAACGTAATCCGGGGAGGCGGGTTACTGCCTGCACCCTACATTCTGGAGATGAACTATGATAGAACGCTACGCGCAGGAAGACATTACTGCGATTTTTTCTGACAAGACTAAGGTGAAGCGTTGGCAGGATACTGAGATCGCGGTAACCCAAGCCTACACTGAGAGCCACGAGTTCTCAGAGGCTGATTTCCGCGAATTCAAGGGCGCTTTGCTCGCCCATCCTGTCGACCTGAAGTGGTGGAAGCGCCGCGACGAAAAGATCCACCACGATCTCAATGCCTTTCTGGAGGAACGTGCGCGGCGCCTGCCGACACGCCTTCAGCCGTTGCTTCATAGCAACATGACCAGCTACGACACCCAGGAAGCGGCTTTTGCCCGGACTCTCATCGATGCGAGCCACCTGGTCCTGAAGGAACTGGCGAAACTCAAAGAGGTGTTGCAGGCCCAAGCGCTTAAACACCGCTTCTCTCTAATGGTTGGCAAAACACACGGCCAGCAAGGCGAGCTGCAGACTCACGGTAAACGCTGCATCACTTGGCTACGAGCGCTTGAGGCCGACCGTCTGCTCATTGAGCAGGCGAAAGCCAAGCTGCGCTACTCCAAGATCTCGGGGGCTGTTGGCAACTGGGGGCCAATCCATCCGGACATTGAGCGCCGGGCGTTAGAGATTCTTGGCCTGGAGCCGTATTGCGGCGCCACTCAGATCATCCCACGTGAGATCTACACGCCTCTGGCGGACGCCCTGGCACAGACAGTGTTGACGATCGACAAGATCGCTCTCGATATCCGTCTCAACGCTCGGACGCCGTTGCCGCTCTATCACGAACCGTTCGCGAAAGAGCAAAAGGGCTCTTCTGCAATGCCGCATAAGAAGAACCCGATCAACACGGAGCAGCTTGAGGGAATGGGGCGGATGGCTTCCACGTACGCCGCTGGCATCAAGCAAAACATTCGGACTTGGGAGGAGAGAGCAATCGAGCAGTCATGCGTCGAGCGTGTGTTTTGGCCGGATTTGTTCCACGTCACAATGCGCGCCGTCTCGGTGCTAACCAAGGTACTGAAGGGCCTGGTCATCTATCGGCACAACATGCTGATCGAGATCATTCTCAGCCGGGGCTGCTACGCCACGGCCGGTGCCAAAGAGGTGCTGAAGCAACTCGTCGAGCCGCATGGCTTGAAGGCCGAGGACGCTTACCGGGTAATTCAACTCGCGGCGTTCAACATCTTCGAGTACAGCGGGCCAGTGCTCAGTATGCCAAAGTCACTCGACCAGGCGGAGCAGCAACTTGCCGAGTTCACGGCGACTTGGCAGTTCGAGACTCAGCCGACGACGTTAGCCGATTATGTGATGCGCGCCGAGCTGCAGCCGTCGTCACAGCTCAAGGCCTCAGCTTGGAAGATCAAGCAGTGGAACCGAGCTCTACGCAAAGTTTTTGTCTGCCCGCAGGCGAGACTTGAGTGGACGGAAGCGTTCCGGCCGACGAACGTGCTGAAGCACGAGGCCCATCTCTTCGAACAACTCTGCGCTTAACGGCGCACACAGCCGAAAGGCGACCTTCCCAGTGGAGGTCGCCTTTTCAGTCGCCTATGGTTCTAATGAATTGATTTTAGGTCGATATGGCAGTAACCGCCGGGATGTTTCTCTAAGTAGCGCTGGTGCTCCTCTTCGGCGGGGTAGAATTTATCCAGTGGCCTGATTTGAGTCACAATCGCTTCGTCGTAAGTACCTGATTTCTCAAGGTCTTCTTTGGATTTTTCCGCGGCAATTCTCTGCGCTTCGTTGTGATAAAAGATCACTGCCTGGTACTGCGGTCCAACGTCGTTACCCTGCCGGTTTTCGAGGGTTGGGTCATGAATCTGCCAAAAAATCTCTAGCAACCGCTCGTAGGAAATCTTTTTCTGGTCGAACGTAATCTGTAGCGCTTCGACGTGGCCAGTCCGGCCGCCGCAGACTTGTGAATAAGTGGGACTATCGACATAACCGCCCGTGTAACCGGCGACAGTCCCAACTATGCCCTTCCGCATACGAAAAGCGGCTTCAACGCCCCAAAAACAACCGGCGCCAAACGTTGCTTTATCCATATTTAAATTATCGCATATCGGGGTAGTAAAACTGACGCCCCACAGATTCTGTGGGGCGTCTTTGGGGAGGGTCAGGGCGATTTAGGGTCTACTAACAACCAGCAGGCCCTCGCTCGCTCGAGAGAGTTTGGAGCCAGGTCCCACCAGGCGGCCAAGGCGGTTGGCCTCAATGAGATCAGCCTGGGTAATTGGCGGCTTGTAGTTGCCGTTCAACACCACGTAGCCGGTCTCCGTTCCCAACACTACCTCGAGACGCCAGCCCTCCTCGGCCACTAGCAGCTCGCCAAGGGCCTTGGGACCGATCTGGCTGTCGAAGAACAATGCGACCTTCGACGGCCAGCCCTCGTGCTCGGCGTAGACCGAGCAGCAGCCTCGGACCAGCTTCGGCGCCATCATGGCTAGACTGTTTGTGGGAATGTGCTCCGTAGCACGAGCCAGTAGCTGCAGCTGGAACCAGGCAGCCTCTTCCGTGCTGAAGGGCGGCTGCAAAACGGTCTCAACGGCCTTATGCAGAACCTTCCAACCCGGAGTCTTCGGCGCCTGATGGGCGTTGAGATTCCTTGATTTCGACATCGTTACGAACTCTCCTTGTCAGCTTTTTAGCTGACGGGTGGGACAATACTACTCGGTTCAGCCCCTAGAGTCAAGGAGGGCGAGGAAGTTTTTATAAAGAAGTGGGCCAGCCGGAAATCCGGCTGGCCCTGCCCTTATTAGGGGCGTAGTCGTCGAGTCTAGAAGCGGAACACGGTCGTGAAGCGGAGCTCGTCTCCCCTTCCGTTGCGAGTCCCCTTCAGAAATGCCAGTCGCAGCGTGACGTTGTCCGCGATCTGGTAGGCGGCGACGGGGCCAAGCCGAAGCTGGCTCCAATCGCTCTGGGTAACATAGGAACCTTCCAGCCCAAACCTCAAACGGCGCTCCTCTCCGAGGAACAACCGCGCGGCCGGGATAAAAAGGGTCGGCCTCGCTCCCTGCTCGCCGATCAGCGAACCAGTCACGAAAAGTGACCAGTTTTTACCGCTGCCGTCGAGGGTGAAGGCCGGGCCCGTCTGGCGAACTCCTTGGGCGAACGCCACGAAGACGCCCGGGGTGAAGTTCAGCGATCCCAACTTGAGAGGCTTCTTGAGGTAGCCCTCAAGCCAAGCCAGAGGCTGGGGTTGATTCCAGCCAAACACGTAGAGCGACAGGTCCGCGTCCCTGGTGCCAAAGTCGATCCAGCAGTGCTGAGCCGTTTGAAAACCGGGGTGGTGGAACGCTGAGAAGCCGGCACCAGTTACCTGGGCCTGGGCGAGCGAGGTCGCCGCGACGACGAATGCGATTGCGAGGTATCTATTCACGTTCTATTCCTATGGTGTGTTGCCAGGGACCAGAGGACGATGCCCTCCGATCAGACGACGAGCGTCTGAACCGTCAAGGGCACGTGGGTTATCTCGCGGATCGGGCCAGGCCGAATTTTGCGCTCAGGGTTGTAAAACAACTGAGGCGAACTTAGCGGCAAGGCGGTGATCGTTATCGAATTCTCGGCTAGTGCCATCTGGGCGATGCCGACAGGCCAAGGCGGGTCGGGGTCTGTAGTGCCGAAGGCGACCGCAAGGTTGTGGCTTGCAGTGATGCAGGCCTCACCCTTAGCGGTGTCGTTGTTGGGCGTTGACGATGCGAGGCTGAGTAGCGGTAGCAACAACAGCATGACGCTGAGCGCTGTGACTAGGCTCCAGCGCGGGATGTTGCTCTGGCGCAGTTGAGCTCGCCAGGCGCGGAAGCGTCGATGGTTGCTAGCGACTTTGCGGACGAAGAGCCGGTCTGCTCGCGAGAGCGGGCCGAACAACTTCTTCCAACTCCGGCCGCTCCGCCGGAGCTCCGCTTCCGCGATGACCTCTCGCCATGTGTCGAAAGGATAACGCCATAAGTCGATCGGCCAGCAGATGATTGCCTTGATCCAGCGTCGCAACTTCTGTAGATCGCTCAGATTTCCGTTAGAGCCAAAGGCCCGCAGTGGATAAGTTAGCGCACTCAAGAAGGCGATCTTGCCGTAGCTTGCAACCAGCCAGACGGCAAAGCCCCAGATCCACATGTACCAAGGTACTGGTGGAGACTTGGGCAACTTCGCTGCCCTAGCCGCTTCAGAAGAAGCTACTAGTTGGCTAAGTTCGGATCGTAGCTTCTGGCGGAATTGCTCGGTCTTGTCCTGCTCTTCTTTCAGAACCTTCTGGACGGCTGGATTATCCCAGCCGTTTTCGATGTTCTGTTGAGCAAGACGCTGGAGTTCCAGCATGTCACCGAACGTGGTCGCGGCTTCAAACTTGATCTCGTAAACGTATGAGTCGCGGAGATCGGAGAAGTATTCTGGAATGCTATAGGCTTGTCCAAGCTTCTTAGCCCGATCAACCTTTTGTCGTAGTAGGTTGCCCCACTCCGATTGCTTTTCGAGTCGAAGATGGGCGTTAGGGTTAGTGTCGCGGATCCATTCCGAAAAGTTCCGGCCGACCCAGCTGCCAAGCCCCGTGGCCCAAAAAATCATAAATATAAAGATCACTACTTGAGGAAGCCCGCAGAGCTCCTCACGCAGCGACCGCTTGTCGTCTAACATGATTGTCTCCTTAGGCTGCCTGAGCAGCTGGGCGCAGTCTACCGGAAAACGGTCGAAAATCAAGGTGCGGCGACTCAATTTCAAGGTGAGGCTTACATTTTTTGCTCGCGGCAAAGGGTGTACGCTGATCGTAGGCTTATCTTATGTCGCCCAGAGTTGAACGGAAGTATTTTCGGGCTACGGCTCTTATCCTGATCGGATTGGGCGTTGTTGTCCTGCCGTTAGCAACTTTTCTGCTCGGATGGTTCGAAAGCACAAGCGCTGATAAAAATCTGGAAAAGGTTCAAAATGGCATAGAAGCGGATAAGAATTTTGCCAAAGATCAGACAGCAGCAACGGTTGCTGAAGGGCGAATCCCGGAACTCATAGCTAAACAAGACGTCTTGGGTCTTGTAATGGCTCTGCAAGAAGAAGCCGCGGCGAAGCAGCTAAGCACAATGGTGGCCGTTAACGACGATGGCGTTGCCCTGGCTCGTTACCCGACCACCTCCAGTCGTGGCGACTTTGTCGCTCAAACTACACCTTGGGGGCGTTCAGCTGCTCAAGGCAAAGCATTAACGACCGTCGGTCCTGGGCGAAACTTCCCATTGATAGCTCTCTCAGCGCAGCCAATATTACGCGGCGGATCTGTTAGCGGTGCAGTTTACGGTGGCTTCTGGCTCGATGACGATTATGCGCAGCATTTTAAGCAGATTTATTTTGGTGAGGGCACTAATATTGAAGTCGCCTTTTTCACAGAGCTCGATGGCGTGGTTGGCAGCAGTTTCGCTTCTGAGAACGCGCGCGAATCTGTTGCGGCGTACATTAATAGCGGTTCCGATCTTGTTCGGGCTGCGGGTCTCCAAAAGCGCGTTAGGCTTGGCGATCGGCACTTCCTGGTTAAGAAAGTTGCGATCAAAACGGCAGAAAATGAAATATATGGTGGGGCGTTTGTCTTTGTGCCCCAGAACAGGGCGGTCCAACAATATGTCCTGTCGGTGATATTCGGCCTAGTTTTTGTCGCGATTATCCTGCACGTCCGCCGCAAACCTTTACGAACAGTGACCGTGGTTGACTGGCTCTGGTTGGTACTGGCAGGGTTCATCGTTGCCGCAATGACCTTTGCGGCCTACCGTATTGTTGCGCGCACTGTTGTTACCCCTATGGATAGTCCTAAACCGACGATCTACAATTCTGTACTCGGTCTTTCGCCAAATGCTGACATCGTCGACAAAAATTTCGAGAAACGCGTTGCGGTCAGACTAGCTTCTGGCGGCGAACCAGTGAACGCCGTCCAAATTGGCCTCTCATTCAACCCCGCTGTAGTGCAAGTCAGGGAACTGGTGACGACAAACTCCTTCTGTCGTCAGGATCTAATCACCCAAAGGATAGTTGATAACACGCTTGGCACGGTTGATTTTAGCTGTGGCTTGCCCACACCTGGCTTTGGCTACGGGGTTGGCACTATTGTTGAATTAGTCCTGAAGCCAGTCGCCGACGGCGAGACAGTGATAGGCTTCAACAAAAGTAAAACGAGGGTTCTGGCAAACGATGGTCTGGGTACAAATGTTTTACGAGCCGCGGCCAATGGCAGCTACAGGGTAGTCGATCTTGCAAGCTCGAGTAGTGAACCGAGTACCTCAGAGCAAACCTCTTCGGCACTTCCTTCGCTGGATAGTCTGGCTGCGCCTTTAGTTTTCTCCTCGACCCATCCTAATAGTGAAGTGTGGGTTGCTAGTCGGCGGGCAGAGTTTAGTTGGCAACCTCGGGAGGGTTACCAAGCAATTTATCGCTTGGATCAGAGTTCAAATGGCACTCCAGAGAGCGGGACCGTTACCGCTAGCGCCAGTACGGTCGTTGTACTCCCTGCCGACGGCGAACAATACTTCCACGTCGCCTGGTTAAAGGACGGCGTCATGGGGCAGGTTGCTCACTATCGAGTGAGAATTGATGAAACAGCGCCTGAGGCGCCTGTTGTTCGGGCTAGCCAAAACCGCGTCAAGGTTGGCGAGGTCGTTCGTTTTGAGTTTGCAAGCAGCGACGCTACAAGCGGTTTGCAGGACACCTTCTATACTAAGGTTTACTTGAAGGGCCGCGAAGAACAGCTCCGCTTGCCCTCGGCTTCAACGCTCTCGGTGCCATTTGAGCAGCCAGGGACTTATTTTGTCGAGGTCAGAGCTTTTGATAACGCCGACAACTACAGTGACACTAAGTACGTCATCCAGGTTGAATCTCCTTCGCTAATCCAGAAACTGATTGATTTTGTCCGGTCGTTAGTTTAACTCGGTGCGATAAGTTTTTTGACCCGCGCAATAATCGGTGCTTCGTTGATATCTTCACGCCCGGTAGACTTAAATTGTTGCTGCATTTTTTGCATCAAAAAGTTAGGCTCATGCCATTCTAGAGTGCTGCGAGCTTCAGCGTCGCCACGACGGCGACTGTTAAGATCGTCAGAAACGTATTGGCAAAGAAAATACAGGGTGGTTTTTTCGATCTTGGTATTTTTTTGAGTGAAGTGGCACAGAATACTGCCGATATATGTCTTTAAGGTCGTCTTCATGCCAAACTCTTCCATTAAGCCGCGGCTAAGCGCAACTTCTAGCGTCTCGTTAGGCTCAACGGTTTCGCGCATTAACAAGTAAACATCGCGCTCGTAACGGGTGCCGAAAACCTCGAACGGTAACTTAGTAAAGTGATGACTGCAGATTTTACCTTCATCATTAATGACAACAGCCCCGATGCTGAGGTGGCTCTGGCCATTGTCCTTCCAGGAAAAATAATTAGCTGCCATGAGCTCATATTAGGGTTAGCGCCATATAATGTCGAGATAAGTAAATGGGCCCGGGGTATTCCCCGGGCCCACTGATGAGGCTTTCTCACACGCAAAGCCCTCGAAGCGTCTCTTCGGTGTCGGTTAAACGCTCGTCCTGCTTCGCAATGGCAAGGTCGAGCTCCCTGACTTGCTGCAGGTGTCGATCCTTATCGCGAAGGGCGGCGTCGCGGAGCTTAACGAGCGTTGCTGCCTCCCGCTGAAGCTGTTCGATCCGTTCATGACGGCGAACTTCTTCTTGGTCCTCGACATACTCGCCGAATAGAACCGTGGGCAGGAAGACCTGGTCCTTGATTCCCGGAACAGGTTCGAGTACGCCAAGCTTGACGAGCTCGTTGACCAACGCCTGGGTGATGTTCGAGTTCTCGAACCGCACATGCATCAGTCGGCTGATTTCCTGGCAAATGGCACCGTAGCCAACGCCTGCGAGGCAGTCTGAGCGATCGTTTAACGCCGCACAGAGCTGCTGCAAGAAAGCTCGCTTCTTGACAGCCCTGACGTATTGCAGTGTCTGATCGAGCCGCTGGGCTCGTTCTCGCCGCTTCCTGCCGACAATCGCTTCGGGACCGTCGGGCACCTCTTTGGTGAGGGACGCCATTGGGTCGTGCTTGCCCAGATGTAGCTGGGCTGCCGGACGGGCGCGGACGAGAATCTCGTCGATCCGTCCAGGGTCAGGGTGAACGAGGTGGCACAGCCAGTGATAGCGGCTTTGCTCGTCGGTCACTTTCCTTCCAGGTTTTGGACGAATCCTAACCTGAAGGCTTGATTGGTTATATTCAGGGCGACAGATCACCACCAGGCCGGTGAATGATCGACTACCCGGAATGCGACGGCATTCGACTTGCAACTCAAGCTCAAGCGTCTCCTCGACGTCTGGAGCAATCGTATTCAGCCATTCTGTTGCCGTCTCCTCGAGCGCCACAAGCGGCGGCTTAATGTCGTGTTGACCTTGCGGCCGACCGTTACTCACTGTGACACGGTGTTGAGGCCTCGGCTTACGACTACGATTAAAGATAGTTAGCAACTAGGTCTTCTCCGATGAAAGGATCAGCTCCTGAGTCGAAACTCAGTAGTTGTCCGCTTCATTTTACTGCCAAACGGAAACTAAATCCACCACTTAAGGGGGCATTTTAGCTAATCTCGGCCTGGATCTAACGGCAGTAATCACTAGTTTTGCCGCTGGTAGAATCGCCGCCGGGTAAGGCTTTGAGTACTGCTGACTCAGCTGCCGGGAGCCAATCTAGCCAACAAACGGCATAGATCGCCTGGTCGCCTTCTTCTTTGTGAGCAGCAACCCATGACGAATCTTCGGAAGCCGCATTCTTCTGACGCTTGTCGTAAAGACCGAAGTCAAACGACGCGTTCGGACCCTCCGGGGCGCCGGGCGGACTATTCTCAAATCCAACCGCTGTGGCAATTATTTCGCCCGCCTCAACACTGACGTTGGAAACACGGCTGGTTCTTGAGTTATCTACCTCTGCTTCGGGCAACTTGTCGGCTGCCGCTTGAAGTTTGGGCGAGAGCGTCTTCAAATGGTCAAACCGATATTCCAGGCCACAGTCGGTCTTGAAGTCAAACATATACTGCAGCTCATCCATCTCTATGTAGCGGCTACCACCCGTGACTTTGGCTGCTAACGGTGCCACAACATTGGCCAGGTTGTTGTCGGTATTATTCAACCTGAAGCCACCGTGTGGTTTGAAGTCGCCGCCGCGTACTTGCCCTGGGTAAAGAACGCTCGTAACTAACGAAACATCCACAGGTGACTTCAAAGCAGTCGGGCTGCAGGCAGCCTGAGTATTGGTTGCGTTCGAGCTTGTCTCGGGTGAGGCAGGGGAGCTTTTATGTCCGGTACTGAGGTAGATTGCTAGCCCAGCAAACAAGATCACCAAAGGCAAAGCGATGAAAATAAACATCCGTCGCGTCGGGCTCATAAAATTATCGTAACCGGCTTATGAAAAACTGTCTATTTCGCGCTGCGGTGGGCACTGCCGACAGCTTGGCTAAGCGTGCTATAGCCGTCACGTTTCAACAAGCGCACCAGGCCGCGGTTAATCTCGCCGATAAGTTGGGGTCCGTTGTAGACCATTCCAGTAATGAGTTGAACGAGCGTCGCCCCGCGCCTAATTTTTTCATAGGCGTCCTCGGCGCTGAAAATGCCCCCAACGCCTATCAGGGCGAATCTATCGCCCGACTTTTCATAGATGTAAGACAGCAAGTCGTTAGACAACTCCTCAACGACCTTGCCGCTGATACCGCCAGGCCCAGGAATCACCTTCTCGACAATTTTTGCCCGTATTTTTTTATTGTCACGGTCCTTAGTCAGGTTGGCGCAAACTAGGCCACTGACTTGGTATTTTGTACAAATCTCTAGAATTCTATCTACTTGTTCACACGCCAAGTCCGGCGGTAGTTTGACGAAGACAGGCTTTTTAGTCGGAACGGTTCGCAGCTCGTCGAGTAAGGTCTCAAGCCGGGCGACGTCATTGAACGGTTGGCCGCCGAAAGCGTTCGGGCAACTGATGTTAACAGTGGTGTAGTCGCCGATGTCGCTGAAGGCCTTAAAGCTCTTTAAGTAGTCCTCGACGCCGGCCTTATCTTGGGCGGTCGCTTGGATATTCGCTTTGGCGACGCTCGTTCCAACGGGAAGCGTAAAACTTTTGTTTTTCAGTCGTTTGGCAACGGCGGCACTGCCCGTACTATTAAGGCCGTAATTAACGACAAGAGCCTTTGAGGCTCTCAAGCGCCACAGGCGTGGTTTGGCATTCCCTAGGCTAGGTAGACCTGTGATTGAACCGATTTCGGCGTGCCCAAAACCAACTGCTGGTAGGATGTCGACGAGCAGCCCCTCTTTGTCGAAACCCGCCGCGAGGCCAACCGGATTAGAAAACCTAATGCCGCATACAACTTGTTCCAACATCGGGTGGTCGTAACGTAAGGCGAATCTAACTATCCATCTCCAGAAAGCCGAGTGGCCAAGCTTGATGCCAACCTGGGTCATGCGGTCGTGCACTTTCTCGGCGTCGTGGGCAAAAAAATAGGGCTTCATCGCCCCTCGATATATTCCGCCAATTATTCTTGCCAAGACTGTTTGCATGATTTAATTCTATTCTCAAACCAAGCTAGCGGAAACTCTTTTTGGCTTCGCGGAGCCGCGTAGGCGAGCGGGAGCGCAAAAGCTAGCAGGGTTTTGACGCGGCCGAAAGGGTTTTCGCTGGCGTACTACCCTTCACGCTCCACACCGACAGTGCACTCGCTAACAAGCGCGGCAATGGCACCAATGGCAGCCAGTACCGGCGCAATGACGGCGCCGATCACTCCAACAGTTAAGGGCATTTGTACTAATGTCTTCCCGTCCTTGTCTTTAATAGTAATGGAACGAACATTCCCCTCTTTAATTAGCTGCTTAACTTTCTTCAGAACGTCTTCGCCGCTAACTTTGAATTCTTCATAATGTTGTTTCTTCGCCATTAAATCCTTTCGGGTACATTCCACGCCTATTAGGTATTAGTGTCAATGGATGCCTAAATAGTGAAACGCCGCCTGGTTTAACCAGACGGCGTTTGGTTTCTCGAGCTTCTTATGCCCAGGAATAGGGCATGAGTTCGCCCTTGATGGCGGCCTCGATGTTATCGATCATCATGTCGAACGATCTTTCGGCCGAAACGTCAGTGAAGTGAGCGATCTGTGGCGTTGCCAAGATCGCGGGGTGATCCTTCACCTCCAGGTAAGTGGGCGCGGTCTCGTCGCCCGGAGCGCGGTTGCCGATGTCAATGGCCGCCACGTACAGATGATTGCTATCGAGCGCGGCCAGCAGGTCGGGAATAACCCAGACCCCACCGGTCGAAGCCGGGCTGGTCATTGTGACGAAGACACTTCCCGACCGCATCGACTGAAAGAACTCAGCATTGAGCATCCCCTGGTTTTCGGGATTGCTGCTGAGGCAGTTGACCACAACATCGGCATCAGCCACCGCAAGCGTCAGGTCACTCTGACAACTTGGAGCCGAGGAGGCATCCTCTTTGTGACGACAGAAGTTTGTGACCTCCATGTCGAAAGGCTGGGCGCGTTTGATGACCTCTTTGCCGACGTGGCCGTTGCCCCCAAGGACCGTCAGCTTCTTGCCGATCAGACTGCGCTTCCTCTGTAAGATGTCCCCATCCTCGTCGTGAGGAAGGCGGTAGATGCCCAGTATCGCCAGCATCACCCACTCCGCAACAGAGCCGGCGTTGCAGCCGGGCGCGTAGCCAAGGTTTATCCCCGCTTCACGCACTCTGTCCTTTGGGAATAGATTGACGTTGACGAACGGGAACGACACGCAGCTACCTGCCTCCAGGTGGTACAGCGCATAGTCGTCCTTCGGGCCGTCGTCCTTAACTGGCCAGGTCATCCCTGACTTACCGGAGCAGACGAACTCGAAGCCTTTGCAGCGCTCTAGCCACTCGGCGGCGGTTGCTGGTTCCGAATCGTGGTAGCTGACTACCAGTTGGCGTCCCAAACGGTTCTTCTGCTCTTCGCTAAGATCCAGGGGACTAGTGACAACGATTGATTTCGAACTCATTCTTCTTCTTCCTCCTGTCGCACCAAAAACGAACCGCTAGACGGCAGTTAAGGTGCGATGATTAGAGGGATTGTAGCGGAATATTAGCCCAAACTCAATCAGTTGAGCGGTAATGTGGCGATGCCGTCGCTCGAGGGCGACGGCATCTGGATGACGGTTAGGTTGTGGCGACTCGCTCCCTGGTTCGAGCAATCTTGGTGATTGCTGCCAGGACTTCCCCATGCAGAGTAGCCACGTGAGCGAGCTGGTCCTTATTTCCCCTGGGGATTAGTACCACAACTGGTTCTTGGAAGGCGCGACGGATGGAGAAGAACTTCTCCTTGGTCACTTCCTCTTTGCGAACCCGCATACGCTTGACGACTCTGCCCATCTCATCGTCAGTCGGATGCTTGATGAGGATATCGGGGTCTGTCGCTGAATCATTCAGCACGAGGCGGATATTTCCTGGCAGGCAGTAACCCCGAGCTACCCCTCGATGGTCGTGACGCAGCCCGTGGCTTAGATCGGTGCGGAGTGTTGTGGCAAGTTTGCCGGTTACGTCGGCAAAGGCGATGACGATCATGATCGGTGATTTTTGGCTCATAGGTACTAGCTCCTGAATACTGTGGAGCTATTTTAAGCTTAAGATTGTTTAGTATCAAGGCTAGCGCCTTCATTTATAGTCAAATTTTTGCTATATTTATCCGCGTCTTTACCTTCAGCAATCAGCTAGTGGGTGGAGCGAGGAATTAGAAATTGGAAACCCAAGCATTCGCCGTTGTCTTTGCTTATGACCCCCAGAGGAACGACTACAAGAGCGCCAAGGCGATCGAAGACGAGATCGAGTCTGGCCAGCTCACCAGCGTCTACGCCGTCAGCGGTCGCAGCGCGGGTGTCTGTACCCGCAAGTCCGACAAGGCCGTTCCGGTCAAGGAGTGGTTCCCTGAGGGCGCCCAGGCCATCGAGAAAGTGAACCTCGATCGTGTTCATCTCGTCGATGAGTCGGTCGAAATGGCTGACAAGACCTGGTGCGTCAAGCTAATCGCTGATGTCAGCTACAACATCGCCGACGTCGTCACCCCACCGGCCGACTAGGCCAACTCGTCCCGCCTCCCAAGCGCCGCAGGTTCTTACACCTGCGGCGTCTTTGTGTTAGAATTTCCTCCAACCAAAGTGTGATTGGTAGAACACTAGGAGGTTCTTTCTCATGAGATTGGGTAAACAACCCAAAACCGCATCGAACTCGTCGGCTCAACCGACGACTGAGTCTAAAGAGTCGACGGAGGCTTCCTCGGCGACTAAGCCAGCCTCGAAGCAGTCGATCCTGGCTATTCTCCTCCTGCCGTTTACGCTTGTGGCGTCGGTCTTTAGCACGCTAAAGTCGTTGACGCTGACGATCGTCTGGGCGGCGCTGGCGATACTGGCGCTCCTATTCGGCTTCATCGCCATGGGGGTCGCGTCGAGCGCGCCGAGCGGTAGCCTTCAGATTGCGATTACCTGGAACACGTTTGTCGTTCTGACAGCCGGTTTCCTGGTTCTGGCACTCCTCGACCTGGCGAAAGATGGTGGCATGGCGCTGCTTGAGCGCTTTCGACGCTGATCGAGCTCGATAGCGGCGGCGTGTCCGACGCACTTCAAACAGCCGCAAGGATTTTCCTGCGGCTGTTTCTTTTATGGTAAGATTCTGCGATAGCATTGCTGTTCCCGGAGGAGCCCTTTGACAACAAACAATAACTTCGTTAAATGCCCGGCATGCAAGACGACTGACTTCAAAGGGCATCTCAAACAGAAGCTCTGGGTATGTCAACGCTGCCACTACCACTTCCCTCTGCCAGCTCGAGTGCGAGTGGCCCAACTTACTGACGAAGAGTCTTTTAACGAGCTCTTCACCGACATCACCGCTGCTGACCCACTCGGGTTCCCCGAGTACCAGGACAAGTTGTTACGCTCCAAGGAACGGACGGGCCTAAACTGCGCCGTACTCACCGGTACGGCCACGGTTACTGGCTTGCCATGCGCCTTGGCTGTTTTCGACTTCTTCTTTATCGGCGGCACGCTTGGCGGCGCTGAGGGCGAGAAGCTTTGCCGCCTCTTCGAGCACGCATGTGACAGTCAGCTGCCGATTATCGTCTTCTTGGCGAGCGGCGGTATGCGGATGCAAGAGGGGTTGAATTCGCTGATGCAGATGCCCAAAACTGTGGCGACGTTAGGTAGAGTTATCGAGCGCAAACTCCGATATTTGGTGGTCTTCACCGACCCCTCTTATGGCGGCGCTACGGCCAGCTTTGCCTCTGTCCCTTACGGCTTGAAAATCGCTGAGCCAAGGGCGCGCATCGGCTTTGCGGGACCGGAGGTGGCTAAGACCATCTATCCGCGTGACGTAGAGAAGCTGCGGCATATCCAGACTCCGGAAGCGAAGATATATCCTGCGGAAGGTATGGACACGTCGCAGATCGACTCGATCGTGCCGCGAGCCAACCTCAAGCATTTCATCGCTAGCTTCCTTAGTGGCAAGGGCACAGCCTAACCGCGATCTCGAATTGGCCGCAGGGATTTATCCCTGCGGCTGTTTCTTTTTAGCCAGCAACCAATCTGGTTCTGGAACGAAAGTTATTTCTGGCCAGTTGTCGATCTCGTGCTCAGTGAAGTCGTAGTATTTTTGGTAGGCAGTTTCGACGCTGCCGTGCATCGCCATGTCCCAATTTAAGCCAGTTTTTTCAGCCGATGTTCTCAGTAGCTCTTCGCGGGGCGCTTCTAGCTCGACGAAAGTTGGTATCCACGGCCAGGTATCAATTGTGACCTCGCAGTCGCCAAGGACCCACTTTTCTCGCCTCGTTTCCTGGTAAGAACGCTGAATCAAGCCGATCGCTTTAAGAAGCTGTCCAGTTTTTTCAAAATCTCCAACAGTGGTTTCCACCTCCTGGGTGCCGTGTAAGGAGCGGTCGTTAAGCTGTTTGTATGAAAAGGTTATCTTGTCGCCCTCGTCACGTACCCGTACCCAGCCGCCGATTTTTTCGAGACGCGAATCGGGGTAGTCGAACACCATTCGTCGCATCAGGCGCTCGGGGTGGATTTGTTTGGCACCAAGACGTTGTAAATTTTCGCGAAATTCGTCCGGATTGATGTCTAACCACTTCGCCTCAATCTCGACCTGCATTAGTTAACCTCGCCAAGGTGAGCGTGGTCGTTCCAGGTGATAAGTTTCCAACGCCCCTCTTGCTGTTCGCAGACCGTAATGCCGGTGTTATTAAGTTGAAGCAGCTTCGCCAAACCGATGTACCTATCCCAGTCAAGATCGTCGCCGTAAGCCATGGTGGCAAGTACATAGCGCAGAATCGTGCCGTGCAGGACTACGACAACGGCTTTCTCTTTCCGTCCCTCGAGAAATGTCACTAATTTTTTAGCTCGATCTTTCAAGTCGAAAAATGTCTCTTCATCTGAATGACGGAAATCGGGGTTGCGGATATTCTTCTCAATCTCGGCCTTTGCCGCGGCCAACGTCGGGTCGTCGTGCGGTTTGCCATGAAACTCTTTGGGGAGGTTACGCTCACGGGCGAGCGGTGTTATCTCTAACGGGACGCCAGTCTCCCGATGGATAATCTCTGCCGTTTCCTTAGCGCGATCCATGTCGCTAGAGATTATTTGTTCAAAAACAACGTGTTTAAGTCGTCGGGCAACGTAGCTGGCTTGTTCTTTGCCGACCGCGGAGAGGGGCGTCTCTGGTCCCTGGTGGATACCGCTTTCGTTAAGCACACTTTTACCGTGACGAATAAAATAGATCCGCATAACCTAATTCTACGTCCCTAACCTGGAGAAGTCGAGTTTAATGCTCCGTCCAAATTTCGCCCAATAAGAACACTAGCATGAAGGCACCGACGATTATGGCTATGTACACCGCCACCGAACGCTCGCCTTTAACTAGGGCGATAACTCCGCAGATGAAGGCGGCAACGGCTGACGCGGCAGCCCCAAGACCTGTCACAGCTAGACTCCAATTATCAAAAAATTCCTCGCCACCGCGCTCACCTGAAGTCACGAATAATACTTGGACAGCTACAAAGACAAAGAAAGCGATGGCTAAGGTAACCGACCATTTGCCTAAACTCGTTTTTGGCATCAGTTATATTATATACCCTCAGCCTATCCCGACGGCAGCGGATAGCGGATGCTGATAATATAGATTTAATGAAAGAGGTCGTCTCCAAGCCCTACTGGTATGTTGATCTGAAATGGTTTTTTGGCATTCTATTTACTCTCGCCCTTACTCTTACCCTCTCACTCTCATTAGCTAATCGGCTTACCGAAGAAAAAACGGCCGTTGACCTGTCGACAGTTGCCCTAGCGACGCTATTTAGCCGTGACGGTGGTGGCCTGGATGATCCGAAAGCCGTTGAAGAGTTCAAGGCGAAACTGAAAGAATCTGACGAAGAGCTCATTCGCCCAATTGAGACTATCCCGGCAATTACTATTAGTCGAGATGATGTTGAGAAGCTATCGCCTCGAGAGTTGCGCCTGAAAATCTTCCGTCAGATCACGGAGCCGCTCTACAACGAAGGTGTTGATGGCGCCGTTAAGCGCTTTACAGATAACCCTGAGGAGCAGAAAAAGTTGGCTAATGACGCCTCCCTGTTACGATTTCTAACTAAAGACACTCACGAGAAGATTTCAAGTTTTCTAACGATCGGCATTGCCGTCACGGTTTTATTTTTGATTGGCCTCGTCTTCTTTAGCTTTGGCTGGGGACGTCTCGGCAATCCAGGGCTGATCTTATTCGTTCTAGGGTTACCCGGGGCGGCGTTCGGCTTATTAATCAGTAACCCACCGTCTAACGGTGACGGAGGCGGGCTAAGTTCCCTGCCACCGGAGTTTGGGGTAGCAATTGCTCAGCAACTGAAGTCAGTCTTCGGCTTAGTCTCTCTCGGAGGTTTAACGTTACTGGTTGTGGCGCTGGTTGGCTCGATAATTAGCCGTCGCCGGCGCCGTATCGCTAAGAATTCGGCCTAGTTACCAAGGCCGGCAAACTTTTCGTTGCAGAGCGCCTGGCCGGTGGGGTTTGTGTGAGCGGGGACTATCTTGGCCCAGGCTTGTTCTATCCTTGCCTTAGAATCGGCGTCGAAGTATTCAAGCGGGCAGAGACGGCTAAAGCCGGGAAAACTATCGTAGCCAAACTCCCAGTGCAGCTGATAGTTCGTGTGCCCCTCAGGAAAACGTGTGCCATGTGGGTAGCCGAGTAAGTCGCCTTGTTTAACCTTAGTGCCACGCCGAATGCCTGACGCTACCGATTCTAGCTCTTTGTAAACTGACTTATATTCACCACTTTTGAGTGTGACGTAGAGAACCGCTGCGTCCCCGTCCTTGGCTTTAGTGACGCCGGTAATAATGCCGTCAGAAGTGGCAACAAGCTGTGCGGCGTAGGCCCATTGGAAATCGATCCCCTCGTGACCGTTAGGGTGAACTGACTCTATCTCGCCAAGCGGTCGGATTCCGGTTGGCTCGTCCTGGCTGTGGTAGGGCAAACCGATAGCGATCTCCTCGTGCCCTAGAAATGACTCGGGACGGTCTTTAAGGTAGGACCAGCTTGCTCTCAAGCCAAGAACCAGAACTAAACCGAGCAGAATATACCCGGCTAAGCGGAGTAATTTCATCTGAGCTTTTATCGGGTATAGATCTTTGCTTTGTCTGTGAAGCTCGTTATCGCGCTGCAGTTCTTACCGACGAATAATTCGAACTTGAGTTTTTGGGTCTCTATAAGCTGTCCCAGGGCACAGCCGAAGTGTTGCGAGGGATTTGGCTTCAAAGTAACTGCATCGGCCGTGAAGCCCATCTTGTCCCACTTTGAGCCATCTGTCTTAACGTAATCCCATCCACCAAGGTCGTATTTTACTAGCCCAGTATCAACACCGACACTTGCCGGGCTGGCGCTGCCAGGCAATATGGCGTACTGCATATCGTCATCGTGCTCGAGCACTTTATATAAAAATCCCATCGAGATGATTGATTGTGTTGGATCGAAATGGTCCGGCGAAATAGAAAGATGAGTTTTCCAGTAGGCACCGGCATTGCGGTTGGCTTCAGTGCCCATGTAACCATTGGAGCCCTCTTCGAACCAGTTGCCGATCATCTTGCCGTCGATGTCATAATCAATCTTACCGCTGACAGGCTCAGCTTGGCGGACGTATTTACTCAGTAAGGATGCTTTTAGCTCGTCAGTATAGTAGTTAAGCGGGTCAGCAGTGTAGAGTTTCCAGCGCTCGGCTTCATAGCTTGAGGGCTTAATGAAACCAGTCACCGGTTTGGTCGTATCCCAAACGGCAAAATCGAGCGTCCGGCCGCCGATGCGGCCGATAAGTTGGCCGGCTTTCACGACGATTGTGCCGCTGAAAAAGCCATTACGATTATTCTTGTCAAATTCAGCTTTAATCTCAGGCGCTAAGCTTGTAACGAGGTCGTAGTAGTAGAAGAAAGTGCAGCTAACGGTGAAGACCAGGCGATATTCTGTGGCTGGATGGGTTTCATTTTTTCTGGTGCCAATATCAACGATCGTTGAGTCGGCCATCGCCCGGACTTCGTACGCATCGATCGGCGATTTATAGTCGGCGGGTGAGAAATATTGATGATCAATCGGTGTCACGTGTCCGCCAACCATTAGGCCATAAGGAATGATGTGGGTAAAGTCCTCCATTTTCATCGGTGAGGCCGACAGCTTATAAGGCACGCCCTCGCCTTCGCAGTGGTTATTACTTAATGACTGACCGGCCTTGATTGCGTCCTTGGGGTTGGATTGATCGCCGATCGTATTCTGATCGTTATTCTTAGTCGCGTTCTGGGTGACGGGAGGGTTTGACCTGAGAAAGTAAACGGCAACGCTAACGAAAATGATGAGTAAAGGCACTGCAACGAAAAGAAAAACCTTTCTTACTCGACTCATTAACTTTTAGCGTAACTGCCCCCGTGCTCGTTGTCGAGCTATTTCGACTTGGGCACCTCGGCTCTGCCGTAAGGGCATTCTTTTTTCCCGACGCGGACCGCCCAGCCAGAGTCGCCGTAAGAAAAATGCCAGTACTCGTCGCGACAGTTAGAGAAACCTACACCGTACATCGCCTTAATTAGAATGGTTCGGTATTCTCGCATTTCTGGTGATAGGTGCGTGGCCCAAGTTGCTCCAAGCTTCCACTTGGTAACGTCAGATAAGGAAAGATTTTCGAAGATCCGCTGCTGTTGGTGGATGCCGGCAGTGTCTTTGCCGCAGTCAGGCAGAATATCGACAAACTGACCGTCAGTTGTTTGTAGTACGACATCAATGGCGGCACCGGTACAGTGTCCCGGCGGGGCGTAGTGGTCGCAGGGAGCAGCGTACTGATTGGCCGCTCGTCGTAAACTTGCTTCAGGCCAGTCAGGGTGAATTTTTTTGTGGAGGTCGTAATGCTGTTGCCAGAGGCTTTTTTGGCGCTCGAAACTACGCCAGGCGCTAAGCGCAAAGAGTTGAAGACCTTCTGGAAGACGGCGCGATGCCTGGTCGAGCATCGTGGCAGCAGTTTTTCTGAGGTACGGCTGCATGCCATCGGGGGTACCGGCGTCAGACGGAAAAATAACCAGCGGACAAGCGATCCGTAAATCAACCAACGGCTCGTGGTTCTCGATTATTTTTACCTTGTCGAGCGCCGCCATTGGCTCACGCACACCACCAATAACTATCGGGACGGGAAACGGTTTCATTGCTACAGATTATATTGTGCCGTACGAATTAAATAAACGTCCTTGGGATCAGAGCGTGGTGATAATACGAGGATCTCGGAATTTCCGAAGTGGAACATCGTTAGAATTTCTTGCCACGCCAAGTTGTAGTAGGCGCAGTAAATCATTTTGCCGATGTCGCCATGGCTTACAAGCAATATGTTGCCGTCCTGATGAGCGCGGCGAATCGAATTAAGCGTCAGTCTTGCTCTATCAACTAACTGGGGAAAAGTTTCCGCGCCCTCAGGGCTGAGGAAATATGTTACCGTGTCGGTTTTCAGAATATCTGGGGCGCAGAGGTTCTCGATCTCCGCCTGTGGCTTGCCGGTCATTACGCCAAAGTCACGCTCAATTAAGCCATCCAGTTTTTCAGGTTTTGAAACTCCAAGTGTCTCGGCGATTATCTCGGCAGTATGATAGGCACGCTTGAGGGGCGATGAGTATATCTTGTCAATTTTTATACCGGTCTGCTGCAGCTCCTCGGCGACGATCCCCGCCTGTTCAACGCCTTTTTCGGTTAAGGGCATATCCCGCCGGCCGTTCAGGATGCCGTTGACGTTATCTAGGTCTTGTCCGTGCCTAGCCAGGTAGATAGTTAGCATTTTCAAAATTGTACTCCCGAACCGGATAATGTCGAGCTAACCGTATGTTACTTAGGACCCATGGTGCGTTTGAGCATCTCGACTAACTTATCTCTGTCCCAAAGCTCGGTGCCGTTGTGAAAGGCCAACTCTCGGGCTTGAGCGGTGAAGAAGTTATTCGTGACCACAATCGAGTGAGTGCAATTGTATTTCGCTCGGGCCGTGACCGCTTCTTGAACTGCTTTGAGGCCAACTGGTTTGGAGTAACGTTTGGCTTGAACAACTGTTCGGATATCGTCCTTGACAACAATTAGGTCCGCGCCCCAATCGCCTCGATACGGAGTTGCCTGGACAGCGTAGCCCAAGTCTTGGAACACCAGCCAAAGCTTTTGCTCGAACGCCTCGCCGTCCATGCGATCAATCTCAAGCATGCCGCTGGCTCGCAGCCGCTCCATCCTTTGTCGGAAAAGGTATACGTAGAGAGCGGCACAAATTAATGCCGCTATGCCGATTACAATTTTCCAAATCCACGGTACGACGAGCAGAACAATGACAACCGCTAATATCGCCGCAAAGAGCGAATCGTTGAGTAGAGATTTGGAGCTCTTCCGCCGCGCCATTTCCACAATTGTAGTCTCGAACCTGGAAAAGTCGAGCTACGCCTTCTTAGCTCGTTTCTCAAGGATCCACTGCTGCGATTTGCTCAGTTGCTTGTCGGTGCGGTGCGTACAGCCGAGCCAGCAGCACGGGCGGCGTTTGCCTCCTTTGAGCTCAGGAACGACCCGGTCGATATGTTCCTGCCTAGTTTTGGCTTGTTTGACGAACTCCACCCAACAAATCCACTCATTACGAGCGAGCGGCGTCAGGCTTTCCCATTTGCCGAGCGCCGCCTTGTCGGCAGCTAAAAGTTTTTTCAGATCATCCGGTAATTTGTGCGCCGTCCCGCCTGAAATTTCTTTAGCCATTTGGATACTTCTTCTGCATATACTCCCAGGAAGCTTTGACTAAATCTTCCAGGACATTCAGGTCGATATCGGCCAGTTTGTCGATGTACAAACAGCCGACGCCCGTTTTGTGCTTGCCGAGCTTCTTTAGCAAAGGCGCGTCTTGATCACCGGTTAGGACGTATAAGGTTAGGGCAGATTTTCGCGGCGAGAAACCAATTCTTAGCCAGTCACCTTCCTGGCTACTCCGCTCGGATTTGTAGTGATAAACGCCAAACCCAACCATCGTTGGTCCCCACATTACCGGTTTTTCGCCGGCAACTTTTTTAAACAGTTCTAGGAGCATGAAGCCGTCGGCCCGTTTTTGCTCCGGCTCAACTTTATTTAAGAATTCTTCAACACTCGCACTAGTTGCTTTGGTTTTTGGCTCCGCCATTTTCCAAATTGTACTACCGAACCTGAAAAAGTCGAGCTTATACGCCTCGCTAACTAAAACAGCACCGTCGTAATGACAAGTGCTGCTTTAGTGCGGGAAGGGTTACTTCCAGCTAAAGGACTGGCTTAATATCCAGAGCGTGAATGCCGCGGAGATGAAGAACAGCCCCAATCCGATCGGGCTTCCCCAGCTGAACCACGAACCCCACGCCCGCCAATGTTTCAGGCTGTTCTCGTGGCTCCAGTCATATTCCTTCTCGTAATCCCGAGGGCTTTTGTCTTGGTTTTCCATATCACCCCTTCGTTAATTGATGAGTGCCTGTCGTGCCGGGTTCGACGATGCCCAGGTCGACGCAGACGTACTCATTCGCTCTGTCTGGTCTTGGCGTCCGCCATGTCGTTCGCCGAATGAGTGGCGCATGGTTGGAGGACGACCACAGTGATTGTATTTAACCAGTAACTAACAGGCCTGGCAAACTAGGACTTGCCGTTTAAGTACTTGCTCGCAACGCTCAAGGCAAATGATGGCAGAATGATAAAAATAGAAGTCAGGAAAAGCCTCGTGACTACTAACTTTAGGCCAGTACTGCTGTCATCTGGATCGGTTCCGGTCAGAACCATGAAGATCCCTAAGATGCCAAAAGCTATTGAGGAGTAGATAAATACTCGAGTTGCTATTTTTTGCATGCCTGAAGCGTATCACAACCAATAACTCTATTCAGCCCTGTTTGTGAAGGAGGTGGGGTTAATACTTGTCAATCACAATCTTCTTTTGCTGCATCAGGGTGGAGAAAGCATTTGGTTTCTGCATCAGTTCTTCCATATCCCTGGGCACTATTTGCCAACTTAAGCCGTACTTATCTTTGCACCAGCCACATTGCTCCGATTCTGGCACGGCTGAGAGTTTCTCCCAGTAGTAATCGATTTCTTTTTGATCTTCGCTGGCAATGGCAAAAGATACGGCTTCGTTAAACTTGAACTCGGGACCAGCGTTGATGGCGATAAAGCGCATCCCCTCAAGCTCAAACTCGACTGTTAATACTTCGCCGGCTAAGTCTTTCTGAAAATCAGCCAGACCCTCCTCGGCGCTTTTGGGATAATGCTCGGTCGATAATATTTTGCTGTTTGGGAATACCGAAACGTAAAAATCTACAGCTTCCTTTGCGTTGCCGTCAAACCATAAATTTGGGGTTATTTTTTGGGTCATTAATTTCCTTTCTTTAGACCAATAGTATCTCAAAAAGCAGCAGGGTAATTGGAAGTTTTATAAACCCGCCAACAATTTCCCAACCTGGGAATGTCGAGAAAGTATTACTCGCCGTCGCCAGCCTCGACTCTCATGATTTCACCGGTTACCGCATTAACATCAACGCGACCGCTGTCGGTGAATCGGACGCTATAAACCCCAACGCCCTCCTCGACCTCCTGCTCAATTTTCTCAATGGTTTTGCCAGGGCGGCGGTTCTGGGCGATAGTCCGAGCTTGTTCGATGGTGATATCACCGATAAATTTGTCGGGAACCTCGTCAGTTTCTTCGGACTTGGCAGAATCGCCCACACTTGGCTGGACCTCAACTTTTTCGACGCTACTATTGTTTCGGGAAGCTAAATAACCCCCGCCCAGGATAATAGCCGCAAGCACGGTTACTATTAAAATAGTTGTTGTTTTCATCTGTATTATCCTATACCTATTTCTTCCTAACTAAACTGGACGATCTGTATAAAACAAACAGCCCGCCACAAGGACTAGCTCTTCGTTCGCTCCGAATTGTGCAGGAGGTTAGGCTGCGCTTAACCTAAGCTAGAGGATCGCCACCAATACGGCTGAACTTGCTTCAACGATACTGATTGCCACTTGGTCGGATCGTTTTCTTGGGGAATTGCTACTCGAACATCCTCACCAAACCAGAAAAAGCGTTCCTGGCAAATACCGCACGGCGTATAAATGATAACCTGGCCGGTCTTATCGTTATTAGCAATACAAATCGAGGCAACTATTTTCTTCTTTAATTTTTGGGCTTCACAAATCGGCCCAGCTTCGGCACACAAGCAGACTTGATCGTGCGGACTGTCAGTCGAAACCCCCGTCAGGATTTGGCCGTCTTCGACGTAACAAGCACTAACTGCTTGATCAGGGTGCTCTTCCAATAGTGATCGGGCAGCATCGTATAGTTTCTGGTCAACTTCCATTCACTTGATTGTACCCCCGAACCTGGAAATGTCGAGCTACTTTGCCTTGGAGTAAGTAATTTGCCACAGCTGTAGGTTTCTCGCACGGAATGAGCCAGCGCAACCTTGAAGGTAGAGTTTCCACATTCTGTAGAACCTTCCCCCATACTTACTTTTGAGCTTAGGCCAATTTCTATCAAAATTATCCCACCAGGCCATTAACGTCTTGTCGTAATCAGTACCGAAGTTTTCTAGACCCTCCTCAATAAAGAGCCCTTGAGTCGCTCGATCAAGCTGTTCGAGGGAAGGAAGCATACCTCCCGGAAAGATATACTTATCAATCCAAGGGTTAGTGTGGGTTGTCGAGAAATTGCCCCCGATTGTTTGAAACACGAACAGCCCACCTTCGGGCAGACATCGATGAACGACATCCATATAGTGACGATAGTTTTTCCAGCCCACAGCTTCGAACATTTCTATCGAAACTACTGCATCAAACTTTTCGTTAACGTCACGATAATCGGCCAGCCTGTTTTCGACAGGCAATCCTTCACACAGCTCGTTAGCTAATTTAACTTGCTCTTTTGAAACCGTGATATTTACTACCGAAACCCCATACTTTCGAGCGGCATACTTTGCAAAACTGCCCCAACCGCCCCCAATATCCAACACTCTCATTTTCGGCTTGAGCTTCAACTTTTGGCATATAAGGTCGAGCTTCTGCTCCTGAGCTTCGTTTAGTGACTTTACGCCTCTCCAGTACCCGCACGTATAAACTAGCCGATGGTCGAGCATTGCCTGGAATAAATCGTTGCCAAGATCGTAGTGCTCTTTGGCAAGACGCTTAGCGTACCAGCGACTGCCAGTATTTAGTAAGTAGCCAAGCCCAGCGTGAATCAGCCAAGTAGGATGCTTATAGAGAGATTTCGCCAAGTTTGCTTTGTAGGCTCGGTACACTAGTTGGTCAATCGATTGGCAGTCCCACTGACCATCCATATAACTCTCTCCGATCCCCAAAATGCCGCCGAAGATCGTTCTTTGGAAGGCTTGCTGGTCGTTTACCTTAAGATCCCAAGCACGCTTTCCATCAAGCCGGATGTCGGCTTGAGCTAGGAGTTTTTCAATTAACATCGATCTAATTGTACAGTTGAACCTGAAATTATCGAGCTAATTCTGTCGCTTTTTGGCAGTAATGAAGAGCGTCTCCGGTATCTGCTCGGGATTTTCTGCATCGATTGAAGCGGACTCGTCTAATTCTTTGAGGTCAAAGAGCTGCATAAACTCCTCGGAAAGGTAGTCGGTTATATTATGGGGAGGGAATGTGACAGTAACCTTACCTCCGTAGAGCTTAACCGCAACCAGCGCCTCTCTTGTGCGGGAAATCGTGAATGTATCGAATATTGGGTGGCTCACGGCTAGCAGCAATTTACCGCCTGGTTTCAAAGTTCGAGCCATTTCCCGATGAGCTTTTGAAAATTTATTGAGGTAGTGCATAGAGAAGCGCCCCATAATTAGTCCAAAGAAGTTATCAGAGAACGGAATATTTTCATAACCGCCGATTTTGATATTTTCGGGGTGACCGACATTCTCTTTAGCCAGTTCGTACATTGTTTCCGAGGGTTCAATGCCAAACGCCTCAATGCCGTTACCCTCGCACCACTTAACATCGTCACCGGCACTACAGCCAATATCCAATACCGGCCCTTTGACCCTCTTCAGTTCGGCCCGAAGCTTCGTCCTGGTCCAATCCTCTTTATTGGAAAAGAATTTACGCTGGTAATTGACGTAATCTTTTCCCATCGTGTCGTACTGTTTTAGCATCTCTTCGCCGTTCATCGCTTAGATTTTACTCCCGAACCTGGGATTGTCGAGCTAGCGATCCCGGCTCTTGAGCCAAGCATTTTTCGCCCACTGCAGGGTTAGCGTTGAGATCAGAAACCCTATCGAAGGAATAATCGCATTGCCCCACGGCCTATTTATCCCCATCAGTTGCATATAAGCGCCAATTAATAAGTACGTTGTAATAAGCAGGATAATTTTACGAATCAGGCTAGTCTCCCACTCTTTATCGGAGGCCACTTTTGCGTTGCGAGCTTCGATCGCAGACACGCGTTTTTCGAGATCTTTCATCTGCTCCGGAGGTCGGATTCGAACCGACGACCAATGCGTTAACAGCGCACTGCTCTACCGCTGAGCTACTCCGGAATACGTTCGTACTTTTTAGCGAAAGACGGCTCAAAATCCCCAGCGAGGATTTTGTCCTTCCGCTCGGACTCGCTCTGCCGCTACGCGGCAACCATGCCCGCTCGTCCTGCGCGAGACTTTCTTATAAAAAGTACTCACTCAAACAATAAGGTACTGGCATATTTTACCGCAGCGGCACTCTCGAAACAATCAGGACAGCCGCCTTTACGAAACGTCTACGTCCAGGTTAAATGTTTAGTAGGAGGGGAAATTCAACAGATTATTCGTATCACTCATATCTGTCACATCGTTACTAATATAGTTCGGGGTGAGGTATAAGATGCAACAGATCAAAGTAGGAGTTTCTGGTTCAGCGGTCATTTCGGGCAAGGAAGCAGCGCGCAAAGCTGAACTTATCGGTTACTACCTGGCACGCGCTGGGGCGATTGTTGTAACCGGAGACACGACCGGCATACCCAACGAAGCGGCCCGCGGCGCCAAACGCGCACGCGGTTTTACCTTAGGCATCTCGCCGGCCTCTAGCTTTCACGACCACGTTCGGCGCTATAAACTACCGTACAAATACACTGATTTTGCGATATACACTGGGTTTGGATACTCCGGACGCAATCTATTATTCATTCGCGCAACTGATGCGGTGATTTTCATCCATGGCCGTATTGGAACCTTGAACGAGTTCACGATTGCCTTTGAAGATAAAAAGCCGATCGGCATCCTGACAGACTCCGGCGGCATCTCTGATGAATTGGACCATTTGCTGACCGTGGCTCATCGTGGCCGCAACCTGATTGTGTTCGACGAGGATCCGAAACGCTTAGTCCAGAAAGTTCTCAAGATGGCCCACGAAGACCTGCGACGAGTTGCCCGCGGTGCTGATGGTTAAACTTGGTTTCTACGGCGCGGCCGGTGAGGTAACTGGTTCGAATTTTCTTATTGACACCGGTGAGCATAAATACATTGTCGACTGCGGCCTGTTTCAGGGAGCGGACGAGATTACCGAGCACAACGACGAGCCGTTTGCCTATAATCCCTCCGAAGTTGAAGCGGTCGTGGTGACACACGCTCACCTCGATCACATCGGTCGCCTACCGATGCTGGTGCGAGGCGGTTATAAAGGCCCCATTTTTACTACTGAAGCAACTATCGAACTAGCTGGTTTGGTTCTGCAGGACGCGCTTGATTTGGCGACGCATCGCCACGAGCGAACTGGTAAGCCGCTATTGTTTGAACGAGTTGATTTACAGCGCACACTGGAGATGTTTCAGGCGGTACCATATCACCAACGGCACGCACTGCTCGGTAGCGACGGGTTCACGCTTTACGACGCCGGCCATATTTTGGGGTCGGCTGCAATTAGCGTTGAAGCAGGCGGTAAACGCATTGTGTTTTCCGGTGACGTCGGTCACGCCCCGAACGTTCTGCTGCCTCAGCCGGAAACTGGCTTCGCGGCCGACGTTGTCGTCACCGAAGGCACATATGGTGGCCGAGAGCGAGAAGACAAACTGGATCGCTTGGCGGTCATCAGGGAAGCGGTGGATTGGGTTACCGAGCGCAAAGGCGTACTGCTCGTACCGGCGTTTTCCGTAGAGCGTAGCCAAGAGCTCCTCTACCTCTTAAACACCTTGTTTAACAAACACCAATTGCCGAAAATCCCGATATTTCTTGATAGCCCGCTCGCCATCGAGGCGCTTCAAGTTTTTGAACGCCACCAAGAGCTTTACCGCAAGGACGTCCAACAAGTCCGTCGAGTTGACGACGATATTTTCTCGTTTAAGGGTCTGGCGCTGGCGACGTCCGTCGATGAGTCAAAAGCCATTAATGAGCAGGCGCCGCCAAAAATAATTATCGCTGGCTCGGGCATGATGGAAGGCGGCCGCATTCATCACCATCTGAAACGCTATCTTGGTTGGCCCAATACCTACCTGCTGGTTGTCGGCTTCCAGGCTCCAGGCACGCTTGGCGACCATATCCTAAGCGGCGCGTCTACCGTCAACATTCTCGGCGAGCGAATACCGATTAGAGCTAAGGTAGTGCGCGCGGATGTCTTTTCTGGCCACGCGGATAACTCGGAGCTGTTAGACTGGCTCCACGGTCTCCGTTATGCCGATAACGCCAAGGTCTTCGTGGTGCATGCTGATGCCGATAAAACCGCACTTTTCGAAGAAAATATAAAGCGCGCCATACCGCACGTCAGTGTTGTTGCACCCGAACTCGGCCAAGTTACAGAACTGTAGACAGCACGTAGCTGATACTTCGCAATTCACATATCCACATCTTTAATAATACCCAGGGTAGGTATATAAAAATCTAAAGGGGTAATGTGGATAAACAAACGCAACAGCAATTAATAGCCCGTCTGCGTCGTATAGAGGGCCAGGTTAGGGCTCTCGAGACTTCAGTCGGTCACGATTCGGCTGATAAAGTAGTCACCCAGCTTCAGGCAATAATCGCGGCCAATCGCGCGGCGCTACGCTTCTATCTGCAAGAGAAACTACTGGTCCAAGAAAAGTTGAGTACGGAGGACAGGCGGTTGCTAGCCCGCATCATCGATAGAGGTGCCTGAATTCCCTAGAGGTGAATGTTGACCAGGGTGCCTACGGGAGCATTGTCGTAAACCCAGTCAGCGCCAGAGTCCTCGATACGGACGCAGCCGTGCGATACTGGCCGACCCAAGTGGCTCGATGGTTCTCGCGAATTACACGCTGAATCGAAACAAGGGACTCGGTGCAGCCCATAGCCTTCATAGCCGGAGCCGTCAGAGTTCTTGGCCAGAGCGTTCCATTTTTCCATCCAGATGCCGGGGAAAAGCCTTGATTGAGCTAGGGCGATCTTATTCTTAATGTAGAACCGTCCGACGGGGGTAGGCGTGCCGCGTTTACCACTAGAAATGAGGTATTGGGCAACTTTAGTCGTGCCGTTCATGATGAAGAGGCGCTGCTTTGACAGGTTGACGTCTATGTAGAGTCCTTCTACTAAGCCGGGCACGTAGTCTGGTTCAACTGTCTTTTGGGTGAAGGCGGTCGTAACGACACCTATCTGAATCGGCGCGTCTTTGGTCGGGGTTTGTTCGGTAATTGTTCGCTTAACTGCGGAGATTAAGGTATTCATATCAACCGATTTGCCGTCACGCCCTTCTTGGGTAACCTGTTGAGTATCTGACTGGATGAGCTTTTCGACCATCTTCAGATTGATCCGGCCGGCGATTTTACTCGCAAGATAACCCTGTAGCTTGTCGTTGTTGATCGACCAGAGCAATTGACCGTTACTGGTTTGGTAATCAATTAGGTCGTATAGATGAGCTTCGGGAATCATGAAGTTTCGTCCATCACCCGCTAAATAAATCGGTTGAAGGGCGGCTTCAATTTCGGTTTTTGTACGGTTTACGACCTCGGTCGTGACAGAAGGAGCGACTTCAGCTGCCGCCAAAGGTACAGCGTCGGCCGAGCCGGTCCTGAGTAATTGTCCAACGGCGGCGACAACTAAATCTAGGCCGATAGACTCGCCAACCCGACTTGGTACCACCTCGAGAAGGCCGTTGTTAACGGCGAGTGCGGCGCTCTGGGCGGTGCTGGTAACGCCGAAGACGGTTTCGATTTTCTTCTGTGCCACGTCCTTGTCTATCTCGTAGAGCAGGCCGATCTCCTTTTTACCGAAGAAATTGCTCCAGTAGTTTAAGTCGAGCCAGTCCCACTGGTTATTAGGAGCGAGAAGAACGTTTAATTCTGGACCAGCAATAACCACGCCGAGTTCCGTTAGCGGAACGGCCTCAGTTTTGTCGTTGTAAGTGAGGGTAAGCGTGGCCGCGGTAAGGCTATTTTGTTTGGCGGCAATTATTCTTTCTGCCTCGGCAGTAGACATATTGCCGACTGATTCGCCGGCGATTATCGTGCGGGGCGAGAGTCGGTTCTGGTAGGCAAAGGCAGTAACAGCAGCCACGCCGGCAACGAGCGCTACAGCGCAGGTAAGACACAAGCCAACAATGATTGCCAGGCGTTTAACGTCTTTCATCTATTAATATTAGCGTTTCTTGATGCCTTTGTGACGTATTTATCGGGCCGATGCAAGGAGATTTCTAATAAAATCATCGAAATTTATTCCGGCGGCAGATAATTCTTTATTAATCAGCGAAGTTGGGGTCATGCCAGGTAGGGTGTTTATCTCTAGAAAATATGGTTGGCCGTCGCGTAAAATCCAGTCCAGGCGACCGTAGGACCGTGCGCCCATCTTCTTATATATGGACACAGATTTCTCCTGAATTTCTTCGGTGAGTTTGGCTTCAATCCGGGCGGGACAGATTTCTTCGCAACCACTCTCGTTACTGTACTTGGCCTGATAATCAAAAAACGACGCCTTAGGAACGATCTCAACGAGCGGCAAAGCTTGCAATGACCCGAAAACGTCAATAACGCCGCAAGTCAGCTCTGTCCCCGGGATTAACTCCTCGATAATAAACTTGCTATCCTCGTCGTATTTCTGGGCCAGCTCTAGGGCGACCGATAGCTCGCTAGCTTTGCTGACAATTGATACGCCGTAACTTGAGCCCTGCTTGTTAGGCTTCACGACGACGGGAAAGTTGAGAGAATCGTTGGCTGACAGGGTTTTGGGAACGGCCACACCAAGAGAGGCCACTAAATCTTTCGTTCTTAGCTTATCGAAAGCGAGCGCTGAGACTGTCGCGCCCGATCCGGTATGAGGGAGATTATTCTCTTGAAGAATATGTTGTACCTTGCCGTCTTCGCCGAAAGTTCCGTGTAGCGCGAGCACGACTTTCTCAGGTTTGGCGGCAACGAGCTCCTCGAGCCAAGTTGGTTTCGCTGGATCAATAACGACGAACTTGACGCCTTGTCGTTGCAGGGAATCTTGAATAGTTTTTGCCGTCGCAAAAGATACCTCGCGCTCGGCCGATGGTCCACCGGCAAGAATTACTAACATGTGGAGACGCCTGAACGCCATTCGCACCCAGATCATATCTGGAAAACACTACTTCGGAAAGTTGCGTCTACCGAACGAATCTCCGAACCTTGTCGTACGAAAGCAATGAAAGTATTCCAGCAACATTAGTTCCTAGTCACAACGCGCGCAACAACGGCTTGTGCGCCAAAGAAGTTCTTAGTGAACTCTTCGGCAACCTTGGGATCAAATTCTTTACAGGAGAATATGTTGACGAGGGAGAGCTTCATCAGCTTCATGCAATGGATCACGAGGGTGCTTGTCTTTATAAACTGCATAGCCGACACTCCGTCAAGATGAGGGATCCCACTGTTGTCTTCCCAGAAGACTGGTTCGCCGTGGCGTTCCATCTGAATGAGCTCCAGTACTTCGGAAATGTACTTACCTAAATTCTCCTTGGTGAACATTTCCGGGTTACAGCCATGCATGTCGAGCATTAGCTCGGTGCCGTAGGGTCTTGTCTGAATCTCCATTTGCCAAATTCTAACAAGTGTATGGCCGTTTTCAAGGATGAGGTGAGATTCGAACTCTTGTCAGGCGACTTTTGGCGTGTAAACAAAACACGTTTGAACCAAGAACAGGTTCACTTATGAACCGTCTGGCTTGGCGGGAGCACAAGGATTCGAACCTAGGACCACCAAGGTATCTGCTGACGCAGCTGCTGAAAACTGTGGGCGGACCAGGGCTCGAACCTGGAACCACCAAGGTATAAGCTTGGCGCTCTACCATTGAGCTATCCGCCCACAGTTCCCAGCAGTAAGCTTGGCGCTCTGCAACCCTTCACTATACTCCCGAACCAGTTGATTTTACTCTATCAGCCGGTCAGACTCAATCCGCTACACCCAGGTTTGACAAGGTGAACCAATGCGGTATCTTGTTGACTAGATCCTTAGGGGACCACTTCTAGGGTTTAAAGAGGGGAAAATATAAGGAGGGGCCGTTTCGCCCTTTTTTAGGTGCGACAAGGCTCTTTAACAACTAGAAGGAGAAAAATGCAGAGATTGAAAAAACTCTTTGTCCGCTTTCTCGTTGTCCTTCTGGCTGTTCAGGGACAGGCGGCCGTATGGCTGTTCTCCCCTAGCGCCGCACACGCGGCCGGAACACAAGAAGTGGTCATTAACGAGATTATGTGGATGGGCTCGGAAGCAAGCGCTGCTGACGAGTGGATAGAGCTACGTAATAACAGTGAGACCAATACAGTGGACTTAACTAACTGGAAATTGACTAACGTTTCCAGTGGCGGTGATTTAGTGATTCCCGCAGGGACGATTGCGCCGGGCGGTTACTTTCTAATCAGTAATTACGACAAGACTAGCGCTAGTTCAGTGCTAAACGTAACGCCTGATTATGTAACAACGACACTGCAGGTCGGTAATAGCTGTCTGCCGATTGTTCTACAGGACGCGGCGTCAACCCAGGTTGACGAAATGGGTTGTAACGTCGCTGATTACTTTGGCGGCACCAACACCGCTACGAAAGCGGCTTTGGAACGCAACGCGGTAATCGAAGATGGGGCGCTAGCTAGTAGCTGGCACACTGGTGTTGGCAACGCGAATTTGGATGCTACGGCGACAAACACCCTAGCGACGCCAAAATTCGTAAACGACGTGACCGTAGCCACTGCTGGCACAGTCATGGACGGAGGCGACTTTACTGCTGTCCCGACAGCACTTAGCGCCAGCTGGTCTGGCTTTGCTGACCCTGAATCAGGGGTTATAAGTTATCTTGCCGGCGTAGGAACTACTGCCGGGGTTAATAACACCTTGGCGCTGACGAATGTCGGCAATGTTCTGAGCTATAACTTTGACTTCACCGGCTCCCCGTTAAGCGAGAACGAGACTTACTTCATTAACGTCATTGCCGTCAACGGAGTTAACCTACTGAGCAACACGGCATCAAGTAATGGAATCACGGTCAATACATCGGCGCCGAACGCGCCAGTGCCACTAATGGCGATCGACACGCCGAACGATAACGGCGGCTCGGTAACCGTATACTGGCAGGCCGGTGGCTCACCGGACGTCACGAGCTATCAGGTCAACTACCGTAAGCTTGGAGATGTCGGCTTCTTGAACACTAATGCTGGGCTGAATCTAAGCGCTGTTCTAACAGGCTTACTGAATGCCCCAGCGACTTACGAAGTGACAATTGAGTCGATCGACTTCAACAATCAGCACTCGGTCCCAACAGGGATTCTGCAAGTTCAGGCTCTCGATAACTTGGCGCCGATCCTCGACGTCAATAAAGTCGTGATCGCGCAGAATAAGCCGGGCAATAGCGACACGATCGGCGGTAACGCCGGCGCCTCAAACGAGGCTGGCGTGACAGTTTATGTTTTCGATCGCAATCCGGCCGAAACAACTAAAGTCCTCATCAACTCGGTAATGGCTAACGCCGACGGTAGCTTCAGTGTCATGGGTCTTGGCGACAACCGTTACGCCCAAGTTTGGGTGCAGCTGGTTGATGCCGCGGGTAACTCAAGTGAGGCGAAGGCCTTCACTAACGATACCGTTGCTCCGAACGCTCCAACGCTCAATAAATCAGTCGCAGTCTGTCCGGACAGGCCATGTCGGGTAACTCTTGAGTGGACGGATAACGGTCCGGACACGGCGTACTACAAGGTCAGCTATGTCGCGGGTGGAGTAGAAAAGCTTTCAATGGAATTTACTTCCACCACAGCTGCGCTCGATCTTGAGGGATGCGCGACGTACGGTTTCAAGGTCTTGGCTTTTGACAAATACGGCAACGAATCGTCTTCGAGCAATGCCTTTGAGTTCCGCTTGACCCCTGGCGTCAAAACAACTGTAGAGTTCGTTGACGGCAAGCAGGTCACTAAGACGGAGGCACTAGGCGGGACGCGACAAGTCCGACGCGCTTCTGTCCCTAGCGGATTTAGCGCCGAGATCATTCCCCCAGTTCAGGCGAGCGAACCTGAAGCCGACAAGGCGCCACTCGGCGATGACAGTGCCGACGGCGCAGCTTCAGACCAAGACTGGGTTCGAATCGGGGTTGTGATTGCCCTACTCTTGATAATTGCTGGCAGTTTTTACGCCTTATCGCGCTCAATGCGTGATGGCAACGGCGGGACGAGCAAGCAAGTAGTGAAAGATGTAAAAACGCCCGTGGCAGCTGGAACAAAGCGACCTCGCACGAAGCGTCGTGGTCGACCGGCCAGACGTAAGTAGTTAGGGTAGGCGCGTTTTAAGCGACAAAAACGATCCCTTCGGGGATCGTTTTTGTTATCTCTAGATGCTAGAGTGTTGGTGGCAATGGTTCTCGCTAACACGCAAAAACTTCTGGGGAGAATTTTAGTAATTCTACTGGTAGTTTTTGCGTTATATTCCAATGTTCGTTTGATAATCCGTAACAATAAATTGCACGAGCGTCTTTCCGAAGTGCAAACAGAACTCACAAATAAAGAGCTACGTAATAAAAAAATGTCGCTGTTGATCGCTTACTACCAGAGCCCGTCGTACCAAGATGTGGAGGCTAGGCGACGTTTGGGCCTGAAGCTACCCGATGAGACGGTGATGCAAGTTCGTGGCGTCGAATATAGTAAAGACGGTACCACTCTTGAAGACACTATCTATGAAAACACCGAAGTCGCCTCGCCTACTCCGCCGACAAACTTCTCGCGTTGG
Source organism: Candidatus Berkelbacteria bacterium (assembly GCA_016432625.1). NCBI lineage: Bacteria > Candidatus Berkelbacteria > Candidatus Berkelbacteria bacterium. The sequence goes on from CP066697.1 coordinate 94,898, forward strand.
TGGGGGTACTTTTTCGGTAGCTAAATATAAGGAAGAGGCGCGCCCGTTTGGGCGCGCCTCAAGTTCTTGGCCGTTATGACGGCCTAGTGGAACCGGAACATCCGGTAGTATTCGTCAGGCCCCCAGCCGAGCTTGACGCCGTGCTCTTGGCAGACGCGCAAAGTCTCGGGATCGCCACCGCCTTTGGCTTTCGAGCCGCTGGTGGCAAAGATCACGTTGACCTTGGCGTCGGCGCACAATAGCGTCGGGCCGTCTGGGAACGGGAAGAAGGAGTCGCTGACAGCGACCGCTCCCCTCAGGTCGTGTCCGGCGTCGCGAGCGATCATCATCGCCAGCTTCGCCGCCGTCACCCGATCGGTCTGACCAGCACCGTTGCCGAGCAACATCCCGCCGCGCACAAGCGTGACGGTGTTGCTGACGCCGCACTCGCAGATTGTCGCCCCGAGGACGACGTCGTAGACCTCGTCCTGTGATGGGTCACCGAGCGGCCACTCCACCAGATGCGAGAAGAGGTCGAACGGCGGTAGCGGCTGCTGAACGATTTCGCCGCCGCGAAGCGGGCGGCGATCCGGCTCTTGTTTCATCATGCCCAATCCAGCGTTCTCGAGGGCCGGGTTGCCATAAAGGACGATGTCCTTCTTCACCTTCAAGCTAGCGATCGCCTCGTCGCTGAAAGAGGGCGCTACCACCTGGTGGATTAACCGTCGATTGGACGGCTCACCTTCTTCGGCAGGCTCCATCATGTAGTAAACGAGGTCGTGGGCGTCGGGTGCGCCAAGCCGGAATGAAGTAGTGACCGTCGCCCCAAAGATGGCCTGGGTGTTACTGGCGATCATCTTACGAATCGCGTCCTGCGTCGATTCGAAGCTAATGCCAACGCCGCACGGCTGCCCGTGCTTCATCGCTGCGGCAACGAATGGCTTGGCAAGAGCGTTCTTCTCGAAGTTGGCCCCAACCCGAACGACGAAGTCCGCACCGCGATCCAGGTCTGTCGTGTTAACAGAGCCGGGGTCGCCGTTTAGGAGTTGAAAGGCATGAGTTGCCAGCGGGTCGCTCGTCTGTGCACGATACTGACGCGCTTTGCCCTGCTGCGGGTTTTCTGCCCGTCGCAACGTGCGGTGAAGCTCACCGAAGTTCGCGAAGTAACGACCGTCGCCGTAGTGAACCGCGGCTACACCGCGATGTCTGGCTACGGTCATGAAGCCTTCGGCGACCATTTCATGAACGATCTCGTCGTCAAACGGCGTTCCGGACTCGAGGCGATCGAGAATCTTGTCGCACATCTCGGGGGAGGTGGCGACAAACGTCCCGTAGTGGCCGTCGCAAGCGTTGAGCTCCGCGGCTTTGGCGAATGAGCCAATCATTCCCGGGCCGCCCATGTCCTGCTTCTCGGCGATTTGGCGCCGCGTGCTATTGGGGTCAGCGATGGCGCCCGCGCCATCATAGATCGTGACGTAGCCACCGACGATTCGGTCGATGCCAAGCTCCTTGAGCTTCTCGCTCGCTTCCAAGGTTTGCGGTGCAAGAATGCCCGCATGGACCTTGTGGTGAAGCGTTTTGACGAGGTCGTTGAAGAGTTCCGGGAAGTCGATGATGTCACTTAAGTCCGTGACCTCGACCTCCGCTACTTTGAGGCACTTGGCCGTCCCGCCCGTTGAGGCGATTGAGTAGCCAAGAGCAAGAAGACGCTTCGCCTTGTCCGGTAAAGCGGGCTTGTCTCGATTGTCGACAGACATCAAGACCCAGCCCTTCGTTGAAGATTCGTTCATTATGGTTTCTCCGTCCTGCAAGTTTAGGTACGACAAAACCGAATCCCTCCAGATTCGTTTCGTGCCTGTGCCGGGGGAGAGAATTGAACTCTCGACCTCCACTTTATGAGTGTGGCGCTCTAACCGACTGAGCTACCCCGGCGCGTAAAAGTTCTCGCGTAATTGTATCAAGGTTAGACGTATATATGAAGGAGAAGGGGATGGTGGGGGATGAAGGCGCGGGGGCAGGAAAGTGTGTTTCTAAGACAGGAAGTCTCGCAGCTAGCGCTGCTCGGAAAGCTCCTTCGTCCAGGAAGGAACCCGCCTCACTTCGTTCGGCAATTCTCGCATACTAAAAGTATGCTCGAATCCGAACCACGCCAGCTGAAGCTGGCTGTTCGCCTCCTTCACGCCAGCAAAACAAAACACTAGCCATTGAGGCTAGTGTTTTGTTCTAGTAGCGGGGACAGGATTCGAACCTGTACCTGTTGGTTATGAGCCAACCGGGGTGCCATTCCCCTACCCCGCTAATATCGGATTATATCTAAAAATCAAGGTTGAATCTAGTCGGAGGTGAGCTGACTTTTCTGGAATATCTAATGCATCTCGGGCTACCCACTTGATACGGATCTACCTGGATATTTGATTTCTACCGGTATAATCTGCCGTTTCAGATTTACCTCAGCACTTCGTGCCAATCGGTATAATCTGCCGGTTGCAGATTTACCTCGATATTTCATATCTTTCGGTATAAAATATGGAACATGCCGCAGCGTAACCGCGTCACGCGTCAGATCGTCTCTATTGTCACAGTATTATTTCTAGCCCTAATCGGCTGGGTAATTTTGCTTGGGCCAAATTCCAAAAAAACCGAAGACGTCGGCATCTCCCAAATTGCCCAGGAGGTTCAAGAGGGAAAGGTCGAGCTTATCCGCGTTGAAGGTAATAAAGTGATTGCTATCACCAAGGACCAGCGTGAGCTAGTAGCTTTCAAAGAGGCGAGCCAGGGCCTTAAAGACTACGGCATCACTGGCGACAAAGTTAAGCTCCAGATCGATAATCCTGATTCTGGTGCCCTTTGGACGACGTTGCTTTCGGTGATGCTGCCATTTGCCCTATTGATACTGATTCTGTGGCTCATGAGTCGGCAGGCACGAGCTGGCAACATGCAAGCGCTTTCCTTTGGACGCTCAACTGCCAAAATCGCCGATCCACGAAAACGAACAACCTTTAAAGATGTTGCGGGGCTAAAAGGCGCCAAACAAGAATTAGTCGAAATCGTCGACTTTTTGAAGAGCCCGGGTAAGTTCAAAGCGCTTGGCGCGGAAATCCCCCGAGGTGTTTTGCTGTACGGTCCGGCAGGCGTTGGTAAAACCTTGCTCGCCAAGGCCGTGGCTGGTGAAGCCGAGGTTCCCTTCTTCACCTTGTCTGCTTCAGAATTCGTAGAGATGTTCGTCGGCGTCGGCGCCTCAAGAGTCCGCGATCTTTTCGCTAAGGCTAAACGCGTCGGGCCGGCAGTAATCTTCATAGATGAGCTAGATGCTGTTGGCCGTCAGCGCGGCACTGGCTTGGGTGGCTCGCATGACGAACGCGAGCAGACTTTGAACCAAATTCTTGTCGAGATGGACGGGTTCGACACTGATACTAATGTCATCATACTCGCCGCGACTAACCGGCCAGACGTGCTCGACCCGGCCCTGCTACGCCCCGGTCGATTCGATCGTAAAGTTGCCCTTGATATTCCTGACCGACAAGAGCGCAAAGAAATTATTGAAGTTCATGCTCGAAATAAGCCGATTGCTAAAGGCGTTGATTTTAATGAAGTCGCCAAAACCACACCAGGACTAGCCGGTGCGGATCTGCGCAACATCGTTAACGAAGCAGCAATTTTGGCCGCCCGGGAAAATCGCAAGCAAATTGAGCAGAAAGATTTTCGTAACGCCATCGAAAAAGTCATGCTCGGCCCGGAACGTACCAGCCATATTATGCTTGGTAAAGAACGAGAAATTGTTGCCTACCACGAGTCGGGGCACGCGATCATCGGTCATATTCTTTCCGAATTGGATGATGTTCATAAAGTCTCAATCGTCTCGCGTGGCATGGCCTTAGGGTTCACCTTGTCGCTACCAAGTGAAGATCGCCGCTTAGTGCCAAAAACCAAATTTGAGCAACAGATCGTTCAGCTTCTAGGCGGTCGCGCGGCGGAGCAATTGATATTCAACGAAGTTACGACCGGTGCCTCAAATGATCTAGAGCAGGCAACTTCAATCGCCCGCAATATGGTGACAATCTTTGGCATGAGCGAACTTGGGCCAATTAAACTTGGCGAACGCGAAGAGATGGTGTTCCTCGGCCGGGAAATGGGCATGCATAAAGTTCACTCGGAGAAAGTCGCCTCAGAAATTGATGAGCAAATTCACACCATTATTAACCGTGCCTGGAAGCAGGCTCTGGAAATTCTCAAGAAGGAGATGAAAACGCTCCATGAGATGTCGAAATTACTACTCGACAAAGAAACGCTTGAAGACGACGATCTGCGTACCATACTCGGGACACTGAAAACCGCTCCGGTGAGCAACTAGCCAGCGCCTCGTAATAAAGGCAAACTAAAGCTATGGAGGGCATTACTGTTGCAGGGAGTAGGCAAGCGCCATTTTCGGAGCGACTTTATTGGGTTACAGGCTGGGTTTATGATTTCTCAAAGGTAGCCACAATTTTCCTACTTGTGGGGCTGGTCGTACACTACTTTTTCTATACGGCGCTTATAGTTCGTGGCAAGAGCATGGTACCGACATTCGCTGACGGACAAATCCTGACCGTTAACAAGATCGCTTACGTTACCGGTGCGCCGGAGCGCGGCGATGTTGTGGCCATGTTCTTTCCTGGCGAGACGGAGAAGCGGTTTATCAAGCGGATTGTTGCGCTGCCCGGAGAAACCATTTCCATAAAACAGGGCAAAACCTACATTAACGGCGTCCTGCTAAAAGAGCCTTATCTTAAAAAAAGTGTCATCACGGTGCCGGAAATGGAGCGAACGCTGGTTGGGGGCGAGTACTTCGTGATGGGTGATAATCGAGGCAACTCAAGTGACTCCAGGGCATGGGGGCCAGTGCCAGAGTCGTTCGTTATAGGCAAAGTTATGGCCAAGGTGGGCTCGCTCTAGTTAACCAGCGGGCCGCGCATTTCGGTGAGCATTGTGGAGATAGTTTTACTAAATTGCTCAATCTCTCTGGCGAATTGGCTGGTGCTAGTTTCTTCGTAGCTGATGAACCAGTCGGGCTTAATGATAATCATTTCCGAGATATCGAAACGGCCGGCCCAGTTTTTAGTTTTGCCTAAGGCGATGGCATATCCCAGATATTTTTCGAACACTCGATTACGGGCTGCTTCAAGTGAGAGCGGCTGAGCTTCTGAGAGGTAGTTAGCAAAGGCTAGCCACTCCGCCCGCTCGTTTAACCCAAGTTGGGTGTAGCGCACTAGACCTGGGGTTAGCCTTAATATCAGTCGACAGAAGATCATCGTGCCGGCGACCGGTAGCAGCAAGTACGGCGACGTGCCGGTTACGGCAATCCAGATTGCGCCTATCACGCTCAAGTAATAAAGCGACAAGGCAAAAAGTTTGTATCGGACGCGTGTACGGTGCGGGTTCTCGGCGAAATATTGTTTGCGAGTCACGATCTCGTAGATATCGTCAAACGCCCGACGAACTTTCGGATTAAAAAGCGACTGACGGTTGAGCGCACGCATTTCGCTTTCGGTCAGTTTTGTATTAGCGACGGGGAAGAGCGCTTCTAGGATGCCTTGCTCCCAAGGCTCTAGCCGATCATCAAATTGTCGGCGTTGGCTCAAGTAATACTGCCCGCTTTTTTTAACGATAACGATATAGCCGCGTTGGCAGAGGTCGATTAACATGGCCACGATTTCTTTCGGGTAGACTTTCTTATCTACGAGCGTGCCAACCACGAGCGGCGATAGCGCACTTGGCACTGTGGTGCGCAGGCGTTTGTTCGGTTTCTCGATAGCTTTTTGCCTAGCCAAGAGTCGTAGCAGCACCGCCAATCCAAGCAACGGCAAGAGTATCCCAAGTACAAGAAAGGGTACGATCTCCAGATTTTCTAAGGCCAAACGTAGTTCTTCAATCAAACTGAGGTGAAGAACGCTTTTAGGCCAGTGCGCGTTAATGGTTAGTATCGCGTTCGGGCCCATGAATGAGGCTTGATAAGTCAGGGTCTGACTATCGGGCCGCTCAACGCGGGTTTGTCCGACGCCACCGATAGCGTAAATATTTCCCGTTAGTCCGTCCCCGGAGGCCTCGGCCGGCAATTTGAAAGTAGTGCGCAGTTGTTTAACCGAGAAACCTGACTCTCTTAAGACTTGGAAATATAGCTGATCTCGCTCTTTAGACCGGATCAGTTTTGATGAGGCCCGGTAGGTTAAACTCCAAAGCTGGTGAGGCGTCTCGGCGATCAGGTTAACTTGATCGCCAGTTCGCTGCTGTTTGATCTCGCTGGGCTGTATCGGCACACCGTCACCACTCAACGAGAGCTTGGTTAACTCGCCGTAGATAGGCCAATTCAAACTGGTCGGAGAGGCGAATATCAGCTCCTGCACAACCTCCAAAGACCCGTCCTGCCGAAGTTCTAGGTTCAGTGTCGCGAGATCAACGCTCTGCTCGACCTTAGCGGCGACACCGGAGGGCAAGAAAAGTAAAACGGCTGCTTGTAGGGTCAGTATAATGACCTTAAGATAAAGTCGAGACGACATGCTTTTATCATATCCTAGAACTAAGGGCTGTGGCTGATGCGACGCTTAGGCAGAGTCTTTTTGACAACCTCAGCCGTTCTAGTGCTACTGGTGAACCTAATAATGATCCTGCTATACGGCAAACAGTTCTACGCTTGTTCGGAGAGCTTTGTCGTCGAGAACTTCTGCGGTGGCCCCGGGGTAGCGTCGCCGTACCTGCCAATTCTACTTCTTAACCTGGTTGTCATCGGGACGATAATTCTGTGTTGGCTGGCAGTCCATTACTACGTCAAAACACACCGTTAGTAATCGTAGTACTGATATAACGGGTGTGGTAGGCTGAAACTAATGCGCCGAATTGTCTGGATAGTTATTATCGCTCTCTTGGTCGTCACCCCAATTTTTATCTGGTGGCAGGGACAGAGGCAGCGCAACAATCTCGAAACAGCCTACGGAATTATGCTAGCTAATCGGCCAACTAAATTTTGCCCACCATCAGCCGAGGTTGTCATAACACGAGGCGATGAGGAGAAGATTATTTTTGACGCTGAAGTAATAGTTAAAAATTGCGAGTTAATTCCGCTCGATAGATCACAGCTTAACGAGGCTACGAGCTACTATATTTACGCTCGCCTAAATGAAGTGCGCGCCTTTAGAATAGTTGCGACGGGTCCGATTACATCGGGCATGGAGTACCCAATTATGCTGGGCGATTTGAATAACGATAACGCCATCGACCCACAAGACAAGCTTGTAGTTGAAGAAGCCATGAAAGTAGGCGGCTACTCGAAGTCAGCCGACGTTGATAAGGACGGTAATGTCGGGATTATCGACTATTCACTCGTGACATTGAATCAAGGCGCTGGCGCCAGTCGCCCTGATGGCGTTGCCTGGAAGGCGCGGCAATGAAGCTGATATCGACGCGAGCAACATTTATTATTGTCAGTCTAGTGACAATTGCGTTATTGGCCGGATCTGTAATATTGCAGCAAATCGTATTTCGCGCCGAGCAAGAGTTCTCAGCGTTGACGCTTAGTCCCACCACCTTTCGTGTCGCCCAAGGTCAGCCAGTGGATTTAAGCCTCAACTCTATCTCCGTTAACCAAGTAATTGTTTCGGGACTTCAAGTTAAGTTAGGCTACGAGGCCGCTAAACTTACATTCAAAGAAGCGGTGCCACCGATCGGTTGGCAGACGCTGCGGCTTGCGTCGACGACTGATACTGTCGATTGGATTCTCGCACCGATTACGAGCTCGACGTCGCTCGTTACATTGCAGGGCGAGGTGAAGTTAGGGACGGTGCGTTTTCTAGCGACTGGTGCGGGTGTGACAAATGTTACAGTCGCACAGGAATCAACAGTGCTCTCGGCGGTTGACCAAGTCAGGGGCAGCTTCGTCTATAACGCGGCTGAAAGCGTTCAGGACAGTGCTGGTACAATCACGGCAGGTAACGTGGGGGAAATAACTTTCCCAGAAGCCAAGTTGCCGGTAATAGTGCCTGAAGAAACCGATGATTCTGCTAAGTTCGGCACTCAGCGCATCGTCTCTAGCTACGTCGAGACAAGCGCTCGAGCGGGACTGGTCTTTGTCACCCTCGCTTCCAGCGGCAAAGTCACGGTGGAATTTGGCCCCACCCCAGCACTTGGTAATAAAGCGGAAACGACGCGGGAGAGTGCCACGCACGTTATTAATCTGTCTAGCCTCGACCCTAATCAACAATATTACTATCGAGTACTTGGCGAGGAAACGCAGCAACGTTCCAGGGTTGTTGGTGCGCTGAAAACATTTAAAACAACTGCAGAGGGAACAGGAACGCTCTCGGCTGGCCGCTCTAAGGTAGTGGCCTTTCCCGCCAAATCCAAACAGACCTCTACACTCTTTATCTTTCCACGCGACGACGAGGGCAAAACTGTCGAGTCAGCTGGTCTTACCGTTGAACACGAGGGCGACGCTACTCTAGGCCAAGTAAGTACTCTCGGAGGTTACTATGTTGTTGAAGTGACAACGGCTACGGACAAGAAGCAGGCCGTGAAGCTGACCCCTAAGGTAGGCGAAACTGCCCTTGAGGCGCGCACGGTTGTTTTGGACCCTGAGTATAAAGAGCCGACAGTGACCTTGAACAAGTCGGAGCTTGTCCTGGCATGGAACGACAAAACGATGGCTTTCCTATTCGGAGGCGCTATCTTACTTTTCCTACTGCTCTATTTCTTTGTCAGGTTAGCGCGGAGCCGTTGATGCTACCGACAGCGAGTAGCACTAACGCAGGCCTTCTGGATAGATGATTAAACGTCTCGGAGGCCTCTTTTATCAGAGCAGCAACCTTAAACAAGCGGTCGGGATTCTATTCGTAACGGTGCTAATTAGTAACGTCCTTGGCCTGCTACGAAACGTTATTATTGCCAATCGTGTTGGTGTTGCCTTTGGGACCTTCGGGCCGCTCGACAACTATTACGCTGCCTTCGTACTGCCGGACCTTCTCTATAACATTATTATTGTTGGCGCCCTTTCCTCGGCAATCCTGCCGTTGCTAGTAACGATTGATTCGGAAGGTGACAACGCTAGATTCTGGAAAACATTCAACGTTCTGCTCTCGACCGGATTCACGGCGATCGTTGTAGGGCTCGTCTTTTTATATTTATTGCTGCCAGTGCTTATTCCAATAATCTATCCTGGCTTCACACTGAGTGAACAGGAATTTACCTTATCGTTGTCGAGGGTACTACTGTTGAGTCCGCTATTCTTCACTATCTCCCAGCTATCTACCTCAGCCCTGCAGGCGAAGAAATTCTTCTTCGCGCCGGCTGTAGCGCCGTTGATCTACAACTTATCGATAATCGCTTCGGCATTATTAATACCGGACTTTGGCCTGTCAGTTTTGGTCTTTGGAGTAATCTTGGGCGCTGCCGGGCACTTCTTAGTGCAGCTACCCACGCTAATTCGTCTGGGCTGGCGTTTCAATTTTGAAACCAGTTTCGGCAACGAAACCGTACGGAAAGTTTTCAGATTGATGATCCCGAGAACGATCGCCCTCACCGGTACCCAGCTTCTCCTCCTGGCTTTCTATCGAATCGGCTCACATCTGACCGACGGCTCAATTGCTATCTACAAGCTGACAGACGACTTACAAACGGCACCAGTCTTATTACTAGCCAATACTCTAGCAATGGCAATCCTGCCCGATTTTGCCCGGCATATCGCCAAAGACAACAACGCTCAGTTTGAAGAATTGATCGGTAAGGCGATCAGGCTGCTGATCTTTATTTTCCTACCGGTGACAATGTTCCTGCTCATTTTCCGTTGGCAAATCATCAGCCTTTACTTGGAAGTTGGGCACAGCGTTGACGCGGTAGAGACTGCCCTTGCCGTCGCAACGTTTACAAACTTTGTTGTCTCACTATTCTTTCAGGGCGCCGTCCTCTTACTCGCCCGAGCGTACTTCGCCCGCTCAGATACCCGGCGCCCAACGATATATAGCATTGTCTCTATCCTCGTCGCGCTGGTCGCAGCGTGGACGTTTGCTGTTAGGGGCGACTACGGTGTCAGTGGCCTATCGCTCGCCTTCTCCATCGGTTCGGCACTTAATGCTGCGTTGCTTTGGTTTAACTTACGTCTTCCAGCACGGGTACTGTTGCTCGACTACCAGCGACGCTACAATTTCATCCCTGTAGTGGTTGGGACGCTCTGTACAGCGCTAGTTTTTATCATTCTAAGACAACTTGGTCCGTCAATCGCTGCGGGCTTTGCCGCCAGACCGTCAATGGCTAACCTAATTACACTCGCGATTGGTTTTGCCGGCGGTTTAGTGTTTTACTGGGCTTGGAGTCGAGCATTTCGTCTAGAGCAGTGGCAACTCATCGCTCGGCGATCCAATAACGATGAAACATAAATCAGATCAAGATTTTTATGGAGACGTGGACCGCTCAAGGTATCGAGCTAATTGGGGCTGCCTAATTTGGTTCTTTGTCATAGGGGTCGCCCTAATCGGCGCGGCGTGGTGGTTATTCAAGTATTCGGGGTATCTGTAGAGACTTTGAACCTGTTTTCCGCTACAATTTGCCTGTTATGAATATCCGTAATTTCGCAATAGTTTCAAGTAAAGCGAGAAAATGAGCAAAGTAAAATGAATATCCGTAACTTTGCGACTACTTCGAGTGAAACGAGAAGGAGTGCGAAGTTGCAATAATGGCGATTCGCAATTTCGCAATCATCGCTCATATCGATCACGGCAAATCGACACTTGCCGATCGTCTGCTGGAAAAAACCGGAACGGTCAAAGTTGGTAGCGGAGATCAGCTGCTCGATACGATGGAATTAGAGCGGGAAAAAGGCATTACGATTAAGCTGAACCCGGCTCGGATGTTTTACGAGCATGACGGCGAGAAGTACCAGTTAAACCTAATCGATACCCCGGGGCACGTAGATTTCGGCTATGAAGTTTCCCGTTCTCTGGCTGCGGTCGAAGGCGTCCTCTTGTTGGTCGATGCCAGCCAAGGCATCCAGGCCCAGACCCTAACCAACCTTCATCTAGCCGAAGATAGTCACTTAGTTATTATTCCAGTGGTTAATAAAATAGATCTGCCGCACGCTCAAAGCGAAGAAACTGCCGAGCAACTTGTGAAGGCGTTGAAGTGCGCGGAAGACGATATCTGTTTCGTTTCAGGCAAAACAGGTGAGGGCGTGGAAGAGTTACTGGAGGCGATCGCCAAAAGAATTCCGCCACCTAGACCAAATCCAGACGAACCGCTTCAAGCTCTAGTTTTTGATTCCTTTTTCGACGTTTTTCTTGGTGTGGTAGCGTACGTGAAAGTTGTCAGCGGCAATTTAAAGAAGAATCAGCCGCTATTAATGAAGGCGACTGGCGCCGCCTTTGATTGCTTACAGTCTGGCTACTTACAAATAAAAAGAATCGACAACGGTCATTTAGATAGCGGCGAGATCGGTTATGTCGCTACGGGCTTAAAGACGGTTCATGACTGCCGGGTTGGAGACACGATTGTTGCCTCTGGTACGACGAGCGCCCTGCCGGGCTACAAGACGTCAAAACCAATGATTTATGCTTCGTTTTTCCCAGAGCCTGGCAAAGAGCGGGAACTAACGGTGGCGCTAGATAAACTTAAGCTTTCCGATGCGTCGCTTTCCTACGAGCCAGTTAGCTCAAAAGCCTTGGGTCCGGGCTACAGCATCGGGTTCTTGGGGTTGCTTCACTTGGAAATAATAAAAGAAAGACTAAACAGAGAGTTTGACATCGATATCCTCGTTACGACACCCTCAGTAGCCTACAAACAGGAAGAAGGGCAATGGATGGAGCCGTGGGTGGAGCTTGAAGTTGTTTGTCCCCGGGAGCATTACGGTGCCGTAAGCGACCTTGTCGCCCAAAGCCGAGCCGTATTCGTCGACGTTGAATACGTTGCCGACAGAGTCGTCTGTCGTTACGAGACGCCGCTCTCAGAGGTGATCAGCGATTTCTACGACAAACTTAAATCGGTCACTTCTGGCTACGCCTCGATGGATTACCAGCTAAAAGACTATCGCGCGGCGGATCTCGTCGCTGTTGATTTACTTGTTGCGGGTGACAAGATCGATGCCTTAACTCAGTACATGGTTCGTTCCAAGGCCGAATCCTATGGTCGAAATCTTGTCCAAAAACTGAAAGAGCTAATTCCCCGCCAGAATTTTGAGGTCACTTTGCAGGCAGCAATTGGCGGCAAAATAATTGCCCGCAGCGATATATCGGCCGTTCGCAAAGACGTGACTGCCAAACTCTACGGCGGCGACGTGACACGTAAAAACAAGCTATTAGACAAGCAAAAGAAAGGTAAGAAACGACTGCGGACTCTGGGACGGGTCGAAGTGCCGAGCGAAGTTTTCGTTGAATTGTTGCGTAAGTAAACAGTGGCCCGTCCCTTGCGGGGACGGGCCAAGTCGGACTCTAAAGGCGAAATGCCTTCTTCGGGTGATCGATTGTTACGATCCTGGAGGGTGGGATCAGGTAGCGAATGCCGTCTTCGCAACCCATCGCCGACCAGTGAATGACGTGTCCGTGGCTAAAGCGTTTGACCGCTTCTCCGCGTAATACGCCGTGTGTGACGTGGGCGATGGCGACTACAATCCGTTGGCTAGGCGCGAGTTCGTTCGTCGTGTAGTAACGGTTAAACTCGATACCCATTTCAAGCATTCGGTCGCAGTAGTTGTCGGAGAGCTTGCCTCGATCCTTGGGGAATTCGGCCAACTCGTCAGGATGAAGGTAGCGTCCCCAATGAGAGCCGCCCATACACTTGGCGACGCAGGCGCCGATATGCCCTTCGGGAGATCCGCCGCTGCCCATGACCGCATCAGTGTCGTGACCGGCCACCATTGCGTTGATGACCTCGGACAGGTCACCGTCGGTGATCAGCGTCACTCGTGCCCTGGTCTTCCGAATCTGGTCGATGGTGGATTGGTTGCGCATGCGATCGAGGACGGCGACAGTAATGCCGCGAGTTTCTCGGTCGAGACGTTGGGCCATCGCTTCGATGTTCTCGGCGATTGTTGCAGTCGGATTGACGACATCAACAAGATCAGGCCCAACGGCAAGCTTGTCCATGTAGCCATCGGCTGCCCCGATGATGCCATCCGCATCGCCACAAGCCAAAATACAGATTGCCCCTCGTTGGCCTTTGGCACATGGCCCAGTACCCTCAAGTGGGTCGATGGCGATGCTGACCTTGGGGCCAGAACCGGTACCGACCTTTTGGCCAATGTAGAGCATTGGCGCGTTGTCGCGCTCACCCTCTCCGATGACGATTTGGCCGTCCATCTCAATCCCATCCATCACCGCGTTGATTGCCTCAACGGCGAGGTGGTCTGAGTTCTCTTTGTCGCCGTCACCGATACTGTCGGCGGTGGCCAGTGCTCCAGCGTTGACGGCACCGATGAGTTGTGGCCAAAGGCTGATGATTGGATCTTTACTATTAAACAACGAAACTTCCTCCTGCGCCGTCGAGACGGTGCTGGAAAATTATACCCTGTTTAGGGGTGGTTAATCTAGGGTTCTGTCCGGAAAACTTATTCGCTAGATAGCGCTTGTTGGCCTAGTTTTTCAAGTTTGTACTGCGCCGCACGCTCCGCGGCCAAGCGGGTCAGCTCCGGATCTTCGCGACTATTAATAAATTTCATCGCCTTGGCGATCCGCGGATAAACTTTGGCGAATTGCTCGTACATTTTTAAGCAAATACGGCGATAGCCGGGGTGACCGTCGGGACCGGTGCGGAGTTCTAAGAAGTGAAATAGCGCCCGAGCGTTGAAGATATAGCGATAGCGCATTTTATGTCCAAGTAGGGTTGCGTACTGCGCCTCGGCTTCAAAACCAGATGACCTTAAACGCTGATAGAGCTCGTAAGACAGCTCGAAACATTTTGTAAACTCTTCTTCGTAGCCGCCTTCTTTCACGAGCGCGGGAATATGATAACCGTAGTCAGGCGTGAGGCGCTGCCACTCCTCGCCGTCGACAACGCGGTGGCGCTGCAGATCGCGAAAAGTCCCGTAGTCATTTAAGATCTCCCATTCAAAATGAGCTTTCTCAAACGCCCGGCCTGGCTTATGTCGGCGGTTCAAGCGCTCGCCACAATACAACTTAAATAGCTGGTCAACTTTTTTCTGCGGCCATTTTTGCACTTGGCGTCGGATCTCTTTTTGCGGTAAGTCTGAGTACGCGAAAAGCATTTCTGCTAGTAGTTCCTCCTCATTTTTTGGCCAGTGATCAAGGAGCATCACGTCGCCATCGCTGGTGCGGAGCTTGTCGTTGCTTGTGAGGTTGCGCTCGGCGAATTGCCTTAAATTAGTACGAGTGTTGGAGAGGAAGGCGGTGATCGCCCCACCACGTTCCGGCACATCGGCCCGTTTCAAAAATGGCCGTATTACTTTACGACACTCGGCCAGGGTTTTAGTACCGACTGTGCGGAACTCCTCTAAATCTTCGCTCAACAGGCGCATCACGAGGTACTCAATCGCTTGGGCGCTGGCAAAAATCCCCACGGTTGATTTTGTAGCTGCCGGCAATACTGTCCGGATAGCGTCACAGGCCGTAGCGCGGGTAGAGTTTAGCCAGGCGGTACGTTCTTTGCGATCCGCCGGCTCGGGATTCTTGACGCGTAAATGAGCCGCTAGTCCTCGGACCATCGATGAATAAAGATTGAAGATCTCATCCATCGTCTGGTTATAATCCTGAGCAATTTCGCTTGGCAGATTGGTCGGCGTGAAATACAGGTAGCGGCCATTGATGTCACGTGAGTCAAAGAAAATGTAGCGCGTTGATTGTTCGAGTGGCGAAGTAAATCGACCCCATTCCAAGGCTTTGGTCAGTAAGTTCGAAGCGCCCTCAACCACGAAGTACGCGCCCGCAAGCTGCTGAACGGAGTCATCACCGTAAGCGGTAATAACGCGATCAAACAGTGCCTCCGCGTCTTCCTCGCCGGTTTGTGAAAATTCCTCAATCAGCGTCATCCGCAGGTCGCCTGCTCTTCGGCTAAGCCTGGCCATAGCGGCGCCAATGATCGCTGGCGAGAGTTTGTCGGTGAACGAATAGACTTGGTCTCGCGTGTTAGTGACGATGGCGTCTAAGTAGGCGTAACCCTCGTCGCTAATTACTGGAACAAATTTTACGAACGGATTTTCTGTTTCGGAGGATTTGGCCATCAGCCTTGTGGTAACAGGCGACAATAGTATATGTCAAGCAAAGTGATACTTCTTGGATACAATACGCCAAACTTTATCGCTAATTTCCTCACGGCTCAGTTGCTCACCGTTCTTAGAACAATCTACAATTGGCCAATTGAAACGCCTAGCTAACTTCGGGTAATAACTATTAACGCTCTCCATGTAAGCTAAGTCTTGCTCGTGTCGGTCGCGTTCGGCGACCTGAGCATGCGTCTTGCCTCCACTTTTGGCCATGAATTCTCGTCTTCGTTTTTCGGTTTGTTCAGCGCGCACCGCTGCCGGTAGTGTCAAGATCAAAACCAAATCTGGCTTAGGCAGCTCGAAATACTCGTGCTGCAAATAGGTTAGAACTTTAATGAAGTGCTCCTGTTCCTTCTTGTTTTTAAACTTGACCGTTTGATGCGCCAAATTGGATTCGACGTAACGATCACAAACCACCCAATTGCCTTTCTTTAATTCAGGGATCATTGAGTTGACGGCAACAACACGGCGGTCGAGCTCATAGAGCATACTTGCCTGCAGCGGATCGCCGGCGATGACTTCATCCAGCGCTTCGCCTCTCCCCAAATAACGGCTTACTAGACCGCCCCAAAAGCTATCGTAATCGGGGAAGGTGTAGAAAATTGCCTTGGCGGGCGAAATCCGTCCCGACTTATTCAGTCTTTCAACGAAGAGTTGAGTTTGCGTCCGTTTGCCAACCCCATCATTGCCGCCGAAAACGATCACTTTACCTTTAGCCATAACTCACATATAGCCGAGTTTTGCATTTAAACGAAGCCCCGCCTTCCTTGCGGTTGGCGGGGTTCGGATTCATCTGCTTCGGCTGCGCCGTCTTTGCGACAGTTTCTCCTTGACGAAGCTTTCGATCATCCGTTTCAGGCGAGCGGAGCGACGGGGCGGTTTCGGGTCTTTGGCCGGTTTCATCCATTTGATACTCCGGCCGATCGGCTCGATGGCCGGATCAGGGTACGGTACGCCATGCGAATCACAAAGGCTGCGGTAACCGGCTTCGTTGACCACGGCGCTGTGGCGATCGTCGCCGTCCCTTTTCCAACGAGGGGCAAGCGAGTTGATCATGCCCATCAGTTCCGATAGTTCTTCAGGACTGCCGTAAAAGGCACTGAGCTGGATCGTTACCCGGTGGGCAAAGTAGGACTGGTCGCGAGCGATTTGATGGACCTCGGGACCAGTTATTTGCTCGGCCAGTTCCGGGTTGATTGCCAGTTCTTCTAGATCGAAGGCCGCCTCGCCCCCGAGGTCTGGAAGTCGGGCACTCTCGACGTAGAGACCCTGAATTTCTAGTATTCGTTTCAGGATTGTTGCCTTCTCATCGGCGCAGTCTTTGGATTTCTCGTTGACGAGGGAGTGACGTCGCAATAGGTAACGTAACTCCCGCATTTCCCTTCTCGTCCTTGCTGGCCTGTCCCGGCCGGGCATTACGCGAAGGAAAAGTTGACCTCGTTCACTATTACGATCATTACTCACGGTTTTCTCCTATATGAAGTACTCCTCGGCACAGCCGAGGCTAAGGTCGAATCACTTCGGCCCTAGCCGAGTTGAGCCTTAGTTGGCGTAAGCTTCAGCGTAAGCGTTGCCGTATTGGTCGACACCGGCGGTTGCCCAGGCGTTGGCGTCCGCGGTTGCCCGAGTCTCGTAGCTGATAGTAACGACCGCTTGATCGGCAATTACGGCACTACGACTAGCAGGCTTGGCTTGTCGTCTTTTTGGCGTGGCGGGCTTAGCAGGTTTCTGTGGCGCAGGGGGCGTTGGAGTAACTTGTAGGGTAGGCGTCGGAGCCGGTATAGCTTGCTCAACTTTTTTATCGTCAGTTTTTTTGACAATTTCATTAGGTCGTTTTATCGCGACGGCAATTGCCCAGACGAACCCAACTACAAAAATCGCGAAGGCGATAGCGAGAATTACTTTAACCACATTAGTCATTGTGACTGGAGTTTAACGAAAATTACCCGAGCTGTCCAGAGTAACGATCGTAAAAATAAAGGAACGACCGCTGCCGCGGTCGAACCAAATTCAACATTATTTTATGCAGCCATTGTCCTACCCGAAGTCCAAAATTAATATGGCAATTCTTATAAAAAGAGCCCTCGCGCGTAATATTAAAGAAGTTGAGCGAGTGCGATTAAGGCGATTAGCGCCCAGATGATATTTAGGGCCGCCGGCTGGTAGTCCTTTTTGGCTACAGAATGGAAGATTATCCCAATAGCCCCAATAAAGTTGAGGATCTGATAGGTGCTTGTTTGGCTAGCGAAAACATCGAAGCTCACCATCGCATATGCCAGGATAATTAAGGCAACGCTGAGCCAGCCGATAATCTCTATTATTAGATGGGTTTTTTGACGTGACGAAGACAGCTTCATCGTTTCCAGTCCCCAGAGTTGTGGCGGTTTCGCGCTTGGAAATGCCAAGCGTGCGGATCGGCGTTCTCGATCTCGTCCCAAAGAGTCTTAGCGGTTTTAGTATAGAGTTTGTGTCCTTTAACTTGTTGTCGTCGTCGCGCACCCCACAACTTTTTTAGAGGGCTACCGTGGACTTGTTGCTCCCGGAGTTCGAGTTCAACGTCCAAGGTGTCAGCGTCTTTGACAATTTTCGCTTCGATGCAATCGAACCGTTCGTATTCTTCCCAGATATCGACGAACTCTTTAAGCGAAGTAGAGGCCAGCATATCGTTAATAGCCAATTGCTCGTTTCGCGTTGTGTAGAGCCGAGAAACGTAATGTACGTCCCCCGTGCGAGACTCGGGGAGATCGTGCACTAGAGCCATTTTCAAGAGCTTCTCGCCGTTTACTTCTTTTTCCTTGGACGCAATGAGCAGAGCAACCCACATCAGACGGAAAGTGTGTTCGCTGACGTTGGCAAAATCGGCTCCTAAAAACTGACGCCATGTCCGTTGCACATGACGCAGAGTCCCTACTTCGAAGAGAAAGTTAATATCACTAACCTTTGGCATAGTCAGACTGTATCACGAACCAGGGCCGTCGCAACTGAGCGGGTAACGGGAATTTTCGCTACGCTCAACTTTACGCAAATAACTTGCGTAAAGCCGAACTCGTCGAGCGGGTAACGGGAATCGAACCCGTAACCTCTCCTTGGAAGGGAGATATTTAACCATTAAACTATACCCGCAATTTCTCGGTAATTTTCTCAGAAATAGCCAAGTAAATCTACCGGCCGCGGGCCATCTCAAAGACAGCTTTTAGCGCAACGATTAAAATTGCCGGCGCCACGAATTGGGTGATGTTCCACAGGATCGCATCCATGTAACCGCCGACCCATGGTAGTGATTGGACGCCGCCGCTACCTACTACTAGAAGGGCGATACCGGCAACCAGAAATTTTGTCGTCTCACGAGCACTGATATTAAGAAAGCCGATTACCAACCCAAGTCCCGCCATGGTGGGCGTTACCCACGGCGCCTCTGCCCCACCGGGCGATACAGCCAACACGATCGCTGCAATTAAACCAGCAAAAAATGCCCATTCTCCCCAAGTTGTTTCCTGAACCTTTTGTTCTGCCATTTGTCCTCCTTATTAACTATTGAAGCACGTTTACATTCCCGCCTGCCAACCGTACTTCTTTAAGTCTACCCAAAACTGGCCGTTTTGTTCGGACACGGTAACGCCATCTTCTTGTAATAACCCGGCCTGCATGGCTGGCGGGTGCTCTAGGCAAGTTGTGGAAATCATGCCTTTAGAATTGATTACCCTTTGCCACGGCAAGTTATAGACTTCCGTTTGATGATGAAGGATCTGCCCCACAACAATTGCTGCTCGGGGTGTGCCGGCAAGCGCCGCGACCTGCCCGTACGTAGCAACTTTGCCCCGTGGAATCGATTTGATTATTTTCACTACCTTAGAGGCGAACATTAAATCTGATTGAGTTCAAGAATCGTAACCGCGTCACCAACGTTGAAGTACTGGCTTTGCCCAGCGTTAAGCTCGAGAACGTAATCTACCGGCGCCGGTGGGCGATAATTTGGCAAATCTTGAGGCTGGGCACCAATTTTTGGCGGCGGCGCGTTCTTTTCAACGCCAATGACCTTGCCGTTGGCAATCCAGACAATATCAAGCGCAAACCGCATGTCTTTCATCCAGAAAGGTACGGTTTGAGGCGGCGAAAAGGGGAAGATCATTGCGTCGGTCTCTGGCATTGAGTCGCGACCGGATAATCCCAGAGCTTGTTCCTCAGTAGTTTTAGCAACCTCGGCGTTATAGTTACGATTATTAATCGTCACCAAACTCACCTTCTTTTGAACTTGCCGCGCATCGTTCTCATAAGCGCGAAAACTTGCCGGACCACTGAATGCCCGGTAGAGGAACGCGAAAATCAGGCCAAAAGCCAGTAGCGTCACAACGCTAATGAGGATTTTTTTGTTCATCTTCCTTGTCCCCTCCCCATTGCAGCCTCGGCTTTTCGCCGGTAACGAAGGTAATTATTAGTAGAACCAGAGTTAGTCCAATAAGCGGCAAGAAGAATTCAATCAAACTGTCGCTCACAGAGTGTGAGCCCCCATCGATTTTAAGAAAGATTGAAACCAGGCCACCGGTATAAACGCCCAAAACTAGCCAGCCTTGCCACGATGCAGGATACCAACCGTAACCGTACTTTTTTCGCCGGAACCAATAGTTCTTTTCCATGCCGGCTCAGTATACCCGACGACCAAGGTTCACGACAGTCGACGAGGTGGCTTTAACTCGGGTAGAATATCAATAATGTCGAATGCCTGGTTTGCCACAATTGCGTCTGTGACAGTTGTCAGTCTTGTCTCTTTGATCGGAGCATTCGTTATCGCTGTTCATGACCGCAGGAGTGAGGATGAAGAATATTCGCCCTTCATGCATTTTCTGATTGCTCTGGCCGTTGGCGCCCTACTCGGTGACGCAATGATCCACCTTTTACCTGAGGCATTTGCCGAGGCCGGACAAATAGCCTCACTCTATGTTGGCGGCGGGTTCATTGTCTTTCTTATTCTGGAGAAGTTCCTACACTGGCGTCATCACCATCGGCAACAAGTTAAAAACCGTATTGAGCCTGTCGGCGTGATGAACCTAGTTGGTGACGGCCTCCACAATTTTATTGACGGAGCGCTAATTGCCGCTTCGTATCTAATATCCTTTCCAATCGGCTTGGCAACCACAATTGCCGTCGTCTTGCACGAGATTCCGCAAGAGTTAGGCGATTACGCCATCCTGCGCAGTGCCGGGTTCAGTAAGCGCTCGGCCATCTTCTTTAACTTCGTATCCGCCTTGTTCGCTATCGTTGGTGCCGTCGTCGTACTCTCGACGACAATTAATGTTATCGCTACCGCGCCCCTCATACTTGCGTTCACGGCGGGTGGATTCATCTATATCGTCCTAATTCTATTGAAAAAACTTGGCGAAGAACTAACGGCCAGTCGGACGTTTGGACATATTGCCTCTATCGTCCTCGGCATCCTACTGATGTGGGCGTTGAAGTTTATCGAGTAAGTTATCCCGCCCTGGTTGATCTTACACGGCAAAATACTATAATACCCAAGTGAAAAAGCTCCTTATCTTGGCAAGAATCGTACGCCACTTGCCGCAACTCATTTCGATCCAGTATCGGATATGGCGGCTTCGGCGCGAGCGACGAGACATCCTTCGCCATGGCGCACGGAGGATCATTCATCTCACGCCGGAACAGCGCAAGCTCATGGGATTCCCCGAGTAGTGGCGGACCCCCGATCCGGCGATGCGGGCACGAACGTTGTGCCCGCATTTTTTTGTCGGGGTGGTGAGACTCGAACTCACGACCTCCTGCTCCCAAAGCAGGCACGCTAGCCAACTGCGCCACACCCCGAATACCCACAATTCTACCTGTTCACAGGCTAAAAATGAAGAGAGTAGCGACCTTTTCTAGAGATAGATCCGGCCAATGGTGAAGATGGCGATAAAAGCAATTAAAGACGCCCAGGCAAGAGATGTGAGCCCTTTTGTTGCATTGCCGTTACCGGTAAGCGCCGCTTCGACTTTCGCGTTAATTAGCCGAACCGCGACAAAATAATCAAGGGCGATTAATACGAGTTTAGCCCAAAACAATTTGTCACCCTTAAGCTCCGCCCAGTCCTCAAAGGCAAGGTAAAGCCCCGCCAAAACCGTCACGCCCATGGCATAAACGCCGAAACGGCGAATAATCTGAATCGCTTTCAGCCTAGTTTCATCGAGAGGCTTACCAAGCGCCAAAGCTAGTGAGAAAAAGACGATCCCCAAGACTACCGCTGCGCCGAACAGATGTATTAGTAGGACTAAACGGTGCACACTCATCTACGGGGCGATCTTGAAGGTAGCGACGACGTTTTTGGCATCAGCGTAAACGGCGCTTAGATCATCAGGAATTGCCTGAGCTTGACTCCAGCCCCAGTAGTAGTTGGCGTTATGACCCATTTCGGTCGGCTTATTGGCCTCTTCTTGAGAAGCAGTCCATTGCGCCGGCGAGTAGACGCTTACGGCAAAAACACTGGCGTATTTCGCGTCGTGGTCAGTAGCGGCCGTTGTCCAGACGGTATCAGACGAGGTTGTTGGCATCGTGACGTAGCAAGTGATGATGGCGTAGTCAGGCTTTACTTCCTTGATCTTATACCCTGTCCATTTGTCACCAAATTCCAGGGAAAAGGCATATGCTTTATCGCCACAAGCGAGATTACTGACTGTGGCCGTTTCTGTTGTTGTCGTGCTCGTGCTTTCCGTTGTCGTCGCGGTGTCAGACTTTTTGACTTTCTGTGCCGAGTAATCAGTAGTGTCAGGCTGGCTGTAAGTTGCCTGAATAAAGTACGCTAAGGCGCCAATAACAACCAAGGCAAAAATCAACAGCACTACCTTCATGCTAGTCGTGGCGTTGTCGTGGCCATCAAGATGCTCGTTTAATTCCATGTTCCTCCTTAAATTACTTCCAATTTATCAACTAAGTTGCAGCAACTGCAGCCCCGCCCGGCGTGAACTTGGAAACCAAGCTTCACCATTACGGGCTTGTCTTTTGTTGAGGCTAAAAGTTTCACCTGGCTTGCAGCGTCGGTTAGGTCTCCAGTGTCACTAACGATTTTACTATTCTCATAGCAACCACAGCCTAGTTGGTAGGTGCCTGCTGCGGCACTATTGACAGTGTTCCCATCGCTAATTTGCTTATCAAGCGCGGCCTTGAACTTTTCGTCCTGAAATTTAGTAACTGTTAGATAGGCACGATTTTTCGTTAGTGGCTCGTCGCCCTCGAGGGCCATATTCTCTTCTTTTTGCGTTAAGTAGCCGCAGACTAGGGTATCAAACTCTTCGCCGCCCCCAAGGTCGTATGTGGTCGCGGTTTTGAGAGTGACGGTCGTTTTTGTAAAGTCGCAATCGTCAGTGGTGGTCTCGGTCGTGGCGGTTTCGGTTGCGTCATTTGTCGCAGCGGCATCTTTGACCGTCTTTGCAGAGTAATCTGTTGAGTCCGGCGTGGTATTGGTTTGGTAAACAAAATAGCCCAGCGCAGCGATCAAGACGACGGCAAAAATAAGTAGTAGCACTTTCAGCGACGTTGTCGCGTGTTCGTGTCCTTCGAACGGCTCGTGCAGATCCATATCCCCCTCTTTCATTTTAATTATTGCCCCTCTTCGGCGTGGTACTCAATCCCATAAATAATGGCATCGCTCTTAGCTACCATCATGCTTAAGGTGCCAATCAGTAGCAAAGCGAATATAAGCAACGATACTTTTAGGGTGGTTGAGGCCTCCTCCATCTCTTCACCAGCTTACGCGGAGCGTGGCCAACCTGTCAATCTGGTCGCGTTGACGCTCAAACCCGGCAGAAATATGCGCACCGGGATATTCCATCCCTAGCGAAAGCGCCTCAGCGGCGCTATACCCGCCGGGATATTCCATCCCTAGGGAAAGTCGGCGCGCTTTACGATATGCACCGCGCCGACTATACTGTCCTAAGCTAATAAAATAATAATTTAACCTACCAATGATTCAGAAAGGAATTCATTATGACACCGTTAACAATCGCCATCCTGGCAGGGCTGGGGGGTCTTGCGGTTGGCTATGTTGTGCGTCAAGTGCTTTTGACAAGGAGCCAGGAGGAAGTCGAAGCTAAGCGCAAAGAAATTCTCCTTGCTGCGAAAGAAGAGGCTCTTAAACTAAAAGAAGAAGGCAAAAAAGAGCTCGAAGATAAATCTAAAGACATCACCAAGGCCGAGGCCCAACTGCGGGAGCGGGAATCTTCTATCGAGCGTCGGATGGAAAAGATCGAGGCCGAGAAGGCCGATCTGGAAGTTCAAGCCCAAGATCTCGAAGCTAGTCGTCAGGAAGTTAGTCGGTTGCGGGAGCAGGAAGAGACTGAACTAGAAAAACTTGCCAAATTAAACAAAGAGGACGCCCGCGAACTGTTGCTCGGCAAAATTGAAAAAGATTACTCCGACGACATGATCCGTAAGATTCGTTCGATGCGCGAGACCATGAAGAAACACTGGGAGCAAGAAGCGCGCGAAATCATCACTACCGTTATCGAACGCATGGCGACAGAACAGACTGCTGAAATGACAGTCACTTCCGTTTCTCTGCCAAACGATGAGATAAAAGGCAAAATTATCGGTAAAGAAGGTCGCAATATTCAGGCATTCGAGAAAGCAACGGGCGTTGATTTGGTAATCGATGAAACGCCAGAGACGGTCCTTATTTCAAGCTTCGATCCGATCCGCCGCGCAGTGGCCGTTAAAGCCCTGCAAGCATTAATAAAAGACGGCCGGATTCAGCCAACTAAAATTGAGGAACTTGTTAAAAAAGCTCAAGACCAAGTTGAAGACGAAATCCGCGAAGCTGGAGAGGCCGCCGTACAGGAGGTTGGTATTACCGGTCTGCACCAGGAGTTGATCAGACTGCTTGGCTCAATGAAGTTTCGTACTAGTTACGGTCAGAACCAGTTAGCCCACGCGATTGAAGTTGCTCATATTGCCGCGCTTCTTGCCAAAGAAGTTGGCGCCGATGTGAATATCACCAAAAAGGGTGCGTTACTGCACGATATCGGTAAAGCAATTTCCCACGAGTACGAAGGCTCGCACATTGAGGCCGGCGTTGAACTGGCCCGCAAGTACGGCTTAAGCGAAGAGGTTGTCCATTGTATTGAGGCTAGCCACGAAGAAGTTGACGCCAAATCATTGGAAGCGATCTTGTCGCGCACAGCTGATGCAATTTCATCGGCTCGCCCTGGAGCTCGTCGCGAATCCACGGAGCAACATATAAAACGAATGACTGAGCTAGAGAATATTGCTAACTCATTCACTGGAGTTGAGAAATCATTCGCTATTCAAGCTGGCCGCGAGATCCGCGTTTTGGTGCGCCCAGAGCAGATTGATGATCTGACAGCCATGAAGCTAGCGCGTGATATAGCCAATAAAATTGAAGCCGACTTACAATACCCGGGCACGGTTAAAGTCAACGTAATTCGCGAGACGCGGTTTGCCGAACTAGCCCGCTAGAGGTACGCTAGAGCCATGGATAAAGCCGAACTAGCGAAAAAACTCGCTTCCAAGTCGCGCCTCAACGAGAAAGAAGCCACCGAATTTATCGAGTCGTTTACAGAAGTCATGGCCGAATACTTCAAAAAGGGTGAAAAAGTAGTGATTGCCGAGTTTGGCAGTTTCACGATTGGTGACAATAAAACAGTTCAGTTCAACCCATCAGCCAAGCTCAAGGATTTAGTCGGTTAGAATTGTGCCCTCGGTAGGAGTTGCACCTACGACCAACTCCTTAGGACGGAGCTGCTCTGTCTACTGAGCTACGAGGGCAAAAAGGCGGGGCGACCGAAGCCGCCCCTTTATTGTAGTCCCTTGCGGGACACTAGTCTCGACGAGAGGGGTCCATCTCTTCCTGTTTGCTGGTCCCGACGTATAACATCAGCCAAACGAACACTTCCCAGGCAGCCAACAGGCTGATCTTAAGCTCCACCCAAAAGCCAAAACGTGGCTGGTCCGACCTGCTTGCTTCCTGAGGAATGTTTGGCAGCTGCCAAAGTACCTCCCAAGCTGCGAGTAAGCCAATCCAGAAGTTCTCACGACGCGACAATTTCCTTTGTTCCGTCACTTCGAGAGTTAGTCTTGGTTGAGTGAGAAGCTCAGACTTTGGGGTGCCGAGCGGCAATGATGCCAAGTCGAGAGTATGTGACCCTTCTTCAATGATTGTTGGGTACGTATCTGCTAGTGTGGGCTCGCCCACCTTGCCCTCCGTCCTCATCCTTGTTGGAGAGTGGATGAATTGTACTGCAACAGGTATAATTGTCAAGCATTTGAGCTGTTTTCGGGCTGTGGCGCAGTTGGTAGCGCGCGCGATTCGGGTTCGCGAGGTCGTGGGTTCAAATCCCGCCAGCCCGACCAATGAATATTCCGCCAAGCGGCAAACTTTTCGCGATCTACAAACCTAAAGGACCAAGCTCCCACGACGTTTTGTACCCGCTCAAGCGCAAGTATAAAGGTGAAAAAGTCGGCCATGCCGGCACGCTTGACCCGCTTGCAAGTGGGGTATTAGTTGTTGCCGTAGGGCGTCAAGCCACTAAAAAGCTCCACTTGGCAGAATTTTCGGAAAAAGAATATGTCACCACCATTAAACTTGGTGCTTACAGTACAACTGACGACGACGAGGGGGGAAAAGAAGACATTGCTGTCTCGGAAGCTCCCTCGCTCGATACAGTGAAACGCGCTGTTCGCAGTTTTGTAGGGCAGATCAGCCAAGTTCCGCCACAATTTAGTGCCGTTAAGAAAGCTGGCCAGCCGGCCTATAAGGGGGCGCGACGTGGCGAGCGGGTCGAGCTCGCGCCACGGCCAGTGGAAGTTAAGGGCATAGATATCATTGAATATAATTGGCCGCTGTTGAAGCTGCGCGTCGTGACTGGTCGCGGCGTTTATATCCGCTCTCTCGCTCGCGATATTGGCAAGGCGCTAAAAACGGGTGGTTTTGTACTCGAGCTTGAGCGGACACGTGTTGGGAATTTCCGTCGAGAAGATGCAATAGAGAGTCTCTAACTAGCCACTTGGCCGGTTTTTCTCTACACTAGGCCTATGGATAGGATGACCAGATGAACAGAATAGATATCTCAACTTCGACCATGCTGCGCTTCCTTCTGATCCTACTTGGACTTTGGTTGCTTTACGTGACGCGCGATATTCTGGTTCTGCTTTTCATGGTTTTGATTATAGTTGCCGCACTCTCGCCGACAGTAGACCGTTGGGCGCGCTATCTGACGAGACCGGGTGCTGTAGTAGCAATTTTCCTACTAATCTTTGTTTTCCTAGCCTTAATTTTCTCACTACTAATTCCGCCATTTGTTGAACAGCTGCGAGAATTCAGCCTGAACTTACCGCTCTATGCCGACCAGTTGAGTCGGACTGACAATCCAGGGTTTATCGAAGCGTTGATTAATATAATCAAAGACAACTTAAACGCTATTTCTTCACAACTAAGTAACTTTGGTACCAATGTTCTGTCGCGCACCGTTGGCGTCATTAGCGGGGTTGTAGCGGTAGTCACTGTAATCGTGCTCAGCTTCTATCTGTTGCTCGAAGAAGAGGGCTTGCGAAAGATTTATCGAGGCCTCTTGCCTGATGAGTGGCACGTACCGTTCACAGAGATAACTCGCAAGATCGCGATTAAATTAGGAGCCTGGCTGCGCGGGCAAGTGACGTTAATGGCGGTTGTGGGGTTACTGACCAGCGTCGGATTATTACTAATTGGCCAGCCGTATGCCTTAACGCTTGGTGTTTGGTCCGGGCTGACCGAAGTCGTGCCAATTGTTGGTCCATGGATCGGTGCAGTTCCAGGTGTCGTTATCGGTTTAACCGATTCACCGTTGCAGGGTTTTCTAGCACTGGTCGTTTACGTTGTCGTTCAGCAGCTTGAAAACACGATTTTGGTGCCGAAGATCATGGGTAAAGCCGTTGGCCTCAATCCGTTTGTTGTTATCGTTGCCATCCTTGTTGGCGGCAAGCTCTACGGCTTAACGGGTGTCTTATTGTCGGTGCCGCTAGCCGCCGCCATTAGCGTCATAGTTGAAGACTGGGCTGTTATTCATCAAACAGTGCGTCCCCGCGGCAAACAGAAATCTCTAGAGCAGGTCTGAAGTCGATGAAAATTCTAGTCGGGTCACTTACCTACCCGTTACCAAACGGAGTGACTAACTCCATTAACGTTTCTTTGGACGGGTTTAAAGAAGCTGGCCATGAGCTAATAGTCGTTGCGCCGGACTACGGGACTGGCAAGTTTAGGCCTGAGCACTATCCAGTGGCGTCCTCAAGGATACTGGAAATTGTTAGCGGTTCGTATGGAAACGGCGAACGATTCTTTTCGCTTAAGGCGGCTGGACAGATTCAGCGCATAATCGCCGAGCTGAATCCTGACGCCTATTGGCTACACACAGTTACTTGGGCGCCCAATATTTTTGAGGTAATAATGGCTCAGCAGCGAAAGCCGCGTGTTGTAACTTATCACACAAATATCGATTACTACGGACGAGTCTACGCTGGCGCTGTTGGGGAAAAGCATATGGCTGAACGCAGTCGTGAAGTCTGTCAGGCCGTTGAACAAATTATTGTCCCAAGCCACCAAATTGAGGAGAAGCTACGCGCGCTTGATGTTAGTAAGCCAATCGCGGTTATCCCTACGGGTATTCCACCAGCTCACGGGGCCTTAACGCCGAAAGAGCTCCGTCAGCGTTATTCAATTCCTCAGGAAAACAAGGTCTTACTTTTCACAGGTCGTTTGGTTCGTGAAAAAAATATTTCCGGCTTAATACAAATGATGGCTGATTTGTGTAAGCTTCGCTCTGACGTATCGCTACTATTGATAGGACCGGGCGTCCACAAAGATTTTGAAACGGAGGCCGAAAGCTTAGGGGTCAAAAAAAATATTGTCATGGCTGGCCAAGCCTCTGCCCAGGAAGTTCGGCGTCACTACCCAGCCGCAGACGCGTTCGTCTCTGCCTCGCAGCACGAAACCCAGGGCCTAGTCATCGGCGAGGCGATGTACGCGGGATTGCCGGTAATTGCGCTTGATTCGCCGATACGGGAAGAGTTTTATCCTCAAAGCGTGGCGGTTGTCGTATCAGAACAAGCGTCATTTGCTGCTTCGGTGAACAAAGTTTTAAACGATGAAAAGTTAGCGCTTAAACTCACTGAGGCGGGTAAGAAGTTCTTTGCCAAAAACTTCGCGGTTCAACTAATGATTGATAGACAGATTAAGTTGTTCAATAGTGTTGTCGGCCCAGCTACACCCAAGCCGCCAACATCTTAGACGTAAAGTGTGGGTGATTGAGGATTCGAACCTCAGACCTCTTCGGTGTAAACGAAGCGCTCTAACCAACTGAGCTAATCACCCAAATGTAGGCGGGGTGGGACTCGAACCCACAAGCCTTGCGGCAGCGGA
The DNA here is from genome assembly GCA_016432625.1 of Candidatus Berkelbacteria bacterium. Taxonomy (NCBI): domain Bacteria; phylum Candidatus Berkelbacteria; species Candidatus Berkelbacteria bacterium. The sequence continues at coordinate 123,499 of CP066697.1, forward strand.
TTTTAAGTCCGCCGCGTATACCGTTCCGCCACCCGCCCATATGAGCTAGTTAATTTTACCGGAAAGGAGTTCTTTTGTCGCGAGGAAACCACTCGCTTTTTGCGTGCCCCGTCCACCGAAATATTTAACTAATCGTCGCAAATCAATGTTTGGTTTTCGAGTTCTCAGACTAACTTTCCAGCCCTTATCTACCTCAACTAGCACCATCGCCACCTTGGCGCCTTGTAACATGACTAGGTTATTAGCTAAACCGGCCGCGTCCTCAACGCTGGAGCCTACTTTTTCAAGCGTCGATCGATCCACTTTAGCGACGGCTATGCCCAGTTTGTTGATAAGCGTATTGGAAAGCACCTCGCCCCATAAGCGTGTTTTAAACAGCGTCCGTCTAGATTCAAAAGCCTGGTGGAGCAGCTCCAAGTTGGCGCCATGGCTGATTAATCGACTGGCCATGCGCAAGGTCTCGCTCGAAGTATTTGGGTGTCGAAAGCCGCCGGTGTCGGTATATATTCCGAGCAATAGACAGTCCGCTACTTTGCCATTAATTGGCACACGCAACTCGTGCAAGCAACGCCCAATAAGTTCCGCCGTCGAACTGACACCGGGGTCATGTACTGAAGCGTCAACGTGCTTACCTATGCTACAGCCGGAGTGATGGTCAAACGCAATGATACGACGTTTCTCTAACTTTGCTTTATTCAGGGCGTCTTCGAAACCGGTCCGATGCCATTGAGCGCAATCTAATAGGACGACTAGCCCCTTATTCTGTGAGAATTCACGTCCAATGGGCACTTTGCCTAAAAGTGGCAAGAAAACTTCTGGTACGGTAGTTGCGCAAACAATCTCAACTTTCTTCCTGTGTCTAAAAGCGTGGAAGAGCGCGGCTGCGCTACCCAGCGCGTCACCGTCAGGACGTTCATGGACAACAATACTTAGAGACGTAGAGCGATATACTTCCTGGCAGACGTCTTTCCAGCCAGTCATTCGGTCAGCCGATAAAGTTCGCGTCCCTCCAAAGGCAACGTAGCCTCGGTTAATTTCAATATATCTCGGTCTTCAATTTTCAGGGCCCCTTGAATTTCTTCTATAGGAGTCTGGAAACAAAATACAACAACATTCGGATCGTACGTTTCTAATAGCTCGTTGGTTTTCGGTTTGTCTAGTGTAGAAATGGCGGGGTCAATTAGGAGGATGTTACAAGGACTAAACTGACTTTTTTCAAAAGACGTCGGCTTGTCGGCACTGAAAATGTAGGCAATCTGTAGTTTTTCCCAAACAAGTAGTGCCGCTTGAGTGCCGTAAACAATCTCTACGCCCTCGACTTCGTACTCGCCTGGTTCGTCGAATGCTTGATCCTCAAGCTTTATCTTGCCGCCGGCAAGAGTAATGGTTCGCGACCGGTCCGTTAGTTCGTATTCGCCGTTTTTGGCTACGCGAATTTGGACCATTGCTACTTGTCTTCCGTCTTAGTTTCGGCGAGTTTGAGAGAAATCTTACGCAGCTCTGGCTCGATAGAAATAACTTCGAACTCGTACTGCTTACTTTCCTGGACTAACTCTTCCGGCTTGCCGCCTCCCATTTGGGAAACATGAAACAGACCTTCTAAGTTGTCGCTGATTTTAACGAAGGCGCCGTACGGGGTTACTTGCGTAACCGTGCCAGTAGCTTTGCCGCCCACTTCAAGGTTCTTAACCTCAGTCTGCCACGGGTCTGGCAGGAGCTTTTTGATAGAGAGCGAGACGCGACCGGCATCAATATTGACGACTTCAGCCTCAATTTCTTGACCAACCTTAAAGTGGTCTTTCAGGTTATTGATTCGCTGCCAGGAAACCTGGGAGATGTGGACCAAGCCTTCGAGCTCGCCGATATCGACAAAGAGCCCAAAATCAACGATGCCAGTAATGTTGCCTTTGACCTTTTGCCCAATCTCAAACTTCTGCGCCTTTTCTTCTAGGTCCGAATCAACCACTGCCTTTTCGGAGAAGATTATCTTCTTAGCGTTTTTGTCGTAGCTAATAATTTTTACCGGCAAATTTGAGCCGATAAGCTCGCTTAATTTCTTTTTAATTTTTAGTCTGTCGCCGCCAACGCGCGGGTAATTCTTGGCTGAGAGTTGACTCACGGGAATGAAGCCCTGCATGTTGTTGTACTCGGCAACTAACCCACCTTTATTGGCCTGGACGATGCGAACGTTCAGGATTTCGCCCTCATTGTTACGCTGCTCGAGCATATTCCAGATGCGCTCGCGCTCGGCCTTCTTCAAACTTAGAATTACGTAACCGTTGTCATTTTCGGTCGAAACGACGTAAGCCTGGATCTTTTCGCCAGGATCTACTTTAGTACCAGCGGTCGAAAACTCTTTTTCCGGAATGATGCCAGTTGCCAAGCCCGCAACGTCAACCATAATGTTGTCGCGTGAGCTGGAGAGAACGGTCACCTCGACAACGTCTCCTTGGTTAAAGGGAATGAGCGAGTCGCCCATGAGCTCAACGAGCTCGGCCATTGTCTTCGGTCCTTGAGTTGTTTTTGCCATCAAAATATTATTTTCCTTTCCTGCGTGGTGCCTTAGTGGCGCCAGTCGCATTAGTAGGAAGATACCTGAAAAAGCGCTCCTTTTCAAGGTGAGCAACCCGTTTGGCCGGCAGCTGCCGTGTGATGTGAAATACTACCCAGCCAAGCCAAACTAAGGCGACGAGGATGATACTGCCAAGCAGGAGGCGGCTAGAAAGATAGGCGAGCTGTTGAACTCGGAAAAACCAGTAAGCAGGGAGCATTATCGCCACGAAAAAGAAGATATTGCTCAGTTGATTCTGGGCTACTTCGTAAATTGGTGTCGAGACGTGAAGATTTTTGAGACGGCGACGCCAGACTTCCAGTAGAATCAAGAATAATAAAGTAAGCACGAGGCCGAAAGTGTAGTACGGCGAGCCGCTAGTTAGCGGGTCGTTCGTCCAAAAATCAGCCGTAAAGACATTTTTCCATTCCGCAGTAGGAAACTGCTGCGTTGCTAGAAAATCTCTAATTGTTGCGAATCTTGAAGTAAAAAATTCTTTCATTTGATGTCTCAGGATCAGAATCGGGCACTTCGTGCCGAAGGTCAGAATCCTCGCGTTTCACGCTTGGTTCTTCTCTTCGTCCCAAATCGCTTCCGCGATTTGTGCCGAAGGTCAGAATCTTTGCCTGCGGCAAAGTTCTTCCCGTTCGACATGGTCAAGCCAGCATCCACACTTCGTGTGAACTCTGGCTCAACTGTGCCGAAGGTCAGAATCGAACTGACGACACCACGCTCTTCAGGCGCGTGCTCTACCACTGAGCTACTTCGGCTTTTAACTACTGGTTATTTTACCGAACTTTTAGGGTAGGGAAAAGGCGGCAGGTATGGATGCCTGCCGCCTTAACGATAGTGGCCCGGGAGCCTAGGCCGTAGCCTGAGGCTGGGTCACGAGTACCGGTGCCGTGGTCTTTACTTTCAGACGCTCCTTGACCACGGCCAGGGTTTCCGCTGTGGGTACCACGACCTCTGTCAGAAGCCCGCCGATACGTAGTTCGCGTTCGCCGATCTTCTTATAGGCGGTCACCCTTACCGTGACGAGAAAGCCGTCCCACTTGTCCGCACCGATCTTGGTGGCTTGGCGATCGGTTTCTTCGTAGTTGAAGCCGATCTCGTCGCCGACCTCCACCGGGACACGGAAACGCTGCTCTTTGCAGCCTCCGGCGGTGGCGCCGTCGCCGTACTCCGTCCAAACGTCGCGGCTCAAGATCATCATGATCATAGTGCCGTGAATGATCGGGTTGGTGCACAGTTTCTGGCCGAGCAGGGTGCGGGCAAAGTTAGGGTCAGTGTGTAGCGGGTTACGGTCCCCGGAAACACCGACATACTGGTCGAAGTCACCTTGAGTGACTTTATGCCAACGAGGGACTTTTCGATTGCTCATGTCATTACTCTTGGGTGCGCGTAGCGTACCGCGGATACTACCCTACTTTACAGCAAAAATCTACCCTTACGAGGGTGCTTTTTGGGCGCTAAAACGGCTATATCTGTAATAACCGGCGGAGGCGTCTTCCCTGCATTGCGAGCATTCCGGCTGTGATGCCGAGAATTCCAAGGGTTACGGTATCTGTTGCTGGCAAGCTGTTCTGGCGAGATTGTGCCCCCGGCTTAGCGGTCTTTACGCCCTCAACTAAAACCGGCTTTGTTTTAACGTTAGAGACTTTGGCTGTCGGCCCAGCAGCGGACTTTTGCGCTGTCGAAGACCTGGCCGTAGCTTTACTGCCCGAGCTACTCGTGGATTTTGTCGCGGCGGGTTGCTTAGTTGACTTGGTTGTCTTCGGTACCGTTACTGTCTCAACTTCGGGCTCGCGGGAGAGGATTTTGTAACTCCCTAGGTACCAAGCTTCGGTTTTGTCAGAAGCGCTGTTCCAATCCACTAGCACCGGTAACTCGACCTGATCTTTAAGTTTGAATATCGTCTTGGCGCTATCCTCGAGCGCGCGCATGTCAACTTCAAGGATTCCGCCCAGTACCAACTCATCGGCGTTTAGTTCACTCACATTATCAGTGACGTTAGCCACTAAGCCCTGGGAAGAATCGGCCTGGGCAGCACTAATTGACTTGAAGCTAATCTCGCCCGTCCCTTCCGCGCTAACGTCGTCAAGCGCGTCGAGTAAGATTCGTTTAGTAGCACTGGAGCTAATCTCGCCAGTTACCCGCACTAAACTATTAACCGCAAAATTTAGTGCGCCCTTACTCTGGCTAAGATACATTTGGATACCGCCGGTCTCGTCCTGGATGTATTCGATCTCATTGCCGACAATTCCTGCTGGAACGCTGACGGTTGCCAGTGTCTCAAGCAGCGTGCCTGGTGATAGGTTTCTTGCCTCGCCGATTGTGCGCGGTAAGGTCGGCGTTGTTGGCAGACTGACTCGGCTCCAACTAAGATAGTCGTTGCTCTTGTAGAGGTTTGTATTACCGGACCCTGAGTTCGTGACGACACTAACGTAAGACGGGAAGCTATTAAGTGAGACTGCTTGAACCGGCGAGGTTGTCGAAGCCCAGACGTTAACTTTGACGAAGCTCGTTTGGCCGTCAGGAAGAAACTGGCTATGTCCGCCGCTTGTTTTAACCTCGTTAGTTTGCCAAACGAAAATCCCACGACTTGTGGAAGAAGCGTGGTTAAAATCTCCCAGTGCCGCCATCGTCTGCCATTGACCTGGGGCAAGTGAATGGTAGGCGATCGAATCGGCGGAGATTAGGGCAAGGTCGGGATCATTTTCGACCTCAACAATATTCGTAAAGCTAGTTGTAATCGGCACTAATGTAGGCAAGGGTTCTTGCCATAATAGTTCATGCAGACCTAAGGTGGGAAAGTTCAATAGAACCCTTGAACCGGCCACGCTGAGCGATGCGGGTAGCTCGACACTCTGCAGATCGATAGTCAGTATCTCGCTTTCAGTGGCGACGTAGAGACGGTTTTTGTTATTTTGCTCAAACGCAGCGGCCACGTTGGACCCGATGCTTTGCCCCTCAATCGTTGTCGGGAAGAGTTCTTCCCAGGCAAAAGCATCCGACAGATAGAAATTTTCACCGTTGTCGCAGATCGCGGCCGGCCGTGGACTGATAAAAATGGCCGCATTATCACATGTCAGGCTTGCCTCCTCTATCCATGTGTCGCCAGATAATAGAAAAACTTTAACTTCATCCCCCATTATCGCCAAAGAGGCGATAGAGGCGTTCGAAAGAAAGGCGTTGCGAATATCGTCAGGCGCGGCAAGGGACCAACCCGCAGTTTCCCGCCAAATGTCGTTAACTAAATGATGAATTTTAGTCGCGCCGTTTATACTGGCGGAGAGAAAAGATTGGTCAGCTACTCTAACTATCACGGCAGCTTCAAAAGTTCCGACGCTGCTATCGGCAACGTATCGCAGACCATCTGAACTGCGATACAGCTTATCGCCAATAGCGGTGTGAAGCGTCTCCCCTATTAACGCGGAGGCTAAAACATTGCCGGTTTGTTCGGTAAGTTGCCAGGGTTTGGTGTCGCCGCGTAAACGGTAGGTGTGATCGCGGCTCTGGAAGATGGTTTTCCCCGTTAAGGAATGAAAATTGTCAGCTTGAGCAACCGTCGGGAGTAGTAAGAAAGCAAGACTAAGGGCAAGAAAACTAGCCCTCATCCTCCGCCTCGGCTTTATGGTGGAACTCAATAATTATCCGCGCTAAGCGATTAGGGTCGGGCAGGTCGTGGATCGTAAAGTATCCTTGCAGACCTGGGCGGTGCGGGTCGTCACTTGTACCAGCGCCAGCCGTTTCGATTATTAGCGTGCCGTAATTAAAGGTGGTCTGGAGGAAGCCCTCAACTTGGGCGCTGACGTTCTGGACTTGTAGTAGCGGTAGTTCGGAGGTGCCCCGGGCTAGTAAACCCTTCTGGTCGACGTTCAAGATACGGTTGTTGGTAATGAAGACGATGTCGTAATAGAAGTTAATCCATGCGCCGAACAAAAAGGTCAGTAAAAATATAAAGAAGCCAGAAATGAACAACACCACAATCGGCACGATGCTTTCGATGTCCAGACCATCGAGTAACGAGGCGGCGACAATCATTAGGATCGGTACGAGAGCCATACCGAGCACTAGCATTAACGTTCCTAAGAACCCCGCCCAATGGTGACGGACTATCAGCTGAATCTGCTCGCCGGGATGGAGATTCAAATACAGAAAGGCTTCGTCGTTGGTGTCGATAGTTTCTTCGATTAAGTGAGGCATCAGCCGAGATTGCTTATGTAAACCGAGGTGCCGGTTATTATTAATAGCAGCAAGAATATGTGGATAACCAAAACAGGGATCGAAGCGTCACCAGGAATGCGGTATTTATAGACCTGAAAAAAGTAAAGCAGATTGACGAGCAACATCACGGCCAAAAAAACGCCGTAACCCAGCAGTATGTAGGGGTTTAACTCCATCGGTCATATTGTACGGCTAAATAAGGTCTCTTGAAAGATTACGGCCGGATGTAGCTCGGTGATCCGTAGCGGCGAGGGTCAACATTGGCGCGATGGTCAAACTTCTCTGCCGCCGTCCAGTTGTATTCGTCAACGTCTATCAGGCCGCCATGCACGGCGGTCACAATTGCCACGTGACCGTAAGGCATGTTATTTCCTTTTGGCCATGACACGATGTCACCTACCTGCGGATTACCGGAGACGGTGTAGCCTTGATCGGCGGCAAGTGCAGGCCAGTTCCAAGCGCTTCCCTGACCTGGGCGAGTGTTGTAGAAGACCAGCCCGGTATTTCGTAAGAATTTCCAAGCGGCATAAGAAGTACACTGGCACTTGTAGAACAGCCAGAAATCAACTCCGCCACATTGGTTGTAGTACGGATAACCGCCGGTTCCGCCAGTCGTTGTTTCTCCCGCGCCCATTTGACGTCGTGCCTCATAAATCTCGGCCGAGAGGTTCTCCTGCTGGCTTTTCAGCTTCTCCAGATCGGACTGAAGTTTGGCCTGATCGCGCTGGGTAGCGGCAAGGAAGCTCTCTTTCTGATTGCGTTGCCGGTCTAGGTGGGTTCTGTCAGCTGCCAGCCTGTTCTTCAGTTTAGAGAGGTCTTGATTCTGGCTCTCGCTCTCAGTTTTTTTCTGGCCGAGGTTACTTAGTAGCTGGCTTGAGGAAGTAATGTCTTTCTGCAGCTGGTCTTGAATTGCTTGGACATACATCTCGTGAGAAACGATGTCAGATACGTCGTCACCCTGAGCCATCATTTCTGTCGGGCTAGTGCGAGACAGCTGATATAACGCGACGTACGCCACTCGCAGTCGTTCTTGAAGCTTATCCAACGTACCTTGTTCGTTAGTGATTTCTTCTGAGAGTTTGGCAATTACCGCCGAAGTAACTGATATCTGGCTTTCTGTGTCATTGATTCGTCCTTGGGTGTAACCGATGCTGCTCTCTAGGTCGTCAATATCTTCAGCGAGGTTCTGGCCTTCTGACTCTTTTTGCTTAAGCTGCTGCTCCTTCTGCTGTTGTTGATTACGTAGCTCGTTCTGTTGTCGCAGTAGCTCGTCGAGAGTCTCGGCGCTAACAACGCTTGGCACCAACAAAATAAGAGCGGCAAAAATAACTGGCAAGATTCTGAGTCGGGTCACCCCTCCAAACATGTTCACAACCAGCCTAGCAAGCATAAGCAAACGCGTCAAACCGTAAACTCAACAATTACTCAAGCACGGAGGTACCGACGCACTGAAAGTACGCTAACTAAAATCCCTAGCACTACACCCACGACCAGTTGCAACGCAACCAGGCTCCAAAAATGGTTCATGACGTATTGGTAGAGGTCGGTATTAAGAACGCCGAACGCACTGCCAAGGGTGGTTAGGCCGCTGTTGCCCCGGTAGCGAGTGATAATATAGCTCAAGAGCGGTAGGAGAGCTGAGGTAGCGATCGTCCCTAGCAGACCGTAGAGTACGCCTTCGACGACGAATGGGCCGCGGACGAAGGAATTAGAAGCGCCAACGTAACGCATTATCTCGATCTCATCTGAGCGGGCGCCGATCGTCAGACGGATAATGTTATAGACATTGAAAATTGCAATTAGCCCAAAGAACCCGCTCAGCAACCAGCCAGCTTGCTGGGCGGTGCGAGTGCTCGAGATTAGCTGATCAACAATGTCTTTGTTTTTCGTATAAGATACGCATTCGCCACATATTATCTTCCCACTATCGAGCTTCTCTATCTGCGCCACTATCGACTGAATCTGCTCAACGTCTGAAGTCGCAATCTCGAGGCTCCGTGGTAACGGGTTAAATCCTTCGTTAATAGGATCTTTGACGTTCTGGTTGATTGGTAGGCGCTTAAAAATAGACAGTGCCTGATTTTTTGTTATAAACGTGACGTCGAGAACGTCTGGAAGCTGGCCAATTTGTTTGCCAAGCTGCTCAATATCTTTGTCAGCGACCGCATCAACCTGGAAATAGATTGTTAGGTTGATTGATGAACGAACAGCGCTGGCGGTGTCGCGGATCATGAAGGTCATTAGGAGTGAAACGCTAATCATTACCAGTGTTAAGGTCATCAGAAGCGTTGCCCCAAGGGTTAACCAGCGGTTGCGCCAGAAATTGTTATAGCCGAGCTTAATAACTCGTGCCAAGGTTTCCCAACTAGATGACATAACGCCCCGACTTTTGGTCGCTAATAACTTTACCCGACTTCATCAAAACGACCCGCTTTTGCATCCGGTCAACGACTTGGCGGTTGTGAGTGGCAAGTATGACGGTTGTGCCGCGAGAATTGATACGGTATAGCAGCTCAATAATCTCCCAAGTGTTAATCGGGTCAAGGTTGCCAGTAGGCTCGTCGGCGATCAAAATTTTAGGAGAATGAACTAACGCGCGAGCGATGGCGGCCCGCTGGCGCTCGCCCCCTGAAAGCTCATTGGGGTAACTGCTTTTTCGTCTTCCTAAGCCGACCAGGTCGATTACGCGATCGGTTCGGCGCTGAACATCAGCGGCGGAAACGCCGCAAACTTCAAGGGCAAAAGCGACGTTTTCCCAGACAGTTTTTTGAGGTAACAGCTTGAAATCTTGGAAGACAACCCCGATTTTACGTCGGTAAAGCGGTATCTCGCGGTTCCGCAAATCGGCGAGATTTCGTCCAGCTACAAAAACCTGGCCTTTTGTCGGACTCTCTTGGCACGTCAGGAGCTTAATCAGTGTCGTTTTGCCAACGCCACTCTGGCCAACGAGGCAGATAAATTCACCGTCGAAGATAACCAGCGTGACTTCCTTGAGGGCGGTGTTGCGCGGGTATTGTTTGGTAACGTTACGCAACTCAATGATTGGACTCTGCGTGGAATTATCTTCTGGCTGAGTTGTCGGTAAGGTTGAACCAATGTGTAGTACTTCCTTCATCACTTCCGAGCATACCAAGCCTGGGGGATTGCAGAAAGCTGGACGGTCAAACTCGCTCGAGTAAGCGGAGTTCTGTTTGAATCCGACTAGCCACAATCGCCTCCAGGTCTTTAAGGGATCGATCGCTTTTAGCTTGCGATCTCCTACCCGCTTCGCCATCACCCGATCGGCGACTGATGATTGCCATCAAACCCTGGGTACGTGCTAGGTCGTGAGTGTAACGATCCCTGCCGTGATCAGCCTCGAACCAGCTAATCGCCTCTTCCAGATATCGCTTAGCAGAATCAAAATCTTCTTTGCGCAGCTTTGTTATCGCGAAATCCACTCGCGCTCGCGCCTGATAAAACCCTGAGAGCGGCTCCTTATTAAAAAGGCTGAGAGCTTTTTCGAGCATTTGAATTGATCCATCCAGCTGCCCGAGGCGACTTAAATGGCTACCTAAGTCGGCGTAAGTGGCTGCAAGCTCGCCTATCGCCTCGTTTTTCTCTAGCGTTTCGAGCGCTTTCTGAAAGAAAACTGCGGCGCTTGCAAAATCGGCCGCGGCGTCCGCAGCTCGGGCCATCTCGTGGTAGATTACCCCGGTAGCAACCTGGTCCTGCAGCTGGATAGCTTCTTGGAGTCCTTCTGAAAATAAAGCCAAGGAGTCGCGGTAGTAGCTTCTCGCATCAGGAGAAATTGCCATTGCAGCGCTACGGCCAGCGCCGAGTATCGCTTTCATATGATGAGGACGGTCGTGATCTTCTCTACTCAACTCGGCGATATCTCGATATGCCGCCACCGCGTCAGTAACGTGGCCGCTCATTTCAATGCGCCAAGCTTGCTCAAAGAGATCTTCGAAATTGACCGTCATTAGCCACGGTGATGCGGTGCGTTAACGAGGCCGCAGTTTTTGTATTTGTACGGCCGCCCCGTTTCGGGATTAACAGCGCCGCACGGACACGGATCGTTACGGCCAACTTTCAGGTCGCTCTTCGTGGCCGGGAGCTTATCCTCGCCCTTGTCCGGACCGCTCAAAACCGTTCGCGGCTGTCCGGTTTCGACAGTTGGCGGTGGTGCTTGCGGCTCGATCTGGACGTGTAGTAGCATCTCTCGAATTTGGCTGTTGATGTTCTGCTGTAGCAGAGTGAATAAGTTGTACGCTTCCTGTTTGTATTCCACCAAAGGATCACGCTGGCCGTGCGCTCTGAGGCCAATACTTTCGCGCAGATCCTCCATCGTACCCAGATGCTCTACCCAGAGAACGTCAATTGCCCGAAGTGTTACGGCGCGCTCGACACTGAAAAGCAGTTCTGGCTGCCAGTCCTTTATTTTTTTCTTGTATTCCTCGCCTTCTTCTTGCGACATGCTCTCCATGATTGAAGCGTGAAGCTGCTCCGCGGCCTCGGGGGATTTGGCGTGCAAGACGCGATGGCGTGAACGGTAGATTGCTTCGCGGTGCTTATTCATGACGTCGTCGTATTCCACTAAATGCTTGCGGATCTCAAAGTTGTGAGTCTCCACTTTGCTTTGCGCTTGCTCTATCGCCCGGCTTAACAGTTTGTTATGAATTGCAACCTCGTCAGGCATATTTAGGCGCTCCATTAGGCCCTTCATCCGGTCGCCGCCGAAGATTCGCATCAAGTCGTCCTCCATTGAGAGGTAGAACTGCGAAGCGCCCGGGTCGCCTTGACGTCCGGATCGGCCACGGAGCTGGTTGTCGATTCGCCGTGATTCGTGACGCTCGGTGGCGACAACAAATAAACCGCCAAGCTCAAGCACGTCCTGATGCGCCTTCTCCCAGGTTTCAATATCTTTGTCGCTGGCAGTGCTCGCGGGCGCTGCCCCACCGAGAATAATATCAACGCCACGGCCGGCCATGTTCGTTGCGACAGTCACGGCGCCCAATCGTCCAGCCTGAGCGATAATCTCTCCCTCTTTTTGGTGATGCTTAGCGTTCAGAACCGTGTGAGGCACCTTAAGGTTCTTAAGGATTCGTGACAACCTCTCTGATTTCGCCACAGAAACTGTACCGATTAAAATCGGTTGACCGGTAGCGTTAATTGCCTGGATGTCTTTGGCGACCGCGTTGAACTTGGCTCCCTCTGACTTATAAATTGCGTCCTCACGGTCGATGCGTTGATTAGGTCGATGTGTCGGAATTGTGACGACTTCCAGGCCGTAAATCTTCGAAAACTCCTCGGCTTCAGTAACGGCTGTACCGGTCATACCGGCCAGCTTGCCGTAGAGCCGGAATAGGTTCTGAAAAGTGATCGTCGCCAGCGTTACCGACTCTTCTTTGATGTTAACTTTTTCTTTAGCCTCAATGGCCTGGTGCAGTCCGCCCGAATAGCGCCGTCCTTGCAACATCCGACCAGTAAACTCATCAACGATTATTACTTCGCCGTCTTTAACGACGTAATCGCGGTTCTTGGCGAATAACGCCTCGGCTCTTAGCGAGACGTCAGCGTGATGAACAAGGCGAACATTCTCGGGATCATAAAGATTAGGAACTCCCAACAGTTGTTCGAGCTTGTGGATGCCGCTTGGTTCAAGGGAAGAAGTACGGGCCTTCTCGTCTGTCTTGTAGTCGATGTCTTTTTTGAGCTGTTTAATATGAACGGCAAACTGGGCATAAAGATCAGCCGATTCGCTTGAGGCGGCGGAGATAATAAGCGGCGTTCGAGCCTCGTCGATTAAGATTGAGTCGACTTCATCGACAATGGCATAGGCCAATTCGCGTTGCGCGAGTTGTGTCGGGTCTTGGGCCATGTTGTCGCGTAGGTAGTCGAAACCGAACTCGTTATTAGTGCCGTAAGTAATGTCAGCCCGGTAGGCATCCTGCTTAGCGCAAGGTCGAAGGTGCTTTAGGCGTTCGTTATCTTCTTCGCTCGTGAACTTGGTGTCATAAATCAAAGCGAACTGCGGTCCGATAACGCCAACGGTTAAGCCCAAGAAGTCGTAAATCGGCCCAATCCAACCGGCGTCACGTCGTGCTAGATAATCGTTAACAGTGACGAGATGCGCTCCGAGGCCAGTTAGCGCGTTAAGGTAGAGAGCTAGACTTGCAACCAGGGTTTTACCCTCGCCGGTTTTCATCTCAGCTATTTGACCCTGGTGCAAGACGGCGCCACCGATAATTTGGACGTCGTAATGACGCAGGCCGATCGCCCGCTTCGAAGCCTCTCGGACGAGAGCGAAGGCGCGCGCTTCGTAGGGCTCAAGCAGTTCGTTGAGGGCTTTTTTGAGCTGCTTATTGCGCTCTGGACGATCATCGATAACTTGGGCGCTGTCCCAGATTACCCTAGCCTGCTGACTAATTTCTTCCTTAAGATTTAGCGAAGTATTTTTCAGCTCCTCGTCACTGAGCTTCTCCAGCTCTGCTTCGAGTGAGTTGACTTTGTTGACAAAGCCAGTAAATCGGCCGACTTCCTTTTGATTTGGGTCACCAAAAACCCGCGAAAGAAAACCCATCAACTTCAGCTACGTAGTGCTCGTGGCAGATCAATTCTACCGTCCGGCCGCTGGTGATTTTCGATTATAGCTAGCAGCAGCCGCTCTGTGGCTAAGGTGGCGTTCAACGTGTGAGCGTAAACCTCTTCACCGTCTTTGTCGCGAACCTTGATATTAAACGAGCGAGCCTGGTAGTCGCCGCAATTACTGGCAGAATGTGTCTCGCGATATCTTGCCTGACCAGGGAAGTACGACTCTAGATCGTATCTTTTAGTCGCTTTTGTCTCGAGATCCCCACTGCCAACTAAGACCATCTGGTAGGGCACATCAAACTGCGACACAAATTTTTCTTGTAAAGAGACTAATCGCTGATGCTCTTTCTCCGATTCTTCAGGACGGCAAATTGAAACCATCTCTACCTTATCGAACTGGTGCTGCCGAAACATCCCTTTAGTATCCTTGCCGTAGGATCCGGCTTCGCGCCTAAAACAAGTGGAGAATCCGGTGAATCGGAGGGGCAGTTTATCGACGGGATGGGTTTGCTCTGAACCGAGCGCTACTAAAAGTGGTTCACTCGTTCCAGTTAAGAAATGCTCCTCGACCTTGAAAGTGTCTTCACGGCCAACTGGGAAAAAGCCGGTCTTAAGTAATAGGTCGTCACGTACTAAGACCGGAGGTATAACGGGCGTAAAGCCGTTCCGTACGGCCCAGTTAAGGGCGAGATTCATAAGTTTCATATGAGCTAATGCGGCGTCGCGTTTGAGGAAACGGAATCGAGCGCCACTTGTTCGGGCGGCGGTAGCGCTATCTAGCCAGCCCAAGGCCTCCATTAATTCGTCGTGGGTCTTGCCGGTTTGAAGTCGTACTCGCCCGACGTTTCGGATGGCGATATTAGCCGACTCGCCTTCGCCAACAGGAACCTCGTCGGATAAAATTTGTGGGACTAGGGATAATGCATCCAGTCGGCGCTCGGCCACTTCCCGTTCCTTCGACTCGAGCTTCTGTAATTTTTCTTTGAGTTTCTTAAGCTTCGCCGAATTTTTCTGGGCTAATTCTTTGCTGGCGGTTAGCTGATTTCTTTCTTGACGTAACTGCTCGGCTTCTTGTAAAGCCGCCTTCCAACTTCGATCAAGCTCAAGAAAGGCGTCAACAAGTTCGGGATTACCGCCACGTTTAGTGATTGAGGCTTTGACTAGCTCTGGTTTTGTGCGAAGGATTTCGGGGTCTAACATTGCCCCTGTAGTGTACCAGAAGCGCTAACCCACCAAAAGCAAGTTCTAAGCGATGGAAACTATCTTATAAGCGACGTCACCGTCCGGTGTATTGACCTTAACGGTCTCCTTCTCTTTGCGGCCCATCAAAGCTTGGCCAACAGGTGAGTCGGTGGAAATTCGGCCACTCGCTGGGTCTGATTCGGCTGGTCCGACGATCTCAAACTTGTCGTTCTCACCCTCGACCTCAACAGTGACACTTGAGCCAATTTGAATAGTTTTGCCGTCACCTTTACCATCAGCCACCACTTTGGCGTGCTTGATGACGTCTTCAAGCTCTTGAATGCGTCCTTCGATGAAAGACTGCTCGTCCTTGGCGGAAGAGTACTCAGCGTTCTCTGACAAGTCGCCCAATTCCTTGGCTGACTTAATACGACCGATAACATCAGGACGACGAACGTCGACGAGTTCTTTGAGCTCGCTTTGGAGTTTATCTAGGCCCTCTTGAGTAATCAGTATCTCTCTTTTCATAATTACCTTTCTTAAAAAAAATTAACTGGCGAGCTTTTCGTATGAAAATAACTCGCCACCCCAAGAAGTGAAACTAGCCATTAACAGAAAGATCTTAGCAAAACATTTTTCAACATGTCAAGCCTCAAACCCTACGGTCTTACATTAGGCCGAGGTTAAGAGTTGTTATGAGAAGTGGTATCTCCTAGTGAAATCCTCCAAATGTCGAGTTACAATTGCCCCGATGAGCGCAAAACAGGTTACGGCTCTACCCCCGTGGGAGAAACTACTACAACGCCTTCACGTGGGAGACGCGAGTATTCTTCCTGGCAGCCGTGAATATTCTTTGATAAAACTCATCACCGATACTCGAGTTGATCTCAGGGAAATGTTCGGAAAATTGGTGCTCGCTTTGTCGCGTCTCTTATCGGCAAACGCGGTTTTTATCGTGAGGAGCACCCCAACCTCCATTGCTCTGGTGGCCGGGACGCTCAATCGTGAGCGAGCGTTAAACCTCCTGGAGTCGGCGTTCATTCATCGACTAACTAGCGCTAGAGATAGCGTCGTGAAAACCATTCCGGTCGGGGAGAAGAAGCTTCGCGCCAAGTATCGCTACGCCTATTGCCTCCCGCTTGGCGAGCGCCGCAACGGTTTTCAGATTGTTCTACTTAGCCAGGCGGAGCTAAGCAACGCCGAGAACAATACAATGCAACTTATTCAACGAGTCCTCGCTCTCAGAGTCAGAATAAGTGGTATGGCGGAGCAGCTAGCAAGAGAGGCGGAGAGCCTAAGCTTGCTTACGCACCATCTTAGCGAGGGTATGGCGGTCCTTGACGCGAACCTGAACGTCACGCTGTGGAACCGGCCAATGCAGCGGTTAACAGGCTACTCTCCTCGCGAGGCAACCGGTAAGCCTTATCAAGCGGTCTTCCGTCGGGATCAAGAGGCCGACTGGCTGAAAGACCTGATGAATATCTACCTCTCAACGCCTTTAAGGAATGTTTTCAATCGAGAGTTTGAGATAATTAGCCGCGACGGTAAACGATGTTGGGTCAATGTTTCAGGTTCGTTTATGCGCCAAGCGGAAGATAGAATAGTTCAAACGATTCTGATAGTCAGAGACGTCACCCAGCTCAAGGCTCAAGAGGAGCGAAAAAATGAGTTTATCTCTATCGCTACCCACGAACTACGGACGCCGATTACAGCTATTAAGGGCTATTTGAGCCTGCTCTCAAGAGACGAAACGGGCTTAACCGATTCGCAGAAGACCTACTTGCGCCGCGCCGCCGAGGCTAATAATCGTTTAGCCGGCCTAGCCGAAGACTTATTGCGTACCGTTCAAATTGAAGAGGATCGTTTGAGCATTAATTTACGGCCAGTGAATCTTAGAGAGATCTTGAACAGAGTGACGCGTGATCTCAAAACCAAAGCTGAAGGTAAGGGCATTGCCTTTAGCTATGTTCCCCCGGGTTTTGAGGCGTGGGTAACTGCCGACGAAGAAAAGCTGCACCAGGTATTCACGAACTTGATTGATAACGCTCTCAAGTACACAAACAAGGGGTCGGTCAGGGTCTACCTAGACAAATTTGAAACGAACGGCGAGCCGCGCATTATCGTCCATATTCAGGACACGGGAATTGGAATAAGTTCCAAAAACTACGATGTGATTTTCGAGAAGTTCCGTCGTACTCACAACACTGCCCAAATCCGAGAATCAGGAGCGGGTTTAGGACTTTTTATAGTTAAGTCATTTGTAGAAAAACAAGGTGGAAAAATAAGTGTGAATAGTAGAATGGGCAGAGGAACAACCTTCTCGGTGCAGTTCCCGGCGACGGAGAATCCTAAGCCACTAAATTAAGGAGAAAAATATGAGCAAAAAAGTTTTACTGGTTGAGGATGAGCCGCTGTTAATCGATCTGTACGAGGAACGTTTTAAGGAGGAGGATTTTGATTTAGTTACTGCTGAAACCGGGGAGGACGCACTTAAGGTTGCCGAGAAAGGCAATATCGATTTAGTGCTTCTAGATATCCTTTTGCCTGGTATCAACGGTTTCGAGGTCCTGCGCCGTCTCAAAGCCAACATGGAAACAAGAGATGTGCCGGTAATCGTCCTTACCAACCTGGGCAGTGAACAGTCGGATAAGGACAAGCAGTTGGCTCTATCGCTTGGTGCGATTGACTACCTCGTGAAGTCTTATCACACCCCGGACGAAATGGTGGAGATAATTAAGAAGCGACTGGAACTATCGTAATAGTCGCCTCTTACTGCTCGCATTAAGCAAGCGCTCGCCATCAAAAATAGGCCGGAGCTCGGCTCGTAGCTGGCTCTTAACAGTCTAAGGCAGAACGGTCGTATCTATCTGAGTAGGAGGTGGAGTTAAAACCCGGCCTCTTCCCCGAAGACTTTTTTGAATAGGCTCCCAACATACAGTTCGACAGCGTCCTCAAAGTGTCTTGGGTCACGGTCAAGCTTCTCGTTAATTTTGTCGAGACGGTAGATGACGGTATTTCTGTGCACCTTTAGCTGCTCGGCGGTCTGGGTGAGGTTGAGGTTAGCAGCTAAGAATGCCTCCAAAGTATCGACAAGCTCGGGATCGTCTAGCTTGTCGAATAGGTGTTTGGCATAGTCGCGCTTTTGCTCGTCGGTACCGCTTAGCAGCAAGGGTAGAACCCCCAGGCCTTCGAAACGGTGAGCTTGGTCGGTGCCGGTGATCCGTTTGCCGATCTTAAGGATTTGGGTTGACTCCTGAACGGAGCGTAATAAACCATTCGCTGAGGTTGAGGGGGTACCGATACCGATCGTCACTTCCTTGATGTAGACGTTCCGGAGTGACGAGGTAATCTCTGCGAATTGTTTTTCCATCAACGCGCAGAACTTTGTGTAGTCGGTGTCGTAAAGGTCCTTCAACACCAGGAACGTATCGCCGCCAAGAAAGCCGATCAGATTATCTTTATTGCGACTGAAGAAACTGTTTAGATTGGTCTCGATATCTCTCTTCTTTGCCGCAATCAAATCACCTTTATCGCCGAGGGGCTGACCGGCGGTGTGCAGGTAATTGTCCCAGAACCCCTTCAGCTCGATGGCCAGAGCGACTCGTGGTAAATCAAGCCGATACCCGAGGGCAAGGAGTTGTTGCTCTAACTCTTCGGCGTCAATCGAGAGCGGTTTGTAGGCAACACGGGTTAAGAGTAAGTCCACAGCATCAGGTCGAGGACGGTGCGTAAGAATGAACTGATGGATGACGAGCTCAGCGAGGCTGTTAATTATTTGGATCATCTGTAAGTCTTCACCAGAAATTTCAGTCACGACCATGGCGTAGAATTTACCGTCGACAAAAATTGGCACTGCCTGTAACTCCTCCTCACCCTCTATCGGTAAGGAGTGGACGTCGGCCCGCAAGGTCTCTTTAAGGGAGAATCGTTTTCGACTGGCAAAATCGCTAGCCGTATCGTAGACCTGCCCGCGTTGGTCGGTAATGGCGATTGACTTGCCGATGACCTGCTTAATATTTTCGTAAAGTCTCTGTAATAGAAATGGTGACATTCCTACTCCTCTCTAGAGCTTTTTATATATTTACACAATTCACTATGCCAAGTTAGGCGCTTAATACAATAGAAACACAGCAATAGAGCGATTCAATTGTAATTTGTGACAAAATTACTGGTTCTCTTGAACTGGATTAGCAGGGACGATCGGAGTCAGAGGTAGGTTGAAATAGCGCTCGATGGTATTCTTGGCAACCGGCGCTGCCACGGCAAAGCCCTCGCCGCCGCCCTCGACGATTACAGAAACAACAATCTCGGGATTATTGTAGGGCGCAAATGCGGTAAACCAAGAGTGGGTTTTATCTTTAGATTTGGAGGTTTGCGCTGTACCAGTTTTAGCCGCTACCTCTATAGGGAGGCTACTAAAAGATCGTGCTGAGCCAGAGAGCACGGCTTGGCGCATTCCCTCACGCACAATCTGAAGCACCTCCTCGTCCATTATCTGCTCTTTCAAAATCACTGGGTCGCGATCTTTGGTCTGGCTAGCGTTAGCGGCCAAGACGGTTTTAACTACCCTAGGTTGTAATAATTTACCGCCATTGGCGATCGAAGCTGTGGCTCTGGCAAGCTGCAGGGGTGTCACCAGCAAGTTGCCCTGGCCGATAGATGTGTTGTAAGTATCGCCAAGGAACCAGCTCTCTTTCTTAACTCTCTTTTTCCAGTCGGGGCTTGGAACTAGACCCTTGGCTTCAGCACCTTCACCTAAATCAATCCCCGTGGCGGCACCGAAACCGAATTTCTCAAGGTAATTTTTTAACCGTTCAATGCCCAAGCCCGTTACCTGTTTATAGCCACCGCCCAGTGCGAAGAAAAAGATGTTGTTACTCTCAGCAATTGCTTGCTTAACGTTACTCCTGCCGTGGGTCTTCCAGTCAGAGAATGTCGTTTGGCCGACCACAATTTTACCTTCCGAAGTGTCTATCACGGTGCTCGCAGAAATAGTTCGTTCTTGCAAAGCGGCCGAGGCAACAAACGGCTTGATTGTTGAACCAGACGGGTACTGGCCTGCGATTGCGCGATTGATTAGTGGGGCGCCAGGGTCGGAAAGAATTTTTTTCCGCTCCTCACTATTAACTGAGGAAGAGAATAGATTGTTGTCAAAGGTCGGGAAACTAACCATTGCGATGATATCACCGGAACGCACATCCATAGCAACTGCCGCACCGCTAGTAGCGCCATTCTTCTCAATAGATGCTCTCAAGGCTTCAGCAGTCACTCGTTGTATCTCTGCGTCTAGACCTAGGATCAATGACTTGCCTGGTACCGGCAAAGTGGATCCGATCGGTCGTACTGCTCGGCCAAGCGAATCGATCTCGAGCGTTTCGGTTCCCGGTAAACCTTGTAGCTCCGTATCGTAACTGCGCTCGACCCCCGATTTACCTATCAAACTAGTGCTTAGCAGCTCTTGACGGTCTTCTAAATCTTCAGCGGTAACTTTGCCGATGTAGCCGATTAAGTGCCCCAATCCAGGCAGGTCGCCGTAGCGCCGACTCGGGGTTTTGTTAAGAACAATGCCGTGCAGGCCAAAAAGCTTGACCTCAAGCGATAAGGCACGGTCGCGGTCGATGCCCTCTTCTAGCGCGACGGTTTCCTTATTCAAGTTAGGTAAAATCAGCGTCGATAGTTCCTCGACCGAGCGACCTAGAACCGAGCTAAGCTTAGCGAGGTATTCCTGTCGCTTGGTTTTGTCTTTGGGGAAGTCGGCCGGGTCCAATTCGATAGTAAAACTTGGTTCGTTGCGTACGAGCGGCACGCCCTTACGATCGAAGATTAAACCCCGTGGGGCCGGTGTCGGTTTTGTCTCTAGGCGGTTACCTTCGGCTAACGAGTAGTTCTCCTCGCCTTGGGTAATCTGCAGCCCGATTAGGCGTACCCCCAACACTAGGGCGACGACGATAACGACGGCCTTGAATAACAGGAACCCTGGCAACTGTTCAACGTTTTCATCGAAGTCGCCGTTGGCGCTACCGTAGCCGCTCATAATACGCTCAAAGTCCTCGTCGACATTTGTCAGCTTGTAGTCGGCTTGGTACTCATTCTCCACCCGTTTAAGTGAGGTGATCGGTACGAACGGGTCGAATAACCCTTTGTCGCTGGGTCGCATTAAACTTCGTGGGTGCCAAACTAACTTCCAAAGCCATTTGATGAATTTCATTAGAGTCTCCGGCCGGTCCAGCGTTGTAAGAAGCGGAACCGGAAGGCTAGCACATAGTATGTGACCACGCCGGCGATTACATTGGCAAGCACGCTGAATAGAATGCTCATAAGATCAAACGAACCAGCGAACGCACTTAGAATTACAGCCGCCAGTACTGAAACAGAGGCTAAGGTCGCTAGGGCAAGCATAATTGAGGACACCTCGAAGAAACGGCTTTTGAGTAGATCCGTCACGAAGCAACAGGCTATCAATGTGATAAGCCAGCTGCCGAAAGGCAGGAAGCCAATTAAATCGAAAGCGACGCCGAGTAGAGCAGCCCAGCGCAGCCCGGTTTTCTGATCAACGAACCAAGTGAAGGCCCACACGCCAAGCACCGCCAAACTTATGACGCCGCCGTTAGTTCCTTGTCTGCCGAGCGGTCCAAGCTCTAGGGATAAGACAATAAAGGCCAAAATTAGTTGCAACAACACCATCTAGGATTCTACGACATAGACCGTTGTTAAATTACTTGGGTTAATTGGGGTAGAGATCCTTAGGGTTAGGAATATCTCTTCTTTGGCGGAGATTATTTCTTCGACCTGGCCTAAAGCGATGCCGGCCGGGTAAAGACCTTCAAGCGCCGAAGTTACAACGGGCGTGCCTTTAGCGACTTTGGTGTCGAGCGGAATATTCTCCACAACCAGACCCCGTATACTGCCCTTCAGTAACCCAACGGTCTGACTGTCGCTGAGTAGGACTGGGGTTAGTAAGTTGCGGTTACTGAGCAGCCAAACTTCGGCTGTCGAGTTGGAAACATTGTTGATTTTGCCAACTAAGTAGCCACTTGAGATCACAGCTTGGCCGGTTTTTATTCCGTCGTTACTCCCCTTATTGATGGTGATCGATTGATACAGGTTCGTCGGTGAGTAGTTAACGACATTAGCAGCTTTTAGCTGTAGATCCTGGCGTTGCCGCTCAAATTGCAGATCTCTTTTAAGCTGTTCGTTTTCGCCTAACGCGAAAGACAGTTTAGCAATCTCGGCGGCCTGGCTGATGTTTTGTTCTTTAAGGCTGGTGTTCTCTTTGGCTAAATCTTGAACGGCAAAGAGCACGCCAAAAGCATTCTTGAAACGTGTGCCAACTGTGTGGAAAAAGTTAGTCGGCGCACCAAAGGCGGTGCGCAAAGTGTCACGAACTGGCGCGAAGAACGAAAATTGGCTTAGAACAACGATTAAAATAATCGCGCCAAATAAGGTGCTGCGTCGGCCCAGCCAGCGTCTCATTGGCTGTCACTCCCCTTAGTTTGCCGTGAGGGTGTTTGCATAAACCTATTTTAGCGCGCTAGAGAGTAGGACGCTCTCGAGAGTTTCCAAATCTTCGAGGACAACGCCGGTACCACGCGCCACACACGTCAGTGGATCATCGGCAATGAAGACTTTCGTTTGAGTCGCTTGAGAGATCAGAGTGTCGAGCTCTTTCAGCAAGGCTCCGCCACCGGCGAGAACTATGCCGCGCTCCATAATGTCCGCTAGCAGCTCTGGTGGTGTTTCTTCTATTGTAGCTTTCACCGCCTCGACCACAACGGCGATTGATTTACCGATAGCTCGCCGCACTTGTTCGTCGTTAATCACTACCTCGCGCGGTAGTCCTGTCACAAGGTCACGGCCACGCATCGGCAGCTCGTATTTTTCTTTGGTTGGGAATGCCGAACCGATCTCAATTTTGATTTTTTCCGCGGTACGCTCGCCGAGTAGTAAGTTGAAATTATCCCGAGCGAAATTAATGATATCTTGGTTCATCTCGTCGCCGGCGGTACGAACGGAACGTGAGGCAACGATGCCGCCCATTGAGATTACCGCTACTTCGGTAGTGCCGCCGCCGATGTCGACAATCATGTTGCCAACCGCTTCCTGAATTGGCAACCTCGCGCCGATCGCGGCCGCAACTGGCTCCTCGATGAGAAAAGCTTGGCGAGCCCCGGCGTTAATTGCCGCTTCCTCTACAGCTCGACGCTCAACCTCAGTGACGCCATAAGGGATGCCGATAATTACCCTCGGCCGCGGCAGAAGTGAGAAGCCTTCTTTATGCACCCGGTCGATAAAGTATTTCAGCATCTGCTCGGTAACTTCAAAGTCAGACACGACGCCATCTACTAGTGGCCGTGTCGCAACAATATGGCTCGGCGTTTTACCGACCATAACTTGTGCTTCTTGGCCAATGGCCAGGATCTGTTTGGTTTTTTGGTTGAGCGCGACAACGGAAGGCTCGTTAATAACGATGCCCTTGCCGCGGACATAAACTAAGGTGTTGGCTGTGCCCAGATCGATACCGATGTCATGCGAAAACATCCCCCAGAAACGGTTGAACATGTTGTTAGCATTCTAGGAGAGTTAGCTCTAGGAGTCAAAGACAAGTACCGCTTTACGTCCCTGCTCAATATTGTTAACACTCCCGTTCCAGTCGTGCATTGCTTCCATGATTGTGGAGAACTTGTATTTATAGCCCTCACCGCGTCGTGTGCCAGGGTCATTGGTGACGAACTCAGTTTCGTTATAGCCACGAATCACCAACATGTGGTATGGCGGTCCGGGAGCGGTGAAATTGGGGTTACCGAGGAGCCGTCCAGCGGCTGGAACGATAACCGGTCGTCCGCTAGCCACCTCGGTTTTAATTTCCTCGACGGTCGGGCTCTCCATGACTCTCGCTCCGTTCATCGAGTAGTAATCGCGGGCAATCCGCGCCAGCTCGCTGACAGTGACGTCGACTTTATAGCCATTTTTAGTTTGCCAGCTCACTAAGTCCTTAATCTCCTGATCGGCCTCTTGGAGTGAGGAGAATTTTTCGTCGTTCATGAAATATTTCACCATCATTAAACTAGCTTCCTCACAGGCTTCGCCGTGTAACTCGTCCCACACCCCAAACGGTGCTTGAACTAGAAAGGGCACTGACAGATCCTTTTCTTTTGGTACCTCTTTGACAACCGGCGGTAAAGCTAAGGGGTCGTCCTGCGGGGTCGGCTTAGCGACGTGAACGGTGGTATTCGGCACGTCCAAACCGGCCACAAACTCGCTATAGCGGTCGCGTAAAAGTAGTCCGACTATAGTGGAGTAGACAAGTAACGCCACGAAAAACAATAAAGTCTTGCGACGACGGCCGATTCTTGCCATTAGCGTATGACTACCGCGCTATTGCCGAAAGTCGCCCAATTGTCTTTTAGCTTGGCCGTTGACCAAGTGATTCGGCCGGCTAACGGGTCGTTTACGACAAAACTTGTCGGATTGTCGGCGCTGCCTTTAAAGCCAATGAGGGTCCGCGCGTGCTCGCCCTTCCAGGCCTCTACTTTTCGTCCGGATGGGGTATGCCACGGATCGTAATAAGCCGGTCCTGTCACGCCCCAAATAACGATTGGGTTACCAGCCTCGAGTTCTCGGGCTGCCTCCGTGACGCTCATACCAGTTACGGCTTGTGATGGTCGCCAGGTATTTGCAACTCTGGCAATTGGCCCCCAGTGCACACCGTAGCCGGTGGTATTTTGAGCGCCGTTAATATCGCCGACGAAAGCTGAGTCTGGATCGCCCCAAGTGTCACCACTCCGCGGCGTTGGGTCAAAGCCGACACGCGACATTATCTCATCTTCACTGACGTTGACGCCCTTACCCGATAGAGCCATCTTCAGCGCTGCGGCCTCGCAAGATAGCGCACGATCCTGCCGATCCCAGGCGATGTTTAATAAAACAACTTTTTCTTCTGTCAAAAAACTCCAAGCGTAATCGTTAGTGCTCGGTAAACCAAAAGTTGGTTCAGCGCCGCGATCGATGATCAATCTATATGACGTGTTGTAGCTAAGTGGCACGCGCGGCTTAACGGTGAGGTTGCTTGTCCCGGTCTCGATGCTAAAATCAATGGCTGGTTCAAGATGCAGTTTACTTTTGAGCGACTCGGCAACAATTGGTTGGTCGAAACTAACTGTTAGTGAAGTATCAACGCCGACGCCGTTCTTGGCCGACGGCTTCACCCCAGTAACCTTGAGAGCGCCGACTGTAGAAAAACCGAGTTGTACCTCATTTTCTAAGAAAGATTCGTCCTGTGCATGGACACCTTTAGCGATGGCGATTTGAAAAGTGGTGGCGATTGGTAGCGTTTCTGCTACATCAAATATTAGTAACTGATCACCTTCCCAGCGCCAACTACCTTTAATGGATGGCGATAAACGCAATCCCTGTTCAACTTCGTTACGTTTCATCGGTGTCGAAAAGCTTAACTTAATAACTTTCGTATTTGGCAGCACAGCACTGCCTTGTGGGGTGAAACTTGAGATATGAGGTGGTGTTTTGGTACGAAATATTCTTTGGAAGACCAGCGTCTTATTGCTACGGCTAGTCACTGTCTGGCTAGCGCGCGTGCCGTGAATAATCTCCCTTTCTGCTAGCAATTTATATTCCTGGCCTTGGCGTAAAGGTTCGGTTGGCCGGACGACGTACTGGTCGTTTGTGGGGTCGCTGCTGACCGACAGCTCAGTTTCCGGCTCGAGTCGAAAGTAAAAATCAACGAGGTCCGAAGGGGGCTGATCCAGTTTCATCACAAATTCGGATTCTGGTGGCAGGGCGCTCTCCCCGTCGCTGACCGAAGCACTGACAATAGTTGGGAGCGATTTCGTTAGAAAGCCCACCTTTTCTTCGGAGGTCTCGCGAGGCAAAACGAATCGTGCCACACCATCGATGGCAATTTCATATTCAGTATCGGGGTTCCAGATAGTTTCAGGCTCAAAAACCAATGTCCGTGCCAAGTGGCCGCTTACCCCACCTTCCCAATGCCAACTCCCCTCAATTTCTGGCGTAATCTCGGCTTTGATTAAGCGACGAGCTACCGGCACGTTAAAACTTACTCGGATTGCGCTCACGAGCGACAAACCATCGGCGACATTTGGCGTAACGCTTACGACTTTAGGCTTAATAAGCAGAGATGCCGCGCCCAGCATAAGGCCGATAGCAAACAAGGACAAAACTAGTATGCCGATAATTATCCTGGGGTGGTGCCTCATGAAACAAGCTTGAGGTCTTTAAAGGCCGGGTACATCGGTCCCCAAAGCGCGCCGAACAGTGCGACAACCACAACTTCTTCGACGGGAATGCCCCAGACATTTAGACCCGAAAATATTGAGCCAACTAGCCAAGTGTCCCCAAGCGGCGAGCCAAGCAGTCTAACGAGTACAATAAGCAACAACGTGTGCAGCAGTGCCATAGCGCCGCCGGAAAATAAAACGTCCCAGATTAGGTCTCGGCGCCTTGTCAGGACGATCAAGAGCTCAAACAGCAAAGTAAAAATTAATGGCCCAACTGTTTGGCCGGTGATAATTGTACCGACAAGAAAAATTACTGGCCCGGCTAGCATCCAAATCAGTGGCCGGCGGGATCGACCTTTAATTTTAAAATACTTACCAAATATTGTTTCGTATCCAGCAGCAGCGATTGCGCCAAAAGCAAAAAGGCTAATTAGCCTCATGAATCCGATCGGATAGTCGAGGTAATGAAAACTTAAGGGCGAAGTAAGGAGTACGGGTATCGCCAATAGTCCTGCCCAAAGCATCGAACGGATAAGGTCGCGTCGCAATACCCCGATAGCGATAGCGAGCAAAACTGGCGAAAGCGTTACCAGCAAGCTTGTACTGGTCATTTAAAGATACTGTGCCACTTTTGCGCTGTGTTCAGCTAGTGTTTTAGAGAAATAAGTTTGGCCTTTGGCGTGGAAAAAATATAAGTATTCATGAACCTCAGGTTCAGCCGCGGCCTTCAGGCTCGCTAGTCCCGGACTAGCGATCGGACTTGGGGGGAACCCATCGTTTAGGTAAGTGTTATAAGGAGAAGTAACGCTTCGATAATCCTCTCGAGTGATAATTTTCCACGAACCTTTAGCGTACTGGACGGTAGGATCTGCTTCCAAGCGCATCCCTTTTTTAATTCTATTGCTGTATACGCCGGCAATCGGTGCTCGGTCGCCCTCGCTCTGGGCCTCACGCTCGACAATGGAAGCCAGGATGACTGTCTCGGGGGTAAGTTTCAGTCCGGCCGTCTTCTTTGTGAAGTTGTCGCGCATCAATTCGATAATTTCGTCGCTCGTGGCGTCCACTTTTATTTCGTAGGTATCTGGAAAGAGATAGCCTTCGTACTGAACAGCCTTTTGGGCGAAGTCGTCTACATTCTTCAACTTCTTCTCCTCAGCGAAATACTCAGCCATTTGGGTTACCCGCCAGCCCTCGATAATCGTAATTTTTGCCGTTTTATAACGTCCTGAACCTAATAGCCAACCAATTTGCGTCGCCGATTGCGAAGGCGAGAACTCGTAAGTGCCGGGTAGCAGTTTACCGCCGATTAATTTCATGTAGACGTAGAAGGCGAAGCCATTCTTAACGAGGCCGACTTTTTCTAATCGTTGGGAGATGTCGGTCGTTGATTCGCCGGCGGTGATGAGGAACTCTTTGTTCTCGCTGGAATTTGCGTTCGCCGCACCTAGCGACGAGATAAAAATCGCGGCGATTACTGCGACACCGACAAATAGAATTACGGCGATGATTTTAAGTAGGCGCATTTTCCTCTAAAAACTGTTGCAGGATAAGTTGAGCACTCAGTTGGTCGCGCCGCTCTTCAATCTCCTTGCGCTCAGCGCCCTGCCCTTCTAGTAGTTCTTCGGCCATGTAACTGGTCAGAGTCTCATCAACCCGGAAAAGCTTAATGCCAAGCTTACTCTCCAGCTCCGTGGCGTAGGCCTCGATTAGTTTCGACTCCTCACTATGGCTGCCGTCTTCTTTGACGGGCAAACCAACGACAATCGCTGAAGTGTTTTCCGTTTCGACAAAGCTACCAATCTCCCCCATGGAGCGGCCCCGGGCGGGTTCTTGGTAAAAATTTTCGTCTTTTGCAGCGCGTAAAGTTACGAGCTCACTTGCGAGCTGTTCGCCAACGGCAATGCCAATAGCTTTGCGTCCGATATCAAGCCCGAGATACTTCATCTCAAGGAACCGGCGTCGGCACTACTGCTGGGGCGGTAACACTTTCGTTAAAACCATACTCAACGCTGATCGCTTGCTTTAGGATCGGTAAGCGCTGTATCCACCAGCTTGGTGACATTGATATTTTTACTTCGCTTGCCTCGTAGTTATCTTTAAGAGCTGCTTCGGCGGCGCTGCTGGTTTTGTGGCGAATCGATGAGGAGATATCATTCTTACTGATGTCGGCCACGCCGTACCCTCCACCGGCAATCTCGAAGCTTAAGACCGTTTTGTCTTCGGAATAACTTTTGAAAGCAATGGCCGGCTCCGATCCCTCAGGGACTTCCAGCCTCTTGCCTTCCTCTACTTGAGCCTCAAGAGCTTCTTTGAGTTTGGCTTTGGCTACCTCTTTGTCGAAAACAATCGCCGAGAGCTCAGCGACCAATTTAGCGGTGGCGGTGTCAGTCTGATCATCCACTTTCTTGTCGACGGAGCGTTCTTTGATGTTTTGGTTGATCGCTCCATCAAGCAAAGTTTGACCCGCGGCCTTTGTGGTTAGCTCAGCTTTAGCTTCGTCTAAGGCCTGCTTCTCTAGCTCGGCGTAGGCTTTATCAACGTCCTCTTTGGTCAGAACGGTTACCTGTTTGGTCGTGCCGCCCGATGTTGAACCAGTGCCGCTGATGCGGCTCGATAGCCCGTTAACTGCGAAGCTGACGTTCGCTAGGTTATAACCCTCGCCTGCTTCGCTGGCGGTGATTGCGATATTGACTGAAGATGAATTACAAACACTGCCGCCGCCAGAAAACGACCCGGCTGGAATTGTTGCGGCGCTATTTGTGGTGAAGGTTTTACCTGAGGCCGTGACTTTGCTGCCAGCGGCGACGGCATGGGCGTTACTATCCTCACAGTTTTTGAAAGGAACTGTCCCCGTTGCTTTCGTGCCAATATCTTTTTTGCCAGTGGCTGTCACAGCTTTTGTTAGTGATTTTTCCGCGACCAGTAGATTGCCGACAACACTTGTCGCTTCACTGTCAGCTACCGTCTTAGCGTTAAGTGTTAGGGTTTGAGCTACGGCTTTAGCTGGTAACGTTACCGTTACTGTTGCTTTCGGTAATAAAACATAGGTGATGCCAAAGGCCAAAATGAGTAGAATTCCAGCAGCAATCAATGACTTCCACGGCATTTGAAAATTGAATTCACGTCGCGCGGTCGGAGTACGGCTAATTATCGCTGGCAGTTCTTCGGCAGGCGCTCTATCTTGGGGGATAATTTGAACCGGCTCGCTGGGGGTTATCTCTTGGACGGTCTCTTCCTTCTCGACTGCAACTGGTTCAGGTGCTGGTTGCGGTGGTTCAGCCTCGATAGCTTCTTCTATAGGTGCTTCAACGGGCTGTTCTGGCGCCTCTGTTTTTTCACCGCCAATGACTGTCGGTGGAACGTAGCGATGAATCGGTGTGCCGTCAGGCAGCGCCTCGTCCTTAGTAGTGGCCGGCTGAACAGTTGGCGAGGAGGGTTTTGGTACTTCCCGAACAGTTCCCAAGCTAGCGTAAGCTTCTATCCCGACTTGGGCGGCTAGACGCTGGCCAACTTTATTACCGGTAATAATAACCACTTCTTTATTAGATTCTTTTGCTTGTTTGGCGAGGAGTTTTAAGTTAACCAAGCTTTGGAAGAGGGTGCTGTTTTTTGGTACCACAATACCAATCTTGCCTCCACCAGCTTTAGTGAGTTTATCAATGACGGAAGTAATCTCTTCGTCTGGTTCTAAGTAGACTGGTTCCATGTTATTTCGACTCCCCAGAAGGAGAAATGTGAGTGGTTATGACGATCATTGTTTCAACCCCGTTATTGCTTTGCGCATCATTGACTCTAAAACCGTTCCTGATCCGACCAGATCGAGGCCAACGTTGCCCAAGGCGAGCGGGGTAACGTCAGCGGGGTCGGTTAAGGACTGGGTCTCATCCTTCATTGTAACAACGTCGCCAGGTTTTAAGAACTGAACATCGGGCTGTCTGGCAAATGGCAGGCCCTTGACCCAACCTTTGTCGAGCAGTGCCGTACGCACTTCTGGCAGATTACTCCCGCCGCCGCAGAGTAAGATTTTCGATGGCAGCAGGTCGGCTTGATCGAATTCTTCTAAAGAAAGTTGTAAGGCGGATATCCAAACCTTGATGTCGTTGCCGAGGGCGTGCTTAACGAGCTCGGCCTTCTCTGGCTCTAGTTCGTTACGGGAGTACCTTAATTTTGACTCTTCGGCCGCAGGGAATGTCTCGCCCAAAACCGCCGCCACCCTCTTGGTAAACGCCCGGCCACCGATGGCAAACATTTTCGTTCCTTCAACGCCGCCGTTTCGTACGACGGCGATATCTGTCGTGCCGCCGCCGATATCAATAAAAATCGCCGCGAAATCCGTCGACTCTTCATCAAGGCAGCGTGCCACAGCGTACGGCTCAGCCGCGACCGCCAGAAGCTCTAAACCTAGCTCGCGCACGATCGTCTCCAGCGCCCCAAGCTGTACGATCGGGGCGAATGAGTTATAGACCCCGACTGAAAGCTCCTTACCTTGATAAGAGAGGGGGTTAGAAACCTTATAACCGTCTATCACGACTGAAACTATCGCCGCGTTCACTAATTGAACGTCTATTTCTTCCAGGCCAGTCTCTCGGGCAAGCTCGGCACGGGCTTGGCGGAAGGCCTCGGCTTGGACTTGGTTAACGATGTCTTGCAGCTCGGTCATGGCAATCTGTGAAGCGGGATTAGCCCGGGTTACTTTAACGGAAGTGGTCGTGCCTTTTACTAGTTCGCCGGCGATACCAACGATCGCCTTTGTTGGCAGGTATTTGGCTTGAGTTGCTGCTTGCTCGATGGCTTTCTCGCAGTTTTGGGCTACACCGTGGATGTCGGTGACGCCGCCGCCTTGCATGTCGCTTAGGCGCTGCCGTTCGCGGCCAACGCCACGCACTATGCCAACACCGTCGACAACCTCAAAGACGATGGCTTTAACAAATTCCGTGCCGATGTCTAAAGAAATTGCCCAATTCGACTGCTGTTTTTTCTTCCCTCCAAAGAGTCCCATCTAGTCACAAGCTTACCGCCGTACACCAGATAACGCAACGAGTTGTATCGGTGATTGGAAGGTGTATCTTTTGGCTATGGACGAGACTGAGCCACAACCGGGTGACGAAACGTCACCGCCCGAGGAATGGCGCGAACCGAGCAACCTTGAAATTGCAGAAGGCGGTCAAGAACAAAGCGCCGAACGTGTTACTCTCGAGGAGCTTTTCCCCCGCTTTGGTTTTGTTGAGACCGAGGCCATGGTCCAAGCCAGGCAAGCAATTGAGATATTAGCCAGCCAGGGTCCTGTCGAAAGGGAGGCGTTCATGGAGAGCTACCTGACGTACGATGACCTTGGAACGGCCGAGGTACTAAGCTATCAAGGCTCAAGCGAGATTATGCTCGGTAAATGTCTAGCCGACGTCAGGTTGATGGTACTCGGCGGTTTTTTCGAACCGGCACTCGAGCAGATCGATGAAACTATCGAAAGACTTGCTGGAACAGATGCCTTAAACTTCCTTGAAGCTTTTCAGCAGGCTCGCGCTTCGATTGAGGTGGAAATAATTGCGCGTGCTAATGAAACCGAGCTTTGACTGCTGAGGGCTTCAACCCGAAGAATTAAGGCACTTCGCTTTTATCCGGCGGACGCCCTGCGAAGACGCCTCTTCTTTGACAATCTCGAATTTGCCTAACTCGCCTGTTCGTTTGACGTGTGGGCCGCCGCATAATTCCTTAGAAAAATCCCCAATTTTGTATACCGTAACTTTATCACCGTATTTCTGACCAAATTCAGCCAGCGCGCCACTCTTTAGCGCCGCCTCTTTATCCATTTCTTCGCAAACTACGCTCATGTCAGCTTTAATTTTTTCGTTGACGATCTGCTCAACTTTTTTCAGCTCCTCATCAGTTAATTTTCGGTCGAAAGCAAAGTCTATTCTTAGCCTGTCGCTGGTTACATTCGAGCCGCGTTGGACGACCGACTCGCCTAAAACTTGGCGCAGGGCAGCGAGCAATAGGTGATGGGCTGTGTGATGTTGGATGGTTTTCTCCTCATGATCCGCTAGACCCCCTTTGAATTGTTTGTCTAGGCCCGCGCGCGAAACCTCCTGGTGAGCCGAAAATAGCTTGGCGAAATGTTCCGCGTCAACTTTCCACCCCAAGCTAATCAAATGCTCCAAAACCATTTCTTTGGGGAAGCCGAATGATTCGTACATGTAAAAAGCAAGTTCGGTAATTTTCTTTTCGTCGCGATCGTCGCTCGAAGCGAGCCATTTATCGAGGTACCCTTTTGCACGGGTCATATTGCTTTCAAACTGGCTTTTCTCTCTGCCAAAAACTTCCATAATTTCGGTGGCGCTCTTTAACTCGTATGTCTTGCCGTAAAACGTCCGAATTTGATTAACCGCTTCCTGCCATTTTAATTCTGCTGCGATGTTCGAGCCTAAGAAAATTGCCTTCCGTATTAAACGGCGCAAGACATACTCGCGACCTTTATTGGCCGGCGTAATATCGGAGGAGACCAAAAAGACGATCGCTCGCAAGTGGTCGATAATCACCCGCGCTTCAACCCTTTTGGATGAACCAATACTTTCAACCCAACTTTTAAACGGCTCGATTTCCCAAACGGAATTCTTACCTTGCAGCGTGGCACTCAGGCGTTCCAGGCCGCTGCCGGTATCGACGCCAGGCGTGTCGAGTTTGGCGAACTTGCCATCGCGATCGCAGTGATACTCATTGAAGACCAAGTTCCAGACTTCAACGCCGTCAATATAAATTTCTGTTGTCGGGCCGCAGGGACCCTCGTCGCCAGTTGGGCCCCAGAAATTGTCTTCGCGAGCGGCGCGTCGAATATCTTTAACGCCTAGCACCTGCCAGATTCCCTCGGACTCAGTGTCGGCTGGTATCTCTTTGTCCCCACCAAACACGGTCACATAAACTCGGTCTTCGCTAACGCCGAGCTCGTCACGAACAAAGCGCCAGGCTTCATCTATCGCCACTTTCTTCATGGCCATGGAACTCTTTTCGCCAAAGCGGAAATTGCCCAGCATCTCGAAACTTGTTAGGTGAGTGTCGTCGCCGACTTCAGCGATATCGCTAGTGCGGATTACAGGCTGAACTGTGGCAACTTGTGGTGCTGGGGCATCGCTCGGGTGGGTGTAGAACGGCTTGAACTGTTGCATGCCGGCGGTTGTGAAGAGCACTGAAGGGTCGTTCTGCGGCACAAGCGGCGAAGGCGGCACGACGTCGTAGCCACTTTCCTGAAAATAATCCAAAAATTTTTGCCGTAAGGAAACGAGGTCCATTAGCGCAAGAGATTTTGCCAGAGGTCTTCAATCGGGGCGACTTGTTCCTCGATCTGGTCTATCTGCTGAGTGAAGAGGAAGTTCTTCCAAAACTCGTTCAAGTCGAGCGTAAACAACGAGCTGTCGCGACGCGGCTCAACGTTGAACTCCCCGGCGGCCTTGCGAGCGCAAAAGTCGCCGTAGATTTTAATATACGCGTCACGCATCGCGAGGATTCGTTTGGCGTACCCGACGGTGCTTTTGATCGGGCTGCCGGCTTCGTACAGGCGCACTGCGCCGCCGCCGCCGTTGTAAGCGATCAAGACCTTAGTAAGATTGCCGCCGTATTGGTCGATTAATTCTTTTAAGTGAAAAGTCCCCATTTGAATTGCCAAATCGGGGTTACCGATAAGCTGGTTGGCGTTGAATTTCGCTCCGGCTTCGGCGCCGTTAATTGTGGTATAGACGCGCCTGGCGGTGGACGGAATAAACTGCGTCAAGCCAACAGCGCCAGCGCCTGAGCGAGCGTTTGGGTTCCAGGTGCTTTCAGCCATGATTTTGGCCGCCTCCAAGTGCACATCGACGCCGTATTCCTTGCTCCATTTGCAGAGCGAATCCTCGTACTTTAACGGGTAAGCAACGCTGGCGAAAAGTACCGGCCCGATGACGTAAAGAATCACGCCCAAACCAAGTAGGGCTACAACCGACCAAAGCCACCATTTTATTGATCGCGCCATTACTAGAAGTGTACCTGATGGGTAGTTTCGCCGCTACCGCGGGACGTTTTAGGCTTTTAATAGCGGATAAATATCAAAAGCGACTTCTTCATAGGGGTGAGCTACTTTTAATTTTGCAATTGCTTGAGGCAGGATTTCCTTATTAAGCTCAACCTCAATTCTCTCCTCCTCAACTTGCTCATAGTTTCCTGCCTTACCTATGGTTGGGCTAGAATCTTTGTTGCCTCTAAAACGTCCGGTACCCTTAGTGGAGAAAGAGCAAAAATCGTAATTACCAATTTTCCCCGCGCCAGCTTCGCCAAGTGCCTGTCGCACGACGTCAGCGTGACTTGTTGGCACAAAGACGACTAATTTGACGAACTCATCCATTGTGCGCGAGAGAGGACTTGAACCTCCACGGGATTGCTCCCACAGCCACCTCAAGGCTGCGTGTATACCAGTTTCACCACTCGCGCTTGTAAAATACGAACCGTGCCGGAGAGAGGAGTTGAACCTCCATGCCCTTGCGGACACTACGATCTGAACGTAGCGCGTCTACCGTTTCGCCACTCCGGCGTTCCGAGTAATTTTACCAGAGTTTCTCCTATTTGAGAGGCCTTAGAGGCGCTATTTGACGTACCAGTCGGCGATTGACCGATAACGGTCTGAAGCGTTTTGGGCGAGCCAGGGCTTCTGAACGGCGATCGTGTCCTCGGCGATAAAACTTACCGACTCCTGCTTCAGAAATTTCGCAACGCCCTCTCGCTGCAACGCCTCGTGTAACGATTTTATCGCTGCTGTGCGCTCAGCGACATTAGTCAGCTGGCGCAGGGTATCGATTTGAACGTCGATACCGTCATTATTGATGCCGGAAAAATTATTGCCCGGCGGTCGGATTTGAGAGGAGTGCCATAAGTAGGTTGGATCCATCTCGGCGCCGTAATCGATTCCCGTTAGCAAGGCCTGAAACTGCCGGCTCGGCCCGGCCTTGTCTTGGATTTCGTCCAGCGGTTTTAGCTCTAGGGTGACTTGGGCGCCGAGTGCCTGCCAGCGCTTAACGAGCTCCTCGGCCAGACCCTTATACGGTTCCTGGTCTGCGGCCGTGAGAGTAAATGGCGAATTTGCTACCGTCGATTCGTCAATCAACGCCCGACGCATCGCCCCGTCACGAAACGGCGACTTGTTAATGTTGAAAATGACGGCGTAATACTTTGACAACTCAAATGATTGCAGGTGATAGCCTTCCGGCACTGTTAAGTTTTCGTTCTCGGCGCCGTCTACCTTACCCTTGTCCAGCGCTTGCTGGAGCAACGCTTTGTCGGCGTAGGTGTGGACGATAACTTTGTTCAAGTAAGGCCGAACCGCCCCCTCGCGCGGATTGCGACTGAAAATCGTTGTCTTGCCGGTCGCTTTATTAAGCTTGTATGGCCCGTAATCAAATAGTGGCTGCGTCAGCAGTAGGGGAATATTCGGATTGGCCTTAGTCGTTTTGATCGCAATTTCGTCGCCATCGGTCAGTTCTACAGAGGCAGGGCCAAGTAGCTCCAGACTATTTTGCAATTCGGTAAGGATTTCGTTCTTACTTACTTCCTTCAAAAGCTTGAAGAAGTACTCGGTTTTTTCTGGATTGACGCGCCAATCTTGGACAAGCACGTTTTCCAACTCGCCATCGTTATTAATAGTAAACAACCCAGTTTTTGTCAGACGCGTCGCAATTTGTTGGACGTCACGCTCAGTGCCGACGAGCCCTTCAACATAACTGCCACCGGCGGTGGCAGTGCCTTGATTCTGGGCAAACTGGCGGTACCAGAAAGTACCGCTAATAACGATCACTACGGCGAGTAGGGCCAGGATCACTTTTTCGTAATGGCTGATTATCTGCGTCACTCGCGCCGCGTATCGTTTTTGACGCGCAAAGAAATTGTCCATCGAAGATCGCATTGATTCCTACTAGACTAGGGAGAAACTCATATCGACGGAATGAGCAACTGGGCAATCACTGCCAGGACAAAAACCGTGGCAAAAATTACAGAAGCTCGTAACAGCAATTTTTCAATACCTCGGCGACTCCGGTACGACATACCTTCTCCGCCAAAGGCCCCACCTAGACCGGTTCCCCGATGTTGCAGCAGTACGGCGATAACTAGCAGAAGTCCGGCAGCGATTTGGGCGACCTGTAAGAAACTGGTCATGTACCGGATATCCTAAGGCTTTGCATGTTTGGCGTCAACCCCTTTTACTCTTTAAGCGCTTCGATTTTCTACGTTGCTCTTGAGGCCACGAGGGGATTTGCACCCCTGTAAAACGGTTTTGCAGACCGTTCCCTGACTACTCGGGCACGTGGCCGATTCCCGGGTATTGTACCTTTTAGCTCGTTAAAAAACGAGGCTATAGTCTGGCATTTTCGCGAGAGGGGGTCTAAACTGTACGGGCGTATTTACGCGGTACCGGGGATGGATCCCCGCGAACCTCTTATCAATGCTACAGGTGCAACATGTCGATAGTCTCACAGCAAAAACGATCATCACTCGCCCCCACGGGGGCCACGACCAGTTCGGCGAATGGGCTAATCAGCCCGGCACTCGCCAATGCCAGTCTCCATACCTTGGAAACGCTCGGCCACAGACGGCTCCTGGAAACCAGGCGCGTCCAGTTCGATAACGTTATCGAAAGGCTTAAGGGGGACGGCCTGACTATGAGGGAGCTCAGAGAGCTGCTGCAGAACACATGCCGCGACATTCCTGACGGGTTGATCCTGTCTGGCGAAGAGTCGCTGCGCCATCGTCACGAAGAGTTGGGGGTGACGCTGACCTGCCGATCCGACGGCAGCGTCGATGTCTGCTGGAGCGTGTACAAGGGGCGATCCGACGTCCTTCGCTTACTGCTCACCAGCGACGATCAAGGCTTGGAGCTCGAGGAGCTCAGGTACAAGCCGGAAGAGTTTCAGATGCCAGGTCTGACAGCTCCAACTCGCCACTTGGAATGGCTGCTTCCAGTCTACGACTGGATAGCGGCCCACGACGTCAGGGGGAAGGACCACTTGGCCTGGAAACAAGTCGAAGCGCTCTATGGGCAGACCATCCCGTTTGTCCGCCTTGACCGCAAACGCCACAAGACCCTCGAGGATCTCGGACGCATGCCGTCGATGTTCCAGCCATTACGGCAGGAATTCCAGCGGTTGAACGCGCTTGGATCCTTGATCCAGTTCCAAAGCTAGCCCTGTAGCACCCCGCCCAGAAAGCCCGAGACACGACGTCCCGGGCTTTCCTCTTTTTCTGAGCGGTAGACCGGTCTCGAACCGGCGACCTTATCCTTGGCAAGGATACGCTCTACCAACTGAGCTACTACCGCAAAACTGTTGTAATTTTACCGATTCCGCCAGTAAAGAGCAATTGGCTTGCCCGCTTCCAACAGAAGCGGTAAAGTTTTGGCGATGAGCAAGAAGTCGAAACGTAACATTAAGGCTCTACTTGCCAAACGTGCGCAGCTCGAAGAGCTTAATCGCGGCAAGACGAATCTTGTTAGTATCCCTGGTGCGCCGAAATTAGCTCGACCCGAGGCACCGACTCCGGTGGCCCGGGAACTAAATCGACCGGAACTCCCCGAATACGCTCCGGGCAAGGGAATCTGGCGAACGCTAATTGGCACGGCAATTATTGCCGTAATTCTTGTTGCTGTTGTCGTTCTAGATAACTCGCGTCATTTCCTGGCGCCATTCGGCGACACACTTTACAACGCCTTGCGCTTGAACGACTAATTTATGGCGTTGAGCGTTCTAACGGCGGTATAAACCACGGTCGCGATTGCTGCCATTACTAACAAAACCAAGAAAATCTCGACGATGATTTTGATTGGGCCTCCTCCGCGTTCCATTGCTTAATTCTAGCTACGTGGCGCTAAAGAAGCGATACTGCAGCGCTTCGGCGACGTCCCCCGTCTTAATAGCCTCCCGGTCGTCAAGGTCGGCAATTGTTCGAGCAACTTTGAGCAATTTATGGTAGCTGCGTCCTGTAATTACGAACTTTACTGCCGCCTTTTCTAGCAAATCCTGCGCCGCTTGGTCGATCTGACAGATTTTAGCGACGTTCGCGCCAGGGATGTTAGCATTCAGACGACCGGCATTACGTTCCAGCTGACGCGTTCTTGCTCGTCCGACTTTGGTTCGCGATGTTTTTAGTTCCGCTGTATCACGCTTTGGTGATCGCAGATCGCCGAGCGGCACGGCTTCAACTGCCAAAAACAGGTCGATCCGGTCTAGGATCGGACCACTAATTTTCTTGCGGTATTGGGAGATTTGATAAGGCGAGCATTGACAATCCCTTTGGGCCGAGTTTAACCAGCCACAAGGGCAGGGGTTCATGGTTGCGACTAGCATGAACGAAGCC
Source organism: Candidatus Berkelbacteria bacterium (assembly GCA_016432625.1). NCBI lineage: Bacteria > Candidatus Berkelbacteria > Candidatus Berkelbacteria bacterium. The sequence goes on from CP066697.1 coordinate 161,647, forward strand.
GGGTAACGGATAGTCTGGGCGATTCGCGAGACGTGAACTTCACCGTCCTCCAGCGGCTGCCGCAGCGCCTCAATGACGTTACGAGGGAATTCTGGCAATTCATCCAAAAATAGAACGCCGCGGTGCGATAAGGAAATTTCGCCTGGTCTTGGGTTACTACCGCCACCAACGATGGAGATATGGCTGGCGGAGTGATGCGGCGAACGAAACGGTCGCGATAAACTGTCTAGGGCACGATTCGTCTTCAGCTCGCCGGAGACGCTATATAGTTTAACAACCTCGATCATTTCGTCCCTGTCCATTGGCGGCAACAGGGCTCTTAAGCCTCGGGCAACTAGAGTTTTGCCGGCGCCAGGCGGCCCCTCGAGCAGTAAGTTATGGCCGCCGGCAGCAGCGATTAGTGCCGCTCGTTTGGCTTTCTCCTGACCTTGGATTTGCAACCAGTCGTCATCAAGAATCTCCGACTGCTCCGGCTCCTCATTTGCTGCCTCTTCTTGCGGACTAAATTCACCGTTAATCCAGCCAATAACTTGCGAGAAGTTTTCTAAGCCGACCAAACTTATTCCCTCGACCAAGCTGCCTTCGCCAAGATTTGCTCTTGGCATAACAACTGCTTCGTAGCCGTGCTTTTTGGCCCATTCTACAAAAATTAACGTGCCGTGAATTGCTTGTAGTTGACCGTCCAAAGACAGTCCGGCGACAAACAGCGTTTTTGTCAGTCTTGGATTGGTTTTCAGCTGGTTGTCGGCGAGCAGAACGCCGAGCGCGATCGGTAAGTCAAAATGAACGCCGGATTTTTTGCGCTCCGAAGGCGCTAGGTGCACCGTAATGCGCGATAACGGAAAAGTAAAACCGGAATGTTTCAGCGCCGAGCGGACTCGCTCGCGTGATTCCTCGACGGCTTTGTCTGCTAATCCGACGACGATAAAGCCTGGCAAGCCGCTCGATACGTCAACTTCAACTTTAACTTCTGAGGCGGCAATACCTTCGGCGGCTACAGAGCCAAGCTTCGCCAGAGCCATCTTTGTTTCTAGGGTCCAAAAATAATCACAAAGAATCCGAAGAGGCAGATGGCGATAACGCTCCACCCCATAAAGATTATCGGTAGGCGACGGCCAAGAACGGCCAGAACTGTTCCAGCTACATAGGCCGCGGCGATCAAAACCAGCGTCAAAATATTTGGCCCGCCTGTGGGTAACGGCTCAGCGGCAGCGGCTTGGAAGCCTTCGCTTGATGCGGCAGCGACTGTCAGGATGCCGCCGGCCACGGTTAGCATGGCAGCCAAAGCGGCCTGAGATCGTGAGTAAAGACCAAGAGCTGCGGAGCTGCCGTTTTCGGCAAGCCAATTGTTGAACAGCGCTAACTGGCCGCGGGGGTAGAACGTGCCGCGGCAATCTGGGCAAGTCCACATCTTAAATCCGGTTGGCCCAGCGTCATGTTCGGATTGTTCTAGCAAAGTTTGGTCGCTAGGACAGAGGAGATTTATGCTCTGCAGCGAGTAATTAGGTTGGGCTTGGTCAATTTCTGAAACCGACGTAGCCGAAAGCCCTTCGTCAGTGCCGGAATCAAACCAAACGCCGCCGCACTGTCCGCAACGGCGAGCCCTCCGGATGTCGCCACTTAGACTGCGAATGGAGACGGGCTCGAACTCGCCTTCGCATAACGGACACTTCATTTACCCCTCCCGCGCATATCCACACTGTAGCGTAACTGGGTTGAGTTTCAAGAAGTTTCCAGGTAAAATGCCCAAGTTCGAGGATCCGCAGCCTTATCTCAACAACCGTGGACTCGGGCCCGGCGACTTCGGTCGCCGGTTTTTATAACTCAGCCACTTTTTGACTAATATTTCTGCCTCAACCTCGTTTTTCACGAATTGGATATCGCCGTGATGACGCCACCAGGTTAACTGTCGTCTAATATAATGTCGGCTAGATTTCTGGAACTCCTCGATGGCAATCTGGCGGTTCATTTTTTGCCGCAGATAAAAACTCGCGAAACGATAATCAAGGCCAAGCTTTTCCAGCCATTCATGACTTACGCCCTGGCTTAATGTTGTCCGTGTTTCATCGAGCAACCCGTCAAAAATTCTCTCAAATCGTTCGTCTGATTTTTGATATAACGTCTCGCGGTCAACATCCGGCTGCAGGATCAACGAGTCGAAGCTATTACTTCTCCTTCGTTTCGAGAATCGGCCTGCGCCGGGCTCATAACCTTCAAGCAAGGCCGTAACGTAAAGGCCCGTCCCGCCAACAATTATGGGTAATTTTTCGTGGCTCCAAATAAGTTTTACCGCGTCCTCGGCCTGTTCCAGCCAATCGTTGAGGGTAAAAGGCGTTTCCGGCTCGACGATGTCAACCAGTAGCTGCGGCACACCCTCAATGATCCTTGCCGGTTGGTTCTGCCACCTGCCCGGCTCACCTTCTTTATTAGTCCCGACGTCTAATCCTTTATAGACCTGTCGCGAATCGGCGCTCAAAATTACGCCGTCAAAAACCTTGGCGAGCCGAACGCCAAGGTTTGTTTTTCCCGACCCCGTCGGCCCAACAACGGCCAGAATTTTGTTTTCGCTTCTCATTTTTGATACTTTCGAGTTCGGATGCTACTGCTGAAAACACTCTCAAAAGAATTCTACCAGACGCGCAACACGACATTTCCCGTTATCAAGTCGTTGAGCCTGACGGTCAAGAAGGGCGAAGTCTACGGCTTCTTGGGGCCGAACGGTGCCGGCAAAACGACAACCGTCAAAATGATCGCCGGCCTACTTTTTCCCGACAAAGGAAGCGTGACGATTGGCAAATACCCGGCCGGATCAAATGAAGCGGCGCAAATTTTAGGCTTCATGCAGGAAAATCCGCAATTTTACCGCTACTTGAGAGCGAGCGAAGTGTTAGAGTTTGTCGGGGAACTGTTCGGCCTTGAAAAAGAAGTTATCGCCGCTCGGTCGAATAAACTTTTACAGCAAGTGGGTTTGGAGAAGTTCGCCGACATCGCGGTACGCAATTTCTCCAAAGGCATGCATCAGCGCCTAGCCTTTGCCGTTGCCTTAATGAACGACCCCGAGCTGTTGGTTCTTGACGAGCCGCTCGACGGACTTGATCCGCTGGGACGACTAGACTTCAAAAAACTGATGGCTACCTGGAAAAAAGAAGGCCGGACTATATTCTTTAGCTCTCATATTTTAAGCGACGCCGAGGAGCTTTGTGACAGGGTCGGGATTTTGCAGCACGGTCAGCTTCTGGCCGAAGGCAAGCCTCGCGATCTGATTAAAGGCCAAGCTAAAACTTTGGAAGAGTACTTTGTCAAAACCGTAAGGCAGAATGCTTAAAACTATTTTTGCGATTGCTCGAAACACATTCAAGGAAACAATCCGCGACCGCGTTTTATATTCGTTAATCGGTTTTGCGGTTATCGTCATCGCCGCGAGTTTACTAGCGGCGTCGGTCTCGTTAGGCCAGGAAACGCGAGTAATTCAAAGTTTCGGCCTGACAGCGATGCTCGTTTTCCTACTCATAATTACTATTTTTATCGGTACCCAACTCGTCTGGCGGGAGGTCGAACGCAGGACCATTTATATGGTGCTGTCGAAACCAGTCAGCCGCGAGGCATTTTACCTGGGCAAGTTCCTTGGCCTCTGCCTGACTATTCTGGTTGTCATGCTAATTATGGGCGCGGTGTTTGTGGCGCTGGTTGGTTATAAAACTAAAGCTGTCAGCGGCGTTCAAATTGCGGCGATCGTGATGATGATGGTCGAAGCCTGGCTGCTAACCGCCGTTGGAATGTTATTTGCGAGTTTCACTTCGCCGCTTGCTAGCGCCGTTTACGCCTTCGCACTGGCGTTAATTGGGCATTCGGCAACCTCAATTTATATCATCGCCGCTAAATCGACTGGCTTTGCCAAATACATGTTAGAAGCGGTCTACTACGCTTTTCCGAATCTTGAAAAATTCAATCTGCGTAACGAAGTGATTTTCAACGCGCCGCTAGACTTCAGTTATTTCTGGACGGCAATGCTATATTTTGTCGGCTATACCGCGGCGATGTTGCTACTAGGCATAGCCATCGTGCGCAAACATGAGTACTAATTTTCTATTTCGCCGCCCAGCGCTACTGGCGCTCGTCTTTCTTGTCGTTGCGTACGCAGCGCAGATTTTTACGGACACACGGCGGTTTTACTCTAACCAGGGCAAGGTGGCGGTAAGCGCCAACATCTATATCGAACCGCAACCGCTATTCCCAGAAACAGCTAAGCTTGTTAGCTTTGGCGCCCGGGAATTCTTAGCCGATTGGTACTGGCTGAAGCTCATCCAATACTACGGCGGCGGCGACCCGCAGGGCAAATATCGTAAGCTCGGCGAGATGTTCAATGTCGTCACGGAATTATCACCGAAGTATTCTGCCGCTTACCAAACTGGCTTATTGGTCTTGCCGGGCGAAGGCTTTATTGATGAAGCGATCAAACTGGGTGAGAAAGGTCAGAAGAATTTACCAGATAAGTGGGAGATGCCGTACTACACCGGTATCGTTTACCACGTCTATAAAAAAGATTACGTTGCCGCTGCGAAAAAGTTTGACCAAGCCGCAGCGATCCCGGGAGCGCCGGAAACCACCAAGTTATTCGCGGCGATTTATTACAACAAAGCTGACGAACGACAAACCGCTTATCAGATTTTCAAAACTGTTTACGAGACAAGCGACAGTGAATTTGCCAGGGACCGAGCCGAAAAATATGTCGAGCACCTCGACGTGTACTTTTTCCTTGAAGATGCAACCAAGAATTTCAAACAACGTTTTGGTCGCTACCCGGCAACGCTTGATGAGCTAGTGACTCGCGGCGTGATTAAAGAAATTCCTTCTAGCCCGCTCAGCGTGCCGTTTACAATCAACCCGGAGAACGGACAGATTAGCGAGTCAAAACGTTGAGCTTGGCGCGTAGCGGTGACTTTGCCGCTCGCAGTACAACATCAGCTAATTTCTCCGCGTCGTGGTAGAGCGGCCGCTGCTCGTCTATTACGTCAGCCAAAATAACTGGCATGCCCTCAATTTCGGTTTTGTCGGTTGTAATATTGCACACTTGTCCGAGCTTGCCCTCGTTGTTTGATTGGGCAACGACGGTATCATTAACGATCACGCCGTCGAAACGTGTGCCATTGACGTATTCGCGCAAGCGCCGGACGTGGTCTTCGACGCGATAGTTCTCGGTCTCGCCGCGCTCAGTGGAGGCGTTGCAGACGTAAAGTTTGCTGCCCTTGGCCTTCTCGAAAGCATCGCGAATCTCCTTAATTAAAAAGTTAGGCACAACGCTGGAGTAAAAACTACCTGGGCCGACAAGAATTAAGTCGGCTTCCTCAAGAGCGCGAACCGCCGCCGGATTAGCTGTCGCGTCCGGTGGCAGAAGCTGCACCCGTTTGATCGGCGAGCGGTGTCCCAGTACTGAAACGTCAACTTGCCCAAGGGCTGTCTGGCCATTTTCAAGCTCGGCCGTTAGATTGACGTTGTCGAAAGTCGAAGGGATAACCTTCCCTTTGACGGCTAAGAATTGACTGGAGGCTTCAACGGCCGACTCAAAGTCGCCGGTAATATCGGCAAGCGCTAGTAGCAGTAAATTGCCCAAACTGTGCCCAGACAATCCTCGGCCCTGCTTGAAACGGTAAGCGAAAAGTTTGGTCGCTAGCTCCTCGTCTTTAGCCAGCGCTGTCAGGCAGTTACGGACGTCGCCCGGCGGCAGGATGCCTGTTTCTCGACGAAGACGGCCGCTGGAGCGGCCGTTGTCGGTCATCGTTACTATGGCGGTAAGTTTAACTGGATAGCTTTTTAAGCCTCGCAGCAAGGTTGCCAAGCCGCTTCCCCCGCCCAAGGCAACAATCTTCAGATGATCATTCATGGCAGTAAAGGATAGACGAAATCATTCTTCTCGTCATCTTTACCCCAGGCCTGCACTGTAAAAGACTCCTCCGCGCTAGCGGTTTGCCGATTAACTGAGCCGTGTACCGTAATCCTAAAAAGGCCGATATCGTGAAAGTCGCTGACTTTAAACCGGTAAGAATACCGGCCTGTCTCGTCGGCGTTAACTTGTCGGGTCTCCGGGCGCTCGTAATTACCGTTCGAACCAGCGGCGACGATGTTCAACTCGGCGAAAGGCAGCGCGGTAACTGTAACGACTTGGTACTGCCCAAGCTTCATTACCTTGCGGGACAACTCAAGCTTCAACTTAAAGTCCTGTCTTGAGGAGTTTCCAGCTTCTGCGAGTACTGTTTGGGCGATGGATATCGGTTCTCTCTGGGCAGCCGATTGCTTATTCCAAGCAACCCCGGCACCAGTCAAAACGACAACCGCTCCGGTAAAGACCGTGTTACGGATAGTTTTGATTAAGGCTTGAGTCTGTTCCGGGGTTCTACGCGAGCGGGACATTAAGGGTATTGTAGCAAACCATCGCTCGCGTACGCGGTACGGCTGCTTTTCTGGTTGGCTAAAATGTGGTTATGCTAAGAAAGCTATCATGACAGATGTTTTAGTTATCGGTTCAGGTATGGCAGGGCTTTCAGCAGCGATTTACGCTGCTCGTTATAATTTGGAAACGCTTGTTATTGGTCATGAGTTTGGCGGTGCCACCTCAACTGCTTGGACTATCGAGAACTATCCCGGCTACGTCTCAATCGATGGCTACGACCTAATGATGAAGGTTAAAGAGCAGGCAGAAAAGACCGGCGCCAAGATTGTCACGGACCGAGTTATTAAACTCGAAAAGAAGAACGATCACTTCGTGGCTCAAACTTTTGAGGGCGAAATGTACGAAACTAAAACTATTATTCTTGCCTGTGGCGCGGCGCGAAAAAAAATGGGACTGGCACGTGAAGATGAGTTCGCACTCGGAAAAGGCGTCCACTACTGCACTACCTGCGACGGCCCGCTCTACAAAGGCAAAACCGTCGCCGTAATCGGTAGCGGCGATTCGGCGGTCAAGGGTATAAAGCTCGCCGTACAGTACGCTGAGAAAATTCACTGGCTAATCCGTGGTGAAGTTATTAAAGCCGAGCCGTTCAATTATGAAAAAGTTAAACACTACTTCGGCGACAAGATTATTGTTCACTACAACACGTCCATTACCGAGCTTTTGGGCGAGAAACGACTTAACGCCGTCAAGCTTAATACCGGTGAGACCCTAGAGCTTGATGGCTTGTTCGTTGAGATCGGCGCTCTTCCTGAAGTTGAGCTCGCTCACCACTTAGGCGCGGCGCTCGACGAGTTCGGTTTTATAAAAGTAGACAACATGATGGAGACTAACGTTGATGGCATCTACGCTGCCGGCGACGTGACGAACTTTTTCGGCCACTTTAAGCAAGACATTACCGCCGCGGCAATGGGTTCAGTCGCCGCCACTAGCGCTTTTAAGCATATTCAACACGCCCCAACAGTCCAGGAGGCGAAAGCCACGCCCGCCGAGCAGCCATCAACGGTTAGTAATTTGAATAAGTAGTGGGTCGGGTGGGGATTTCCTCCGCTGCGCTCCGGTATCCCCACCCTCTTGGCCAAGTGCAAAAACCGCCCATGAGGGCGGTCTCTGCATTGGTGGGTCGGGTGGGGATCTCGCGCCTTCGGCGCTTGAAAGCTCCTTCGCTCACGCTCTGTCGCTATCGAACCCACTTCGTGCGTTCTCTCCCCACCACAAACGAAAAAGCTGCCAAATGGCAGCGCTTCCGTTTGTGGGTCGGGTGGGGATCGAACCCACGACACACGGCTTAAAAGGCCGTTGTTCTACCACTGAACTACCGACCCTGAGCTCTGAGCGAGCGCAGGAGTGGAACCGGAAGGCGCGGAAAATGCTGTTATTTTTCGGCATTTGCAGCGCCGAGGGATTCCTTCAAGTTATTTTACGGGAAACATGCCTTTTCCTCAATTAGGAAACGGATCAAGAAACGGTTGAGCTTTTGACAGTAGGTGCTATCATTGTTAGACCTTTGCGCTTCAACGACGCAGTGCAAGGGAAATCGGAGGGTATCCAATCGTGTCATTTAATAGAAGCAATCTCGTCGCTCATGCGTCCAACAGGACGACCTTCTCCTTCAAGGGAGGGAACCGCCGACCGGCACCGAACTGCTCGCCTCTGAGCAATCAGCGTCGGCTGCAGAACATCAACGGCGGCAAACGCCAGCAGGCGAAGAAGTAGAGGCGAATCCGCTTCACACCAAAGAAAGGCCGGACACATCCGAGTGTCCGGCCTCTTCCTTATATTTTAATATTTAGTAATCGGAAGAACTTCTTGATTTCCCAAGTCCACCTGTCGCAATGAGCGCGATAAGCGGCGCTATCATCCACCATGGGGTGTGGCTAATAAAAATCCGGGCGATTCGTGAGTTCTGGGCGAACTGATCCCGCGCCGCCGGATCCATAAACGAGAAAATGGCGGTTAAAATTAAGGCTGAATTTAAAAAACTAAAAATCGCCAGCTCAAAAGCCGAGAGTGCGCCGCGACCGCTTGAGCCTTTGCCCATACCGGAGCGGATCGAGACCAGTACCGTCGTTAACAAGAATATTCCCGCTGAAATTGTAAAAGGCGAGGCGTTGGCTTTAATGAATAGCTGGTTGCCGATTGTTTTATCGCCTTGGAAGAACTGCTGCAGCGGCGCGCCCAACACCTGCGCCATCACGATACCGGCGTAAATCGCCAGTAACGTCACCACAACCTTATCGCGCTGCAACACGAAGCTGTAGCCGATCGAAACGATGAAAAATATTGCTAAAAACAGATCCCAGCTTGGTACGGTTTGCACTCTTCTTTCCCTCCGCTACTACTTTCTCTAGTTTCAGGAGGAGTGTCAATTAGCGTTGCAGATTGCGGAGTTGCTCGTACAGATCACGTTCTTCGCGTGAGGGGCGCTTGGGGATTTCAATATGGATAACAACCGTCAAATCTCCCCGACCGCGGCGAGTTTGGGCGCCTTTGCCACGAAAACGAAAAGCCGCGCCTTCGGGTGTGCCGGGTGGAATCTTCAGCTCGATCTCATCGCCAAAATTGGTTTTGAAACGAACCGTGTCGCCAAGCACCGCTTGCGGGATCGAAACTGCCAATTGAACCTGGACTTGAGAGAAGGCTGATTCGAACAAATCCTCAAAAATTGAGCCAAAACCTCCGCCGCCCTGACCACTAAAACTGCTGAAGTCGAAACCCCCAGCTTGACTCCCGAAACCGCTTTGGCTGCCAAAACCGGCTCCGGCCCGTGCCCCAGCGTGGCCGAACTGATCGTACTGGGCTCGTTTGTTTTTATCCCCCAGTACCTGGTAGGCCTCGTTTATTTCCTGGAACGCCGCCTTATCCCCACCTTTGTCGGGATGTAATTTGTGCGCTTTCGAACGGTAGGCCTTTTTAATTTCGCCATCGCTGGCACCGCGGGGAACACCTAAAACTTCGTAAAAATCTCGAGCCATATTTTCGATATTTTACCCTAAAAATGTCAAGTTTGCTTTACAGAGTATAATGAATTCATGGATAAGGAAAATATTACAACCTCTTTTGAGCTACCGAATAAGAAAATTGTTAAAAATTTCGGCCTAGTCCGCGGCATAACCGTTCGCTCCCGATCGATTTTTGGGACAATCGGCGGCTCGCTGCAGACCATTCTTGGCGGCAATATCACCCTGTTTACCGAGCTGTGTGAGAAAACGCGCCAGGAAGCCTATGCCCTGATGGTCAAACACGCGGAAGAGATGGGCGCCAACGGCATTGTTATGGTTCGCTATGACGCCAACGAAGTTATGAGCGGTGTAACCGAAGTGCTCTGCTACGGCAGTGCAGTGGAGGTTGAATAATGGACGAGGTAAAAAAAGTTAAAGTGAATATGCCTAGAGGCATTACGATCGTAAACCGTTACAAAGGACCGGGCGGTGGCGCTTATTTCCTGGGTTTCCTAGGGGCTTTCATTTACTACATGCAAACGGCGGCTACTTTCGGCGATGGTGTTATCGGATTTCTAAAAGCCCTTGTCTGGCCGGCGTTTTTGGTTTATCACATCTATAAATTCTTGGGGCTCCAGTAGAATTTAGGCCTAAACCACCGATACCTCACCGTTTTCCACAACTAAATACGTTGCTACCGGGGGTTCGAATATCCCGGAATTTGCGAAATGGTTTTCCTTGTCAACGACTGCCAAATGGCTGTGAGCGCAAATTAGCCAGTGTTCTTTAGGCAAATTGGTGTTTTTCCAGGCAATCATCTTTTCGTTGTCCTTTCGGTAGATGTGTAAAAACGGCTTGCCGAAGTTTTGTATACAAAAGCGCTCAATTTTTACCGCGATCTCATAGAACCAGTAAAAATAGGCGATTCGAGGCAGGCGCATGTCTAAAGTCGGGGCAAGTTTGTCGCCATGGCGGACATGGAACGTGACGCCGTTTTGAATAAAATCGTATTCGTTACTTGTCAAAACTGAAAACTCGTTCGTTCGCGAGTCATTTTTATATTCCCGGTCGTGGTTGCCGTAAAGGTAAACTGCCTCCTTGTTTTTGAATAAGCCAAAAAGCTTTCTCCAGTCGAAGGTTAGAAATTCTTCCAAAGTGTAAGCAAAACCTTCCCAAAGATCGCCGTTAATTATTAGCTTGTCAGCTGGACTCACGGCGCTATTAATTTGGGCGAATTTTATCTCGTTAAACTTTTTACCTAAATGTAAGTCGGAAATTATTACCACCTTTTTCCCGCTGAGGTCTTCCGGTGTCATTGCTTTGCAATTTTACTACAAAGCGGTCCAGCATAAGAGGAATGGGGAGGGTACAGGAATCCGCCCGGCGAGTGCCGAGCGGATCTAGTGCGGCCAAAGCACCCGATAGATAGTGATGCTGGCCATGACGACTGGGAAAACGATGCCAAAGAAAGCGATGAACTTTTTCAGGCCGTTGCTGTGGAAGTATGCCCTCCAGTAAACAACGAAGACGAAGACGTTGATCGCCAGCTGAATGACAGCGGCGATCTGGTTTGCTCCCTGGAAAACATGGGAGAAGTTGGCGATCAAGAAGAACGCGAACCCCATGCTTCCGGAGAGAATCATCCAGAACGTACTGTTTTTCACTGCTATTCAACCTCCGAAGTCTGGTGGATTATATTCCTCAAACCTGTAAAAGTCAAGGATTGGGGCGGCTTTTTCTCGGGTATGCGAAAAGAAAAATAGAGAGCCTAATTACCTTTTACTGCATAGAAAAGGAACTGAAGTATAACTTTTGGTTATTCTACAGCCAGTCTCTTTTTCGGCAAACTCACGAATCTCCGTTTCAAACGCTTTTCTTTTGGCCGTCTCTAACTGAGAGTTGGTCAGAGTACGTGTTACGGAGCTTGATATATTCATCAATCGTGTAGGCCCTCTGCCAATCACACTCCAACACATCAACCAAATGGAAAAAATTATTTTCAAGTTTCGCTCTGCGCTCATCAATCTGCTCCCGCGAGCGAAGATCACGGATACCTAAGTATTTTTCATAGATTCCTTTCGCTCTCAGATGGAAAGAATCCAGTTTGGTTTCGATTAACTCTCTATTTTTCCACCAAGAATTACGGGCGGTATCCAGAATTTCGTTGGCGTGAGTCCGTACACATTTGCCCTGGCATCTTCTTTCGGCCTGAGCGAAAAATCTTCTGTGACGCTTTCAAAAGTTCCTTTTGGGCATAATATTACTACCACCTTTGGCATAACGGCCGTGCCGAATTGAATCAACCTGTTCTGGTAGTGAGTCTTTGTCCAATAGAATAAAACTTCAAGGCCTTCACTCTTTTCTTGAAAGGCTTCCCAGAAGTGTTGAAAATCCATTTTATTGGTAATAAACCCAGAAATTTCTCGATCAATACCCTTGCACCTCAGCGAGATAGTGGCGTAGGGAACGTCTTTTACCTTAGATATTACTTCGCCATTTTCAACCGTACTACCAAGCGGTCGGAGTTCGTTAGCTATACATAACTTGCTATCGATAACCGACCACTCATTATCTCTAAGTAGGACAACTTCTTCTGAGTTATTCATAGCTGAATTTTACTACTTCCTGAATTGATTCAAAGAGAACTGCTCCCTATGCATGTGCCGTTCTTATTCTTTGAGACCCATCTCGGACCGTATATCGCTAATAAAAGTCTTCGCTTTCTCTTCAAGTATATTTTGATCGGGCCTGACACTTGCTAGGAACAACTCGAAATATTTTAGTGCCTTAACTAGGTCGCGCAACTTTTTATAGGCAATGTAGCCAAGCCAAAAATGCAGTTGATTCCTATCAGGATAAGTTTCAAGGAGATTCAAACAAAACTGTTCAACCTCTTGGATGGTAAGCCATTCTTCGGAATACTCATGCTCAACAATTTTCCTCGAGGACTTATAAGCCTCGTCGTATTCCGATAACCAATAATGCAAAAATGCATCGCTGTACCTCCACTCCTGGGCTCCATTAGCTAAGTTCTTCGCAAGCGCGATTTCTTGTTGCGCCGCCTTCGCATCACCTTCCTTGAATAGTTCCACGGCTCTTACTAGATGAAAACCGTACTGATTAGGGTAATAACTCTGTGCTCTTTTCGAAAACGTTGAGTACGACGCTAGGTCATCCTTCAGTAAAGACATTCGTGCTTTTAGCAAATAACTACCTGCCAATAATTGTTTGGCCTTGATCTTTACTTCCTCAATATTTGGAGGTAAATCATTTCTTTGAAAAAGCTTATCGTCAATTAGGCGCTCGTGGAGGGTTATTGCGAGGTTGACGTCACCAGATAAGAATGCAGCAATACCTACTATGTACTTTGCCGATAAATAAACAAAATCAGCGGTTAAGGCGAACCCTCTAAATCGGAATTCTTCTAACATCTCCACTTCTTTAGGTAGGGATCTTACAAAGTCGGCAGATAATTTAAACTGACTGTTTTTGTCTATCGGTGAGTGCACTACTAAACCACTTAAATCAATAAAAATCTTTTCCTTTTCTCCATCAGGACGTTTTTTAACGTCTCCGAAGACGAAATAGTGTCCATGGACTGTCTCATTTATTGTTCGCGCAATTTCATAGTTTTTTACTTTCTCGGCAATATGGTTGGGTACTTTTACTACTGTGACTAACTCACTCAATCCATCTGCGACTAAGTTTTTTCTTACCTGGTCAAGAAAGTCCTTTTTAGCATCTATTTCCTCGAGGTTATCCTCGCTGTAAAGCGCGAAAACTAATCCAAGCTTCCCCTCGGGTATTTTTGGAAGCCACTTCCTTACTACTATCCAAGCAACTATCTCAATTAAGAGTAATACTACGAGGCCCCATCTTAGATAACTGACTCCAAAAAGTTCTAAGAGGGGTTTATAGATAGCCGCAAATATAATGCCCGTTAACACTACCGTGACTAATAATCCGCGAAAACTTGCAAAGTTAATTCTGATGTATGACAAATAGGGTCGCAGTTTATCAATTGGCATCAGCCTATAAAGAAAGAGAGCTGATAGCTCTCTTTCTTGTTTCTCCAATTAGTCTTTTTTGTCCCCGTCATCTTTTGGTTCTTCCGGCACATTTGTGTCCGGGGTGCCATCCGCCTTCGCCGAGGCTTCGTCGGATGAATCGTCTTTGGGGAGTTCTTCTTCCGGCTTCGGCTGTCCCTCCTGCGCTGAAGCTTCCTCCTTCGCAGATGCTTCGGAGGACGAGTCGGCGGGCGAGTCATACATCGCGGCGCCGACTTTTTGGAGGGCGGCACTCAATTTTTCCGCCTCCTCTTTGATTTTGTCTTTATCGTCGTTGTGGATGACGGCTTTGACGGCGGTAACGGCGTCTTCGACTTCGCGTTTGTCGTCCGGTTTGATCTTATCGCCCGCGTCTTTGAGGGTTTTTTCGCTCAAGTGAATAAGGTTTTCGGCGGCGTTTCGTTCTTCGACCAGCTCTTTTTTCTTGGCGTCGTCGGCGGCGTGAGCCTCGGCCTCGGTTTTCATCTTTTCGATCTCTTCTTTGGATAGCCCACTCGAAGCCGTAATGGTGATGTGTTGTTCTTTGGAAGTGGCTTTGTCTTTGGCTTTGACGTTCAGAATTCCGTTTGCGTCGATGTCAAACGTCACCTCAACTTGCGGGACGCCGCGGGGAGCCGGTGGAATACCATCGAGATGGAACTTACCTAGCGTCCGGTTGTCGGAGGCCATTGGCCTTTCGCCTTGTAAGACGTGGATTTCCACAGATGGCTGGTTGTCGCTGGCCGTGGAAAACGTTTCCGTTTTTGAAGCGGGAATAGTGGTATTGCGCTCAATGAGCGGCGTCATTACTCCACCCAGAGTTTCGAGACCCAAGGTTAGCGGGGTGACGTCGAGCAGAAGAATATCCTTAACTTCGCCTGATAAGACGCCGCCGTTAATGGCCGCGCCTAAAGCAACCGCTTCGTCGGGGTTAACGCCTTTCGATGGCTCTTTGCCAAAAACATCTTTAACAACTTGCTGAATCATCGGCATGCGGGTCATCCCACCGACCAAGATAACTTCGTCAATGTCAGATTTGGTGAGTTTGGCGTCTTTCAAAGCGGCTTCGCAGATGCCTCGGGTTTTCTTGATGAGGTCGCCAACTAAACTTTCCAATTTTGCGCGCGACAGATTCATCTGCAGGTTTTTTGGACCGTCAGCGTCAGCGGTAATAAACGGCAAGTTGATCTCGGCTTCCTGGGTTTGAGAGAGCTCGATCTTGGCTTTTTCAGCTGCTTCTTTGACCCGTTGCATAGCCATAGCGTCGCCAGTTAGATCGACACCCTCTTTGGCTTTGAATTCGTCGACGATCCAGTTCATCACTTGAATGTCGATGTCGTCTCCACCGAGGTGAGTATCACCGTTCGTCGAGAGCACTTCGAAGCTGGATTCGCCTTTGTCTTCGCCAATTTCGATGATGGTGATATCAAATGTTCCACCACCAAAGTCGTAAACGGCGACTTTCTGGTCTTTTTTGTCTTCTTTGTTAATGCCGTAGGCGAGAGCCGCGGCGGTTGGTTCGTTGATAATGCGCTTAACTTCGAGGCCAGCAATGGTGCCGGCGTCTTTGGTAGCCTGGCGCTGGGAGTCGTTAAAGTATGCCGGGACGGTAATAACAGCGCCGTCGACTTTTTCGCCGAGATAAGCCTCGGCATCAGCTTTGATTTTGGCCAGGATCATTGAGGAGATTTCTTGGGGGGTAGACTCGTTTTCGGCCATTTTGACCTTAACGCCATCGCCGCTCTTTACAATTTTGTAAGGCATCAGTTTGATGTCGCGCTGAACTTCTTCGTCAGTGAAGCTACGACCCATTAAGCGTTTAACAGAGTAGATAGTATTTTCCGGATTGGTGACAGCTTGGCGCTTGGCGAGCGTGCCAACAAGGCGTTCGCCTTTTTTATTGACCGCGACGATGGACGGCACTAAGTTGCCGCCCTCAGCGGTTGGGATCATTTTGGCTTTACCGCTTTCGATGACGGCTG
Source organism: Candidatus Berkelbacteria bacterium (assembly GCA_016432625.1). NCBI lineage: Bacteria > Candidatus Berkelbacteria > Candidatus Berkelbacteria bacterium. The sequence continues at coordinate 177,065 of CP066697.1, forward strand.
AAGCCGAGTTAGTTGTTCCCAGGTCAATTCCGATTATCTTAGACATTTGCACCCCATTCTATGTCTGAGATATCCAAAACGGTGTTTTTGATAATCTTTCCCATTTTGAGTAAGCTCTCCTCCTTAATTAGTCTATGTCTAAAGAAAATTGTAAAGTTTCCTTTACATTTGTCAATGGCGAAAGATGGCGTAGAGCGTTGAGTTTGAGAGGTGCTTATGAGAAAATGATGGCCGCTCGTAACCACGGGCAGCAATAGGAGCGGAAATGACCCTTCGAGAAACTTTACAATCCAATCGCCAACCCGACGTCGCCCTGGCGGACGACGTCGCCTTCGCCGTGATCGACTCGATCCGCCCGTTGATGGGCGCTGAACCACCTCCGGCTCGCGTCGACGGCGACCAAAGCCAACGGATGCGCTCCGCCCGCCTGGCCTACTTCATGCTTCGAGAACGAAGCGCGCACCTCGACACCTGTTTGCGCGTCATCGGTTCGGAAGAATTTCCGGTCGATGTACTCATTGCCGACTTGAAGGATGCCGAAAAGCGACTTCATGCTCGGGCTCACAACGAGAACCAGACACTTAGTTGGCTGGGTCTTGCCGCTGTCGATTTCGATACGGTACTGATAGATGGGAACCAGCACGTCGACTTCGACAAAGTCGTTTGTTACGGTTCCGCGACGCAAGAACAAGCCTTCTTTGGCACGATCGCCGGCCTGATGCCGCGACTGGCGTCCGAGGACAACACAAGCTTCACTAGTCACCTAGCAAAGTCTCTGTGCGCGGCCACGCGCCAGAAGCTCTGCAACGACTGGAACGGTACTGAGCTTTGTCTTGATGCCACGGCGTTCGGCTTCGCGCTGGGAACACGCGACCTGTATAGGCAGGCACAGACCCTGGCGTTCGAAAACAAGGAGCCGCTGCAACTGGATCATTTCGGCCGAGCAAAAGGCTGGGAGTCTCTCGCGCTTTTCGCGAGCTATCCGACGATCCGCGCCGCTATCCTGCCCAAATAAGGCCATGCCCTGACTGAAAGCCCCTCCTCCCACCATAGAGGCGGGGCTTTTCACTATCCAAAAAAGTGCTCTAGCAACTGGATTTTCCCACTTTTTAAGATATAATTCGCACACGAACCTATCAGTTCAGGAGGCAGCTATGCAGAAATTCACCCCGCTTGGCGGACCAATGCTTCAAGGCATTGAGATGCTAGCACGACAACACGGCCTTCGCGGCCAGTTCAGTATTCTCCTTGCCGTGCGAACGCAGGAAATGATTGCGGACCACGACGAGAGATGCAGCGGCTGGTCAGTAATGGCTAGCGCCCGCAAAGACGGGAAGATACTCATTTACCCATGGATGTGGGAAAGGTTTCTTGAAGAGGACGTCGCGACTGCGGTTGGCTGGATGGCCAATACGCTCGCCGAGGAAATCGGGCATCTCATCGATTACGAGCGGTTTCCGGCCTGGACGGAAAGCTTGCTGGATTGGCGGTTTCTGCTGATTCGCAATCTCCGAGACCGGCTCGGGAAATCGATCCCGCGCCTACAGCCGTCGCTCGTCAAGCTCTACGAATGGGCTTACAGGCGCAGCTTCTTTGAGAAAAGAGCGAAGCGCTTCGCCGAGGATCATGAAGAGCAGTACTTCGCTGCTATCTGGCCTCACTTCCACTACTACAGGGAGGTCTATCTCAACTTGTCACGGGAATGAGCGTAAGCTTGTTCCCGTTTCCTTTACCCCTTTGAAACGCGGACTTTGGCCGGTTTTATTACTTTGCCCTTAAGCATCCAGCCGGATTCAATTTCATCGATGACGGTTTCTGCTGGCAGGTCGCACGCTTCGTAGGAGATTGCTTCGTGCAAGTTATGATCGAAATGCGCCCCTTGGGTCGGAATGCGCGTCAGGCCGGCGTCGGCGACGATCGTTTCGAGCTGTTTTTCGATTTGGCGTAAACCTTCAAAATAGGCGTGAATCTTTTGAAAAGCCTCTTCGCTTAAGGTTGTTTGGTCGTCGTCAAGTGAAATTGTCGGGGCGTGGGTTGAAGCGCGGTAGAAATTGTCCAGTACAGGGAAGAGTTTATGCAGCCAGTGGGCTAACGTCCGTTCCTCGAGCACGGCTCGGTCGTCGTGCATGCGCCGTTCTAGGTTAGAGTAATCCGCCGCCAAGCGTTTGCGACTGTTTTCGGCAGTTTCAAGTTTGGTCTTAATCTCGGCCAATTCTTTTTTGAGCTTATCGATTTCGTTGTCGTTTAATTTCTTTTTAGGAGTCATGTCAGGAGTATTCTAAAAGACTTTTGTATTAACTTCCAGCCTAAGGTATTACGATTAAAGCATGGGCGTTACTGTTACGCCATCACAAAAATTCCTTATTTTTTGGCTGGCCTTGATTGCCGGCCTGGCTGTGGGCTCAAAAATCGATTTGCCGGTGATGACTTTGTTCTGGCTTTTGGCGCTCTGGCTCTGCTTACTGATAAGTGGCCAACAGGAACGGGTGGAGTTGATCAGTATTATTATGAGCGCCTTTATCGGCGGCTTGGCGGTCTGGCAGCTCACTGGTGGCGAGATCTGGTTCAAAGCTGGATTTTTGCAGGGGATTGTGGCGAAGTTAGAACAATTTCGTGACACGATTACTGATCGAATTTTTCTCGCAATGCCCGAACCGCACGGCTCCTTACTCACTGGGATATTACTTGGCAATCGGGTTAAGCTGGATCGTGACTTGCTAGAAACCTTCAGGGTCGTTGGTCTGAGTCACCTTATCGCCGTTTCTGGATATAACTTGAGCATTTTAACCGTTAACGCGCAGGCGTTATTGCGGCCGTGGTTAGGGCGCCGCGCTGTCTTTTTGTCCTTCGCGCTAATTGTAGCTTTCGTTATCCTATCCGGCGCGCCGAGCTCAATCTTGCGCGCCGCAGTCATGGCATCGGCGTTGTTGCTGGCAACGTATTTGGGTCGCCCGAGGCGATCGATTAACATTTTGATTTTTGCGGCTGGGTTTTTGGCATTATTCGAGCCGAAGATAATTTTCGAGATTGGTTTTCAACTCTCAATCGCCGCGACATACGCCCTGGTACGACTGGCGCCGGTTATCGCCTGGTCGTTGGAGCGGTATCCAAAAATACCCGAAACATTACGTTTGATTATTGCTGAGACGCTTGCCGCGACTTTAATGACCGCACCAATTTTAATCGCCTATTTCGAGCGCATCTCATTAGTCTCGCCGTTGTCCAATCTTTTAGTGCTGCCGATTATGCCGATACTAATGGGGATCGGCATTGCTGGGACGGCGTTAGTGCTGCTGGTGCCGGCGCTTGGTAATTTAGCTCTAATGCTTGGCTGGCCGCTTCTGGAATGGATCATCCAAGTTTCGCACCGCCTGGGCGGCCTTGAACACGCTGTCGAAGCCGCCTCGCTGCCACTTTGGGCGACCGTATTGATTGTGGTGGGGATGGTTGTGGCGGTAGAGTGGCTCTTCCTCACTTGGCGGCGGCGCGTTCCGGACATCGCCGTTAACTTCCGTCTCGCACGAATATGAGAACTATCCCGCAACTAATCGGCGTCCTGACGCTGCTAGCGTTAATTGTTTTTGGTGCCAGCAAATATGATGCTCAGGAATCACACAACGACCTTAGGGTCTGGTTTTTTGACGTCGGCCAGGGCGATGCCATATTGCTCGATACTCCCGAGAATCAGCAAATCCTAATTGATGGTGGTCCGGACGGCAGTATCTTGCGCGAACTCAATAAAGCCTTGCCGTTTACCGACAAAGATATCGATCTCGTGATTGTTACCCACAACCACGCCGACCACATCACTGGAATTGTGGAAGTTCTGAGACATTATCAGGTTAAAGAAATTTGGCTGACGGGTGCCATTCACACCACGAATATCTTCCGAACAATGCTCGAGGAAATTAATAAACGCGGCGTTAAAGCCGAAGTTGTTGCTGCCGGAAAAACTATTAATTTCGGCAATTTGGGCGGCATAGTCCTCTACCCACTCGAAGCAAAGACCGGTTCGACACCGGAAGACCAGAACGCCTTATCGCTAGTAACCTTCTGGCAGTACGGTGGGACAACCCTATTGATGACGGGGGACGCAGGCGTTGAGCAGGAGTCCGAGCTCTTAGGCCGCCAGTTACTTCGCTCGACAACAATTCTAAAAGTCGGCCACCAAGGAAGTCACACAAGTTCAAGTGAGGCGTTCTTAAAACTAATCCAGCCCAAAGTTGGTGTTATCTCAGTGGGGGCGAAAAATCAGTACGGCCATCCGCACCAGGACGTCCTGGACCGTTACCTAAGTTTAGGGATACCGTTGCTACGCACCGATCAAGACGGGACGATCCGCTTCGATATAACGCTAGAGGGGTACTCATATAAAACTGGTCTCTAGTCCGTTCGGTTTTTGTCCGGTAAGATAAGATTAATGTCGGGTCATTCTAAGTGGGCGCAAATCAAAAGGCAGAAGGGCGTTGCTGACGCCCGTCGCTCGGCAACTTTCGGCAAACTAACATGCGCTATTACGATTGCTGCCCGCCAGGGCGCCGATCCGACGATGAATTTTCAGCTGCGGATCGCTATAGACAAGGCCAAAGCTGCCAACATGCCCAAAGATAATATCGAACGAGCGATCGACCGCGGTAAAGGTGGTGCGGCCGGTGGCTTGGAAGAAATGTCGCTCGAGGCTTACGGCCCGGGCGGCACGGCGTACCTAATTGAGGCGGCAACTGATAACCGTAATCGGACAATCAGTGAAGTTCGTGCCCATCTAAATAAGTTCGACGGCAAGCTGGCGGAATCCGGCGCCGTCAAATACCTCTTCAAGCACGTCGGGCAGATTATTTATGAGACTGATAAACCGGAGGAGCTAGAGCTCTCGGCGATCGACGCCGGGGCGACAGATGTTGAGCAAGACGGCGGGACGGTTGTGGTGACTACTGAACCGAAAGGGCTGGAAGCGGTGCGCCGTAACCTTGAGGAGCTTGGGTACGAGAGCAACGAGGTCGGCTTAGAATGGCACCCAACCGCAACTGTTCCAGTGACCGATCCGGCCATCGCGAAGAAAGTTATTCATCTTAGCGAAGCTCTCGACGTACTTGACGACGTAACGCACGTCTCCAGTAACTTTGATGTACCCGCGGAGCTGATAGAGTAGGACAGCATGGAGGGCAAACGAATTCTTGGCATCGATCCGGGCACGACCAGGCTCGGTCATGGCTTGATAGAAATTATCGAAGGCAAACCGTCGCTAATTAATCACGGCTGTATTGAAACGACGCCGAACTCCCCCGAAACCCAAAAGCTGTCGCATATTTACGAAGAGATGGTTCGATTGGTGAAAGAAATCAAGCCGGACTTAATTGCTGTCGAGATGATCTTTTTTGCTCGCAATTCAACGACTGCTTTTGCTGTTGGCCAGGCCCGCGGTATCGTTCTGTTAGTCGCGGCACAGGCTAATATCCCGATTGCTGAAGTTGCCCCCCTCCGCTTGAAAAAAATCTTGCTTGGCAATGGCACTGCCAAGAAAAAAGATATTCAACACTTTATTAAAGACTACTTCGGCCTTGAGAAGATTCCGAAACCGGACGACGCCGCTGATGCTATTGCCGTGGCGCTGACGCAGTTTTTGGTACCAAAAGCGCTGTAGCTTTGGGCACTTTGACTGGATTCTACATCTGGAAAAGAGTATAATTTTTGCTACCACAGCTCCAGAATAAAAAAGAAAAGGAGAGCATGTCTCCATTAAATACCCGCGGTAAATTAGCCGTCCGCCTTAAGGCGACGGAACCGCGCGTCCGGGTAATCTACGTCTCAACCTACATCCCACGCGAGTGCGGTATTGCGACGTACACCAAAGACCTTACTAATGCTATAAACCTGCTTAATCCTTATTGTCTGGCGGACATTGTTGCGATCGACGATCGCGATATGAACAAAACCAACTACCGCTACCCGTGGGAGGTGAAATATAAAATCCAGCAAAACAGCCCGAAGTCCTGGCGCGAGGCAGCCGCTTATATTAACCAGTCCAGCGCGGAGATTGTTCACTTTCAGCACGAATTTGGTATCTATAGTTCATCTGCTGGCTCTGCCGGTGAGCACGCCGTTTTGCTTGCTGAAGCGGTCAACAAACCGATCGTTGTAACTTTCCACACGGTCTTGCCACGTCCAAGCAAGGCTCAACTAGCAAGTGTTCGTAAGCTCGCCAAGCTTGCCACGGCCATCACTGTTATGGTCGGTGCGGCGGTTAAACTTCTAGTAGATGTCTACGGCATCGACGAGAAGAAAATTGTTGTCATACCGCACGGCGTGCCAGACATTGGCTACACAACCACCAAAGGCGCCAAAGAGTATCTAGGCCTCGGAGACGCGACGATAATTTCTGGTTTTGGCTTACTCAGCGAAGGCAAGGGTTATGAATACGCCATCGAAGCGATGCCCGCGATCGTCAAGCAAAACAGCAACGTCAAACTCCTCATCATTGGCGAAACTCATCCTGTTGTTCTTCGCCATCAAGGCGAGGCATATCGCCATAAACTCCACGCTCTAATTAAAAAACTCAAATTGTCACGTTCAGTAAAAATGGTAAATCGTTACCTGACGCTTGGGGAAATAATCGATTACCTAAAGGCGACAGATATATATATCACGCCGTTTTTGGGATTGGAACAGATTACTTCCGGCACGCTCTCTTATGCCATCGGTGCCGGTAAGGTCTGCGTTACTACGCCATATCGCTACGCGGAAGAGGTGGTGGACGACGATCGCGGCGTGTTAGTACCGCCAAGAGACTCGTGCGCAATGGCCGCGACTATCAACGATCTGCTCGCCCACCCAAGAAAGTGCTCGATTATGTCCAAAAAAGCATATGCCTATGGGCGTAATATGATCTGGCCGAGCGTTGCCCTGAGGCATCTAGATCTCTTCGAGATCGTTAAAAAGGTTAGCTATGCTCGAGCTTAAAGAGTTTCGTAACCGGCCGGTACTTACCCACTTGAAACGCCTGACAACAAAAGACGGGCTAGTTCAGCACGCCGATAAAGAAGTCCCCGACCCGAGTTTTGGGTACTCGATTGACGATAACGCCCGCGCCTTAATGGTCTGCCTCTGGCACCACAAGATATTCGGCGATGAGGCAATTCTACGGCTGGCCGAAATCTACTTTAACTACGTTAAAAAAGTCGAAAAAGACGGCGGAAGCTTTCACAACTTTCTTAGTTTTACCGAACAAATTTTGGATAACGAGGGCTCGGAGGACTCTATCGGCCGCGCGATTTGGGCCCTGGGAGAAGCATGTGCAGATTCACCGATGAAGTTCATGAAAGAAGCTGCAGAGGGGTCCTTGAAGCGCTCAGCGCTAGAGCATCACTTGGAGCATCCACATGTGCGGACAAAAGCATATGTTTTACTTGGTTTAATTTCAGCGAATGACGAAACAATGGCTCGAATTTGGGCCAATAAATTAGTCGATATTTTTCACGCTAATTCAAGTCCCGACTGGCAGTGGTTTGAGGAAGCTCTGCGTTACGCTAACGGCATTTTGCCGTACGCCTTGGCGAAAGCTTACATTTCTACCAAAGACAAACGATACCTGGAAATTTCAGAGCAATCTTTCCGTTGGTTGAATGGAGTCTCAAGGCTCGATGACAAGCCTGCACCGATTGGCCAGAACGGCTGGTACTTCAAGGATGGTGACAAAGCTGAATACGACCAACAGCCACTAGAGGCGGCCGACATGGTTCTTGCTGCCACGGCGCTCTACGAGGCAACGAAAAACGAGGAGTTTCTACGAAACGCCCTTGAATGGATGAGTTGGTATCACGGCAATAACACCGCTAATAAACCGCTCATTAGCGAACAGACTGGCGGCATATACGACGCTGTGACGCCAGGCGGTGTCAACGAGAACCAAGGAGCCGAGTCGATCGTCACATATTTGCTGGCCTACCTTGCCTTGTCCGAGATCGCTCATGAGTCCGCATAAATTGGGCGTCATTGGCGCTGGGGCTTTTACGGACTTCGCACTCCAAGGTTACAAAGAGCATCTCGACACGCTTGAATTAACAGCGATCACCGACCCTAAATTGGAGCTCGCCAAGAGTCTGGCCGCAAAATATGGCATAAAAAAAGTATATGCTTCGAACGAGGAGTTGTTTCAGGATGAGAGTATCAGTATCGTTTTGATCCTGACGCCGCCTAACACTCATTTTGTACTAGCCAAGCAAGCGCTCGAACATGATAAACATGTGTTAGTCGAAAAGCCGATCGCCTTTAAGGAAGATGACGCCCTCGAGTTAATCAACTTGGCAGACGCAAAATCCAGACAACTTTCCGCCAACCTAGTTTTGCGCCACCACCCATTCCACAGAAAAATTGCCGACTACGTTCAGAACGGCTCGCTGGGTAAACTAGAGAGAATCGAGTCGGTCGCTAAACTTGCCGCTTATCCGGTCGGCCACTGGTACTGGGACGCCAAGATCAGCGGCGGGTTTTTCCTGAACACTTTTTGTCACTTCTTAGACTTGTATGATTTCATCTTTGGCTTGTCGCCAGGCAGTCTTGAGTCCTCAGGAAGTACCGACAAGGTCGTGACAATTAAATCAACCTATCCTGACGGCCAGAGCGCGACGCTTCAGGCAGATATCCACGTCAAGAACGAAGACGAGTTTGTGGAGACCGTCTATTTTTTCGAAAAAGCCGTCATTAAAACCCGTGGCTGGCTGCCAGAAGAAATGGCTATAGAGCAAGACGGCGCACTCAAGACCTGGCGAAATGATGAAAAGTTGCCACTTTATCGCCAGCTACTCGCCGAAATTATGGAGGAACTACTACGACGCGTTGATAATCCCGCCGTGAAGACGCTCATAACTCACCAGGCCTTGCTTCAAGCGGTCAAGAGCCCTACAAGAGCAGAGCATAATTGGTTAAGCTAAGTCTCAGGGAGGGAACCAATCGAACAATACGGCGAGTTTTCCCATCAGGGAGACGAATACATTATCTATCGGCCTGATACGCCCAAACCTTGGGTGAACTTTATAACTAACGGCCAATACGTCGCGCAGGTTTCCCAGACAGGCGGCGGGCATTCGTTTATTGAAGACTCGGCCTATAACCGTATAACCAGGGAAATCCCGGGCGATAACCTCATCGAAGACCGCCCCGGGCGTTACGTCTATATCCGCGACAACGATACCGGCGAGTATTGGGGCTTAACCTGGCAGCCGGTCATGAAGAAACTCGACCATTTTCAGACTCGTCACGGCATCGGCTACACCACCATTGAATCGTCGTACGACGGCATTGATGGCTCAATTACTTATTTCGTGCCACTTGAGGACCCGTGTGAGATCTGGCAGATCAAACTCAATAACTTTACAGAGCGCAAAAGGCGCCTAAGTATTTTTGTTTTCGTTGAATGGGATCTAGGCGTCAGACATGAAAATATCCTTGAGGCAGCCTTTAACGATTTGTTTAACGACATGATCTTTAAAGACAACACGATTTTCGCGACCAAACGGCGCTGGAACACTGCCGAGCGGGAGGGTCTGTATTGGGATAAAGTAGCGTTTCTGACTATGGATCATCAGGCGGATAGTTTTGACTGCATTAAAGAAAGATTCACCGGTATGTACGGTGACATTATTGCGCCGAAGGCTGTCATCGAAGGTAAATGCACCCGGAGTCAGGGATTAGGTCACCGCGCCGTTGGCGTTTTGCAGAAAAATATCACTCTCGGTCCGAAAGCGCCGGCGCATTTCAACGTAATTCTCGGCGCTGGTTACACAAATCCCGAAGCAAAGAGCTTCGTTCAAGCCCAAACTTCGGGCATGCGTCACGCGGCCAAAATCATTGAAAAGTATCAGAAACCAAGCGCCATCGAACAAGCTTTTGAAGCTGTTCGCGCTCACTGGGAAGAGTATAACGGCCACGTTATGAGTAAATCGCCCGACCCGTTATTCGATTATTCATTTAATTATTGGAACAAGTATCAGTCTTGGATTACCAGCCACTGGTCTGAGATGGACACATATTATATCGGCGGCGGCGGCACGATCGGTTTTCGAGACATGGCGCAGCACTTGATCGGCGTCATGCCAAACGATATCACCCTCGCTCGTAAACGTCTGCTCGAATTGCTCAGCTACCAATTCAAAGAGGGTCGTACAGTACATAACTGGGACAAGCTGACCAAGCGGGGTCATGTCACTGACCATTCCGACGACACTCAGTGGCTGATTACCTCAGTGTTGTTTTACCTGAAAGAAACCGGCGACCTCAAATTCCTCAAAGAGGAAGTCGATTACTACGACACCGGACGGGCCACGATTTTACATCACGTCATTCGAGCGATGGATTACAGCTTGAAGCACTTGTCCAGCCGCCATTTGCCGTATCGGATGAGCGCCGACTGGAACGACGCCCTAAATGGGGAACACGAGAGCAAAGGCGAGAGCCAGATGGTTGCTTGCCAGATTTGTTACAACATCCGCGAACTGGCGCCGTTCTTAAATGAGATCGGCGAGCACGAGTTGGTTGATAAATACCAGCGGATTTATAAGAAAATAAAAGAATCTGTTAATCACTATCTTTGGGATGGCGGTTGGTACACTCGGGGTACCGCCAAAGACCATTCCGCTATTGGCTCAAAAAAGAGTAAAGCCAACAAGATCGATATTAACGCCCAAAGTTGGGCGGTGCTAAGCGGTGTTGCCGACAAGCCCCGCGGTATTAAGGCGATGGACGCGGTCTGGAAACACCTCAACACCAAATACGGTCCGGCGATGTTTTTACCTTCATATCAACACCCAGAAGAACGCTACGGCGTGATCTCGCAATTTACGCCTGGCACTAAAGAGAACGGCGCTATCTTTAACCATCCGGTGGCCTGGGCGGTTATTGCTGAAACGGTTCTGGGGCGAGGGGATCACGCCTATAAGTTCTGGAAAGAGACGAGTTTCGCCTATCGAGGTCAGGAACCAGAGCTCTATCGCGTCGAGCCGTACGTCTACGCAGAGTTTGTTTACGGTCCGGAGCACCCGGAGTTTGGCCGAGGGTCTTTCACTTGGGCAACTGGTTCCGCCTCCTGGTTCTGGCGCGCCTGCTTAGATTACATCCTAGGTCTGCAGCCGGTTTTGGGTGGTTTGAAAATCGACCCATGCTTGCCCAAAGACTGGCGGCAGGTTGAGATCGGCCGCAAGTTCCGTGGTGCCGATTATCACATCCGGATTCAAAATCCGTTCCGCGTTAATCGTGGCGTTGACCGAATTCTCGTTGACGGCGTCAGAATTACCGGCAACGTTATCGCTCCGTTTAATTCCGGCGTCCACTTTGTCGAAGTAGTCTTAGGCTAAAATAGCGGCTGGCTCAAGTCGATAGTAATCGGTTCGAAGAATTCTGCGGCCCCAATGCCGCTATTTTGCAGTTGAATTAGCAACGCATAAGCGCCGATTGCCAGAGTTACGAAAAATACAAACGCGTAGAGTAGTAACCAGCGACGTTCCTTGTGGCGCGCACTCATTAGAATTAGACTACATCAAATGCCAGAGCCTATCACGCTTTCAAGCAGTATCACCAAATTGTATGGCGTGGGAGAGCAAGTGCAGACCAAGCTCTCTAAGCTCGGCGTCAAAACCGTCAGAGACCTGCTTGAATTATTGCCTCATCGCGCCGAAGATCGGACGAACCTTTGTTTGATTAAAGATTTAAAGATCCAAGACGAAGCGGTGATTCACGGCACGATAACTCGTGTCAGCGCCCGGATGAGCAAGCGCGGTGTTTTGGTAATTGAAGCGAGAGTTAAAGATAACAGCGGCTCGATTAACGCAGTTTGGTTCAATCAACGTTACTTGCTGAAGAATTTAGAAGAGGGACAAAGCATCAGTCTTTACGGCGCTAAACGAATTGTACCGACAATGGGGAACCCGTTTTTCGTTAAGAAAATTATTTCTAACTTGGAAATTGCTCCTATATATCCCGGAACCTCGGGTCTGAATCAGGCAACAATCAGCCGATTGATTTCGCAAGTTCGGCCGCTCCTAACCAGCATTAAGGATATTATCCCACCCAAAGTCGTGACAGAACTTGGCCTGCCGTCACGTCGGTTAGCGTTGGAAGCGGCGCATTTTTCGCCAAACGAAAAAACCTTAGAACAAGCACGCAAGTTACTTGGCTTCGAAGAGCTATTTATACTGTGTTTGCAGGCTTTGGTTGCCAAAGAGTCTCGTCAAGAGGATCGGGCGATGAGCATTAAGCCTGAGGGTAAAGAAATCGCAAGAATAAAAAGTAGTGTTGGTTTTGATTTAACGGCTTCTCAGGAGGAAGTGCTGTCGGAAGTGATCTCGGATCTAAGCGAATCTTACCCGATGAACCGCTTGCTCTACGGAGAAGTTGGTAGTGGCAAGACGGCAGTTGGTTTGATAGCGGCGGCAATGGTCGCCCGACGAGGCAAAAAAGTGGTTTGGCTTAGTCCAACAACGGCGCTTGCCAACCAGCAAGCGCGGCTAACGGGAGAATATTGTAATAAGTTACAGTTAACTTGTAGTCTACTGACCGGTCACCATAAGGATCCACATGAAAAGGCGTCAGTTATCGTTGGTACGCACGTTCTTTTGCAAGAGAAGGTTACCTTGGGAGATGTGGGGCTGGTGGTTATCGATGAGCAGCATAGGTTCGGGGTCGACCAGCGCAACTTCTTACTGAAAAATCATCCGCACGCCCATTTATTAATGCTCAGCGCTACGCCAATTCCTCGCACACTCGCGCACACCCTCTTCGGCCACTTAGATGTTAGCTATTTGACCGAAAAACCATCACATCAAAAACCGATTGAGACATATGTCTTTGAAGACGATGAGCGCGAGAAAGTTGAAGCGCATATTAATAAGCGACTCGAAAGCAAACAGCAAGGGTATATCATTTGCCCACTTATTAATCCGACAGGAAATACGACAACGCTATTCCAAAGCGAACGAAAAGCCGTGACGACTGAGCTGAAGCGTGTTGAAGAGGCGCATCCTACGGCCAAAGTCGGTCTCTTGCACGGAAGATTAAAGCAGGAAGATAAGGAGGCGGTAATGCAAGGTTTCATGGAGGGGGAGATCGACATCCTGCTTTCCACAAGCGTAGTAGAAGTTGGCATCGATAATAAAAACGCCACTTGGATATTAATTGAGGAGGCAGATTGTTTCGGGCTGAGCCAGCTTCATCAATTGCGTGGTCGAGTTGGCCGAGGTGAACGGCCGTCGGTTTGTTTTCTGCAAAATTCACAAACTACTGAGCACGCAACTGAGAGATTGAAAGCTTTGAGGAACGCTAAAGATGGTTTAGAAATAGCTGAGTTTGATTTAAAGTTTCGCGGGCCGGGCAATATCGCGGGTTACGAGCAAAGCGGCTTGCCCAATCTTCGTTACGCTGACTTAAATGACCTCGGGGAAATAAAAAAAGCATATACTGCAGCTAAGGAAATTATGGACGAAGGGTTGAGTAAGTATCCGCTGCTAACAAAACAGCTAAAGAATGGTCAGGAAAATGGACTTGCCGCGGCTTGAAGAGCAGCTTAGTCACCGGTTCGGCTGGGTGGTGACGTTATTTCTTGTTGCTGGAACGGCCTTCATCCTCGGTCGGCAGTATCAACCAAGAATCGAGACGACCTCGGGGGACGAGGTCGTCAGCGCTAGCCAACCGGCGGGCATAATTCAGGATATTCAACAGTCGCTATCTAGCGGAACCGATACCGACGTTGTCACTTCTAGCGACCCTATCGCTGAAAGCACGGGGATTGTTCACCTAAATAGCGCCACTCTTGCCGAGCTCGACAAGTTACCCGGGATCGGTCCAACGAAAGCTCGAGCCATTATTGACTACCGGACGGCCAATGGCCCGTTTGTTCGCGTTGACGATCTCGTGAACGTAAAAGGTATTGGACCAGCGACGTTAGAGAAACTGCGTAGCCAAATTACCTTATAACTGCTGAATTTGTTCGAGATTTTTGTTAAAATTAACCAGTTAATTAGGCAGCCGGGATGGCGAAATGGTAGACGCACTAGCTTTAGGAGCTAGCGGGAGCAATCCCATGGAGGTTCAAGTCCTCTTCCCGGCACTGAACCCAAGGTTCACTACGAACCGCCGAAGGCGGTGAAGTGCCAAGCACGTTAGTGCGAGCGGTCCTCTCCCAGGCACGGACGAGTTAGGTTAGAATGTGCAAAATGCCTCTGACGGTTCTCGAGGAAAGAATATTAGATTCGATTATTGTTGCCTCAGACAACGACCCCGCAAAGCCGGAGTTTCCTGCCGATGATCCGAAGTTTCCAGCAACGCCGACATACAAAATCGAAATCCCAGGTTTTAGTAATGTTTGGCTTAAAGATGAGTCGCATAACCCAACTGGCACCCACAAAGACCGGATGGCCTGGGAGATCATCGTCACCTACCGTGACTTTTTAGTAGCAAAAGAGAGCGGCCAAGTCTCCGGCGGACTGCCGACGCTGTCCATTATCTCCTCGGGTGGAGCAGCAGTTTCTATCCAGACCCAGTTACGTAAATATAAACTACCGAACCTCAAGGTCTTAGCCGACAAGACGACATCAAAAACCATACTGGCTTTTCTGCACCATTTAGGATGCGAACTTTATCTAACCGATTTATCCAGGCGGCCATTTAGTACTAGGGAGATTCTGAAGCTAACGAACAATCCTAGCGGTTTCGATATTACTTCAAGCGAAGCGCTTGATCCGACAACAAGATTTTATGACTGGTTAAGTTATGAGGTTCTTAATAATTCACCGGAATATTGCTTTATCCCTTTCGGGACTGGGAATCTTTACGAGAACATACTCAATATAAATAAGCGGGAGGCGACGGCCGACACACACGATCCGCGTTTCAAAGGCGATGTTCGGATTTTGCGACAGTGCAACTTTTTTGGCGCTACATCAAACAACCGCAATACCAAAGCCGACAAGCTATATTCGCCGCACTTGCCGTTCGTACACTACGACGAGCAGTGGATCCGGTTTTATCGCCAAGCCGGTTACTGCGGTCCCGATTCTGATGTCTTTCCGGTGGAGGAGAAGTACTTCGATGAAGCAATGCAACTAGCTGATGCTAATAACGTGAGGTGTGAGTACTCAGGGATCGCTGGACTAGCGCTAATGTTGCAGATGAAAGACTCCCTGCCGCGTGACAAGAAAATGTTGATAGTAAATACCGGTAAATCCGTCTCCTCATAGCTGGTGTTACAGCAACTCCCAAAGGTGCCTGAAAATCGATGAATATGGTCCAGAACGAGGTTTTCGTGCGTCTCCAAACCTAACAAAAGAAGGGCTTGGCGGCTTGATTTAGCGACCTAAAGTGTGTAAGATTTGGGGCGTCCAAAGCTCTTTTACGGGGCAATGGCGCAAATCTCATCACTGAATGGATCCGAAAGGAGTAGAAAAGATTGAAGTTTCTCCGATCTCTAAAGGAATACCTCCTCTTTGCCTGGGAATACCTGACGCATGACCCGGGCAAGGGGCGCTACGCCCTCCACATGTTCGCCAACACGGCCGACATGTACTTTTTCGTTAACAGGGGTGGCGTCTTAAGGGGATCAGAGAACCCGGCCACTCAACTGACTCGTCAACGGCTCGGCGGCAGCTACAAACCGCTCCTGCCTAATGAGGACCTCGGTATGGTTATCGAGTGCCTCGAGACTGGACAGCCCAAGGAAATCTTTGGGTTATTCGACGGCAAACGTGCCGTCTGGACCTGCACGCCTAGGCTCGGAACCGGCGAAGTGATGGTTTGCCTCTCGGTTGAACGAGGGGAGCTAATCCACCAAGCCACGATCCACCCCTTGAGCGGCCTACGTAACAGGTTGGCCTTCGAGACTGACTTAGACCGGATGCCTTCGGTCGAGAACGGCACCTACGAAGCCATAGTGTTCATTGATGTCGACAACTTTGGCGACTTCAATAGCAGCCTTGGCCACGAAATAGGTGATTTCGTCATCCGCGAGGTGGGTCATGCCACCAGGGAACAGTTCCGCCAGATCGACATGTCGTACACCTACGGTGGCGATGAGGAGGTCGTGCGAATGCGCGAGATACCTGGCGAATTTGCTGAAGCGAAGAAGGTCGTGGAACAGACGACCAAACTGCTTCAGCGCAGGATCGCTCGCATCAAGCACAAGGGCAAAGCACTTGGCATCACCGTCTCGATTGGCGTTACGCTTTTCGAGAGCGGTGAAACCGATCTGCAGCAGCGGATCAAGGAGGCCGACGACGCCCTCTACTTCGCCAAGGAAACAGGACGAGACAGGGTCTGCTTCTTCCAAGAAGTCGATCCGTCCTGGCTATCCGAACGCCGCAAAGTCGCTCCGACTATCGGAGCGACGGAGCAGAAACGGCCTGTTGTAGTGAAAACCGCAAAGAGCCCGGCCTAGTGCCGGGCTCGACTCTTACCCTCCAAGTTTTGTATTAAAGAAACGTCCCTGTAACAATACGTTTGATGCTGAAGCGAAAAATAATCCTCGAACCTCGCGATCTTTGGTGGGAAGCTCAGGGCGTGTTTAATCCGGGGGTCGCTGAATATAATGGTCGCACCTATATGCTTTATCGCGCTTTTGGCCGCGATAATTTGTCGCGTCTTGGCCTAGCAATCTCAGAGGACGGCGAGCATTTTGAACGATTTGATCAACCAATGCTCGAAGCGGATGAGCATAATCCGTACGAGCGTCTTGGTGTTGAAGACCCACGAATTACCAAAATCGACAAGGATTATTACATCACCTACATCGCCGCCTCCGTCTACCCGGCGGACTATAAAGGGATGAGCGCGCACTCTTTGAATACCCCTGGGGTACCTTGGCGAGTGAGAGTTTGCGGATACCGAACCCGCGACTTCCGGACCTTCGAGAAGCTCGGCGTTCTCATTCCTAATTTAGACACCAAAAACCCAGCGCTCTTTAGCCGCAAAATTCAAAATAACTATTGGTTAATTCATCGAATATCGCTGGCCATCTACGTCTCAGTTTCGACAAACTTGAAACAGTTTGGCGGTGGCTATCAACTGATGCAGCCGGAAACGGAGTGGGAAGCGGCCAAGGTTGGGGTTGCCTGCCCACCGCTCGAAACTGAGCACGGCTGGCTGATGTTTTATCACGGGGTTGACGAGAAATCGGTCTACCATATCGGTGTCGCCCTCCTTGATCGTCAAAACCCCGCCTTTATCCTGAAGCGAACTAAAACGCCGCTCATGAGCCCAGAAGAGCCCTGGGAGAAGAAAGGCTATGTAAATAATGTTGTGTTCGTAACTGGTGTAACTGAGCGTCGGGGCATGCTGAATTTGTACTATGGGGGTGGCGATAAGGTAGTCGGTGTTGCTAAAATCTCAATTGATGCAGTACTTGAATCTCTCGATCGCTAAATCAGGCTACGATCGGTGGCGATCGCTATCCGAAGAACATCGCCTAACTGTTAGATGGGCAATGGTGACGGCCATGACGGTGGCTGTCTACTTTTGGGCGCTATTCGTTATGCCAGAGAATCAGACGGTTATGCGTTATTTCTTGAGCCTTTATGTTGTTGATAGTATCGTTTTCTTCCTTATTTTTCGCGACTATCAAGCCCTTGGCAAGACAATGCTAGTCTTCCTTTTCGCCTTAGAATTGGTCGTCGCGCTTTACTACGGCTTCAATTATTTGAGCGCTGGGGTATGAAGCCTTTCCACGTTCGGTTGTGGGAGGTAATTCCTGGCTTCATGACCTGGTCAACGATCATTCTGCTACTGCTCTTCTCTTTTAGCGAGCCGTATATAGTTGCGACGATCGTGATGATTTACTCGATCTACTGGTTGATTCGAATTTTTATCATGACAGGCTTTCTAATTGCCGGCTTTGTCCGCTACCGTCGCGAAATTGCCATTGATTGGCAGCAACGCCTCAAAACCGAATTTCCGCTTCGCGAGGAGGAGCTATATCACTTGGCAATCGTACCCTCTTACAAAGAGGATATCTCGATCTTACGCCACACTTTAGACTCAATCCGGCGCAGTCATTACTCGCACCGAAAAATGATCGTGGTTTTGGCTTTTGAGGAACGTGACAAAGAGCTTGCGCCGCAGTACGCGCCGATTCTAACTCGTGAATACGAACACCAATTTGCGAAGTTTATGGTTACGCACCATCCGACTGATATCCCGGGTGAAGTTCGCGGCAAAGGGCCGAATATTACCTGGGCGGCACGTCAGATAAAGGAATGGATTGACGACAAGAAAATTCCTTATGAAAAAATTATTACCACCACCTTAGATGCGGATAACCGCGTCGACCCACAATATTTCGCGAATGTCGCTTGGGCATTTTTGAGTTCGGACGACCCGCATCATAAAACGTTCCAACCGTTGCCGATGTTCTTCAATAATATTTGGCAAGTGCCATTGCCGGTCAAAATTACGGCTCTGAGCTCCACCTTCTGGCAAATGATTCAGGCGCTTAGGCCGCACCATGCCCGTAATTTTTCCGCTCACGCCCAGAGCTTTAAGGCTTTGGTCGAAACTGACTTCTGGTCAGTTACTACTGTGGTCGAAGACGGCCATCAGTATTGGCGGTCATTCTTCCGCTTTAACGGTAATCACCGGATTGTGCCGATCTTTGTCCCGGTCTATCAAGACGCTGTGCAGGGGGAAAATATGTACGATACATTTCGCGAACAGTACCTGCAGCGCCGTAGGTGGTATTGGGGCGCTTCAGACATCCCTTACGTATTTCATATGTCGTTTCGTAACAGCAATATCCCCTTTTTCTACAAATGGCTGCAACTAGGACGACTGGTTGAGGCCCATTACTCTCTGGCGACTCAGTCCTTTATTCTGTTGATCGGATGGTTGCCGTTGCTGGCGGTTTCCGAGTTTCGTACGACGGTTATTGGCTATAATTTCCCCGCCGTCTATCGCGCGGTTCTGGCCGCGGCTTGGATCGGCATGATTGCCAACATGACAATCGCCTCAAGCTTGGTACCGCCACGCCCAGGTAGTCGCGGCATGTACTGGCTTATGCTGGCTCGCGAGTGGGTTTTTGCACCGATTGCCATGCCGATCTCCGGAATTTTGTTTTCTGCCTTGCCGGCGATAGACTCACAGACCCGGATGTTAATAAATAAACCCTTTACCGTTTTCAACGTCACGAAAAAAGCCGCAATACCGAGCGGAGTGTTACAAAAGAGCAGTCCTTAACCTTCGCGAGGTATATGCGCAGTGCAATTATCCCCAGCGGCGTCGTCAGGATTAGCGAGAGCTAGTTGTTCTTGAGGTAGAAATTGTGGCTGCAGCTTTGCACGAAGTCGTCTTTGTCGCAGAGCTTGAACCCTAAGCTACCGCCGGTCTGGAATTCGGTGCTATATGGCTTCAGGTCGGTTGCGGGATCGGGCGCGCTATCGCTCATGTTGACCGATCGCTCAAGCCGACCCATAAGGTAGAAACCTTTCGGCGTTTGTGACACGCCTTCGCTGACGGCAGTGTAGATGAATTGCCCGAAGTTGGCGTCATAACACTGTTCGCCGACGTGGAGCTGGTAGACGGGATCCTGAGGAATAGTGGTGACGTAGACTGGCGCGAGGAATTCTTTGTCGCCGTACGGCGGACAGCCAGAACCGCCAATTTTCTCAAGCTGCCAGCGGGCGATAAATAATCCACGGGGATTGGCGGTTATCGGCGGATAGTGTCTATTCTCGAGGTAGTACTGCTCTAGACCGTTCTTTATAAGTTGGAGGTCGGTGATTCGTTGATAATCGCGTGAGCGCACTAACGACGAGTTGTACATGTAGGTAGTAATGGTCACCAGGATCCCGATTATTGAAACAACCGTTAGCACCTCGACTAAAGTGAAGCCCCGTCGCAATGTTGAACGCATAAAGCAAGTGTGCCGCAGAATTGCCCGGAGCGCAAACAAACGCTGGTACAATGCTTCTAATGAGCGATCTATTGTGGATTTTCAGTTCGGTGGTGCTGATGTTGCCGGCTGTGGTAGGTATTTTCATTCCGGTTGTTCCTGGGATACCGCTGATGTTCTTAGTGGCGTTAGTTTTTGGTTTTATTAATAAGTTCGCAGCATTGACTGCTAGTGAGCTTGTAATCTTGCTGACAATTGCCCTGGTTTCAATCGCTGTTGATTATCTTGCCGGGGTCTTGGGCGCCAAATACTCCGGCGCCTCAGCCCGTGCCTTGGTAATTGGTTTCATCTGTATGATTCTCGGCGTGCTTATCTTGCCGCCGTTTGGTGGCTTGATAGGTTTGTTTATCGGCGTATTGGTGGCGGAGCTCGGAAATCGCACTCACCGCGAAGCAATCAGGGCGGCAACTGGCAGTCTAATCGGCGCCTTAACGGGAATCCTTATCAATTTCTTGCTAGCGCTACTCTTTATCACCCTTTTCATTATTTTTGCCTGGCCGCGCTAAATTTTCTTGACAGCCGAAGGTAGCTAACGGAGTATGGAAGTAATGAAACTCAGGCGGTTACTGGCTTTAACTGTCGGGCGCAATCTGCTTATTGCCGCGGTTTTTGCGTCGGTTGGCGTCGTGCTACTCTTGACCGCTCCCAAGGAGAAACCTGTACAGGCCCAAGTTGGTGGGCAATACAGCGCCAATTGGGAAGCGACCCACCTACTTATCGCTCGCTTGGTTCAACCTGACCTGTTAACTAAACAGAAGTGTGAAACCGTGAACTCAGTGACTCGCCCTTACGGTGAGCCCGCTAACTCGGAAGTGGCCATCGGCCCGTCCCGCTGGGAGGTAAGAGGTCAGATGGATGACGGCTCTCGGTTTAAAGAAATCTGGACCACGGCCCAGATCCCTGCTCGGATCACTTACGGTGAGGGAACCTGGTACACGAACTGGTTTTTCAACGGTTACTGCAGTACACCTGGCTTAAAGTTAAAGATTATGGGTAACCAGAACCAGGAAGACTGGATCATCGGCTTCATGCAGGACAGAAGCCTAGGAATGTCGGCGATGGAATTTCGGACAATCGGTGTCAACGACGCGATGACTAATACTAGTAACTATCCTGATGGTAACGTACGGAACATCAGTAAAACGACTTCTTGCCAACGAACAAACCGCTGTGTCTTTACAACCGGTCCGTATGCCTGGACGACTTTCCACGAAATCGACCAAGCTACCGAAAGTAAGTACGAGAATGTCGGAACCTTAATACCTGCTCACTGGGATGTGAGGGGTACGTTATGTCCTGTGGGGGATAACCGTTGTGATTAATATGACGCCGCAAAAGTTTTCGAACGCAGTTTTGGCCTTGAGCGTGCTAGTTTTGCTTTTGGGTATCTCAACATATTGGCAAAGTAACGCGGAGCCAAATCTTGACTCAAAGACCTCGGTTACAGAGCGGGACGCCGCACTTTCGAGAGCTAGAATCGGCGACGGCACGTATAGTTTCTCAACTAGCTTCATCCCAGGGCTTGGCTACATCGGCTCTGCCGAGCAGACCAGACAAAAATTTAAGCAAGATAATAAAGGAGCGATAACCAACCAATGAAGCGTGCTGCTAGTCTGTCCGTCATATTGCTAGGGATACTAGGTTTAGTTCTGGTTAATTCGCAACAAGTGAGCGCTCAAAGTAGCGACTACACAACCAAGTGGGACGCAAATAGTCTAATCGTTGGGACGTTGCACCGCCCGATTACTGGTAACTCCGAGGGCGATTGCGTTAATGGCACGCTTCTTGGTAATTACGGCGACCCGGCCGGATCAGAAATCGCCTTCGGTATTAATCAGTGGACCGTCAAGGGGCGTATCACTGGCTCGACAAAATTTAAAGAAGTCTGGTCGGCACCGCAGTTGCCTTATGCTTACACCTACGGCGGCACTTGGAATGGCAGCTGCCAAAACCTTAAGCTAATTGTCTCCGGCAACAACAGCATGACTGATTGGCTGATGGGCTACATTTCTAATGAAACATATACGCGGAGCGTAATGGCTTTTCGCTCAGTTGGTATCTCGCAAGGTATCAATAATAAGGTTAACGTCGACGTTTCTCGGGCTGACAACATCGGCAAAACGACGTCATGCCAACGCCAGAACAACTGTTTGTATGCCACTGGCGGCTATGGCTGGACGGCTGCGCACGAAATCGATGACGCCCATGCCTGGAAGCCGATCAATGTTGGTATATTAATGCCTCTCAAGTGGACGATCAGTGGTGATATCTGCGACGGTGGAGACACTAGATGCGATTAAAAATCATGGCTAATAGATTAGGCATTTTGAGGGTCTTGGTGGCGGTGCTAGTCCTTTTGGTGGGGTCAATCTTAGTCGGCGACGTGCCGGCCGTAGCACAAGCCAGTGACTACACAATCAACTGGCAAGCCACTGATCTAATCGTCGCCCGACTTAAGAAACCGAATTACGCACATAACCAGGCGGAGTGCACAACTTGGCGGCTTGACCCCCTTGGTACTCCCATCGATTCTGAAGTGGCTATAGGTGTCCATAAGTGGACTGTCAGAGGCGAGCTTCCAGGCTCAGCAAGATTCAAAGAAATCTGGAGCACTCCCGCATTACCGAGAGCTTTCACATACACAGGTGATTTCATCAATGGCGAATGTCGAAACGGTCGCTTGATTATCGATGGCTTGGCAGGTCCTAACGACTGGCTGACCGGATATCTCAATGTAAGTAACCTTGGAGTCTCAGCCATGGAAATAAGAACGGTGGGTGTCACAACTGAGGTCGGACATCACAATCTAGACCCAGGCAGTGTTCGCAACATCGGCAATACTACATCATGTCAGGCGAGTGGGGGCGATACTGATCGCTGTACCTACACGACCGGTGCTTATAGTTGGCTCACTCTCCACAGGTTTCAGTCGGGAATGGATAAGAAGCACATGAATCTCGGTACGATGATCCCGCTCAAATGGTCTGTCAGCGGTACCTTCTGTGAACCTGGCGACAATCGCTGCGACTAACGGGCGAAAAATCTGCGGTCCCAACGGGAAGTCTCGCAGCTGAGCTGCTCGGAAAGCTCCTACGCTAACGCTCCGTCGCTACCGAACCCGCGGGTTCGACACCGCGAGCAGGTAGTAAACACGGCCCGGAAATTCCGCGCCGTGTTCCCTAGCGGTCCCAACGGGAGTCGAACCCGTGATTTCCGGGATGAAAACCCGGCGTCCTAGGCCACTAGACGATGGGACCAATTTACGAAAGCCTAACAGGTCAATTTTACTGAATACGCCACCAGTTATCAATGCTAAGATGATCGCCAATAACCGACTTTCTTGGTAATAATTAGTTGATGAGGGGGTTGCTACTTTTTTCGATCGCCGTTTTAGCCGCTGCGGTAGGAGTGGTTTTATTTCTTGTGTCATACGGCGGAAAGATCGCCGGGACGGAGCAACCTAATAGTAAAGTTGTCGCGGCGGATATACCTATAAAAACGCCAGAAACACGCCGTCGCGCGGAAGTGCCCATCCTGATGTACCACTACATTCGGGATTATAAGAGCGAAACGGACCCGCTCGGCGTCCAACTATCTGTTTCACCGGCGGCGTTTAGGGCTCAGCTGCAAGCCCTAAAGCGCGACGGCTATTCGACGATTAGTCTATCGGAATTCGCCAAAGGTAATTTTGGCTCTAAGCCGATCGTCCTGACTTTTGATGACGGGTACGAGGACCACTTCACTACAGCGTTACCGATCCTGCAGGAACTCAACTACACTGCTACCTTTTTTATCGTCAAAAATTTCATTGGGCGTCCTGGTTACTTGAGTGCTGCGCAAATAAGCATGCTACAGGACGCCGGTATGGAAATAGGCGGCCATTCCACAAATCACGCTAACCTCTCGAAAATGACTTATGAGAAGGCCGTCGCCGACATCTCCTCTAGTCTAGCTGGTCGCGACAACGTCTTTTCTTACCCCTCAGGGCAGTATACTTACGAGACCCTGGACGTAGTTAGCGGCCTGGGAGTAACGGCTGCGGTGACAACCGAACAGGGCGTCGCCACAACCGAAACCAACCTGCTGGAGCTGCCGCGTATTAGGGTAAAAGAGAAGACTGATCTAATTAGCAAGATCGCCGAGCTTAGAGACATCCAAGTACCGTCGAAGGCTTCACAGCCACCGGCCGCTGAGGTAGAATTACAGGAGTAGCGCGGTTAGCTCAGCTGGTAGAGCATTTCCTTGACGTGGAAAGGGTCAGTGGTTCGAGTCCACTACCGCGCACATGAAAGGTTTAACGCTACTTATTGTGATCGCGCTGGTTATCATCGGCGCGTTTATGTTGGTTCCAAAAAAACAAAATGAAGGAGGCGCTGTGACAACAACTACCAATAATACTGCCGTAAAAAAAGCAATAATTGAAACCGATAAGGGCAATATCGAGCTCGATCTTTACCCTGACGTGGCGCCAAAGACTGTGGATAACTTTATTCAAAAAGCTAACGCCGGTTTCTTTAATGGCTTGAAGTTTCACCGAGTGGAAGATTGGGTTATTCAGGGCGGTGATCCGCTGAGCCGTGATGAGTCTCAAAAAGACTTGTGGGGCACTGGTGGCGGCAATATTGATACCGAGCTTTCGGACAAACCGTTCGGCGTTGGCGCTTTGGGCGTAGCCAGAGGCAACGAGATAAAGATCTCGAACGACTCGCAATTCTTCATAACCAAAAAGGACGCGCAGTTTTTAAACAGCCAGTACACGATCTTTGGTCAAGTCACCGCCGGCATGGACGTCGTTGAAAAAATCGCCATCGGCGACCTCATCAAATCCGTAACTATTAAATAACAAGCGAAAAACGGGCGAATCTAACTATGCAGGTTATTCACCCGTTTTTCACCTTGTCCACGACAGTGAGCGTGCTTGGGTGGGGAGTGCAGAGGGGTAGGGCAGCGCTTCGCAAGTAGCACCCGTACCCCTCTGCAAAACAAAAAAGCGCCGTAGCGGCGCCTTTTGCTTCGCTTGAAAAGCGAGTCTACTTCTTCTTCACCTGAATCTTCGTGGTCTTCGGCTTAGCCGGTTCCACTTTCGGCGCCACTATCTTAAGCGTCCCGTTTTCGAGTTTGGCCTCAACCTTGTCTTCTTTGATCGGCGTGGCAAATCGAATTGAACGACTGAACTCACTGTGTTGCCACTCACGACGCACAACATTCTTGCCTTCTTTCTCATTTTCGTCGTGCTTTTTAGTGCCAGTGATAGTTAGTGTATCTTCCGTCATCTCGATCTGAACATCGTCTTCGGCGTAACCCGGAACCTGTAATTCGATTTCGTACTCTTTGTCGGTTTCATGAATATTCATGGCGCCGGCAACGGTGCCCAGTGCTCGCGACCAATCACCACGACCAAAATTACGGTTGACCATCTCGCTCATCTCTTCTTGCATTCGATCCATTGCCTGAAACGGACTCCATGGTGCTAATTGCATCTTCGACTGCTCACCTCCTTCCTGAATTTCGTTATCGGTTGCTTGCTGAACAATGTTTATGCCTTCGATTAAATCCGGCAAATTACAGCGGAAAAATTCCATCAGTGAAATCAAAACTGGCGCGCTAGGCAGATACTCGCCACGTTCAAGCGAGATTATCGATTGGCGAGATACGTTTAATTCCCGAGCCAATTCTTCTTGGCTCAGATCTCGCTGGGTGCGTAACTGGCGTAGTAATAAACGGAATCGAGGCATTTATACGCCTAATGTAAAGTAAACTTTACATAGCGTCAAGGGAAAGGTTTTTACTCAAACCGCAAAGCGTCGACGGGATTTTTACGGGCGGCGCGAATTGCCGGGAAAAGGCCAAAGACAATACCAGCAAAAGCGCCCATTCCAACGGCTAACATGATTGTTTGCCAGCTCATAACGGGATTAAGCGGGGAGAATCTAGCGATTAGTAGCGTCGAGATACGCGCTAAGCCAATGCCGATCAAAGAGCCAAAGAGGGTCAACAGTATTGCTTCGATCAGAAATTGCAACAAGATTGCACTTTCGGTAGCGCCAACGGCCTTTCGAATACCGATCTCTCGCGTCCGCTCTGTCACAGTGACGAGCATGATATTGGAGATGCCTATTCCGCCGACAAGCAGGGAGATAGAGGCAATTCCAACCACGAGATAAGCCATGACGTCGGTAATTTGATTGACCGTCGAAAGCAGATCGGTCGGCTTAAAGACTGAAAAGTCACTCGTACCGTGTTTCGCGGTAAGCAGGCTTTTAACCTCCGCTATCGCCGGGTCAACGTCTTCAACCGTTTTGGCTTTGACGACAATGCGGTTAACGGCTTCTGATTTATTAATCTCGGTGGCGACGCTCGCCGGAACCAAAAACATATCGCCGGTCGTAGAAGTGAGATTCAATTCTTGGTCAATTTTGAATAAGCCCACAACCTCAAAAGTTGACGCCCCAATTTTGACGCTATCGCCAACTTTAACGCTTATTTGTTCAGCTGACTTCTCGCTTAAGACGATTACCCTGTTCTTATTGGTAAGGTCGTTGTCGTTGATACTGCGGCCACCGACTATCTTGACGCTGAATAAATCTTCCGCGCCAGGCGTTATACCAACTGGCAGGCCGTTCAGCTTCTTGTCGTTGTGGTTAACGAGTCCGCCAAAGAAGACGGCGTACTCCATGTCTGGATCAAGTAATTTAGATTTGTCTTGCAAGTGCGTCACATCGTCAACGAAAATCGTTGACGGTGCCGTTATGCCAGAGATACTCGGCGCCCCTTCTTCAGCTTGTTCGCCCGGCATAATCAGGATCGTCCGTGGCCCAAAGTCCTCAACGAAGCCGGCAATTTGTTTCTGTACGCCACGGGCGGCCGAAAGCAACGTCACCACGGCGTAGATGCCGATAACGATGCCAAGCACCGTCAGGAAGCTACGCAGTTTATTGGCCCAGAGTGAGCCGATGGCGCTCCGTAAGCTGTCAAGCAGCATTGCTCCTCCGCTCGTCTTTAGTAATCTGGCCGTCCTTCATCTGAATGACACGGTCGGCGTAATTTAACAGCTCGGTATTGTGCGTCACCATAACGATCGTGGTGCCAGTTTTATGAATTCGTTTAAAAAGTTCCATGATTTCCAGGCCGGTCTTGGTGTCTAGGTTCCCGGTTGGTTCATCGGCAAGGATAACTTTTGGCGCCGTGACGAGCGCTCGGGCGATGGCAACACGCTGCTGTTGGCCGCCACTTAGCTGATTTGGCCGACTATGCTCACGATCGAGCAAGCCGACGTTTCCTAATACCTCGCGCGCTTTCTGGTCCCGGGAGTCGCCGTGGCGGTATTTCAACGGCAACATGACGTTGTCGTAAGCCGTAGTTCGCGGCAAAAGATTAAAAGACTGAAAAACAAAACCGAAGGTCTCGTTTCGATACTTGGCGCGCTGTTTACTATTTAAGTCGTCAACTCTTTTGCTGTCGATGATGTATTCGCCAGAATTAGGTACGTCGAGCAAGCCGATAATGTTTAATAGTGTCGATTTACCGCAGCCGCTCGGTCCGATAATGCCGATGAACTCGCCGTCCCGAATCGTTAGATTAAGGTCATCAAGGGCGTGGATCGTCTCGCCCAGTTTATAGTCGCGGTTAATACTTTTGAGCTGAAGCATCAAAAGCATCTTATACCCTGTGAAAGTAAAGAAAAAGCCGCCCTGCGGTGACTTTTTCTTGGTGGACCTGCCGGGAGTTGAACCCGGGTCCGAGAACCTACGAACGAAGACGTCTACAAGCGTAGAAAGTTTAAAGTCTTAGCAGCTGGGCTTGAGAGCTTTCAAAAAACCCGACTGAGCAACATCTTATTCTGAGGAGTTGTACCGATGTGCGCACAATCCCGGTTCTACTTTTTGACGCCTCGTTACCTTAGTAGAAGTCAGGTGACGAAACGGCATTGGCCGTTAGGCTAATGCTGTTGCAAAAGAAGGAGTCGCGAACAAGTTCGCAACACGAGCTTTTGCAGTTTCAAATGCGTTTGCACGTATTTGTTTTGCGCTCTAAGGCAGGCGCGTCCGCTTGCAGTCCTCGCTGTAAACGTTCCCGTCGAAGCCAGTACAGGCCCGTTAAGATCTTTCTTACCACTTTCAACCTGTTAAGTCAATGGTACTAGCCCTATTTTGCTTTGAAGCCCTTGCGTTATTTTGCAGCTTAGCTTTAATATTGAGGAGTAGTAATAATCCTGAAAAGGAGGATAGATGTGGGTAGATATCATAGGTGGACTGATTGGTGGTTTGATCCTTACATGGATTGCCGCCATGGTCGTTAAGAACGCTATGGTCGCGATGATTATCGGTTTTGTCATAATGATGATCGTCTTCGGCTTTGGTTGGTTGGGCGAGGGTATTAACGTTTACAACGTTATTGCTTCTCTCGTCGGTGCCTTTATTGGGTACTTTGCAACCAAGGGTCGCTCGGGGAGCACCCCGCCAGCTGCGCCGCCAGCTGCTCCAACCGCCTAACTTTAGGTATTTAGGAGACAGAAAAAGCCGCCGTGAGGCGGCTTTTTCTTTACTGGTAATTTACAAGCTAATTTCTTCGGCGATTTCTTTCATGGCGTCTAACACAATGCCGGTGAACTCATCTAAGGCAATGCCTAGTTTCGCCTCGCAAAGCTCAATTTTCTCCCGGTCAACACCGGCGGCAAATGATTTTTGCGGCAGCTTATTGAGTACTGTTTCCGCGGTAACGGAAGCAAGTTTTTTGTCAGGCATAACGAGCGCACAGGCGACAATTAGTCCCGTTAGCTCGTCGCAGCAGTACAGCGCCCACTCCATGAGGCTTTGGGGCGGTTCGTGGCCGTTGTGAAAGTGGTTATGAGCGAGGATAGCGCCCTTAATCCCCTCATCGCCAAGATCCAAATCTTCGAGCCACTCGACGACTTTTTTGGCGTGGATTTCCGGAGTGTCGCGAGTAACTTCCCAATCGGCGTCATGAAGCAAGCCAGCAATGCCCCAAGACTCCTCGTCTTCGTTGAAATAGTTGGCAAGCCCCTTCATTGAAGCCTCAACAGCCAGGCAATGTCGAATCAGGTTATCGCTCTGTACTTTGCTGACAAGCAGCTTGTAGGCTTCGTCTCGACTAACAGGCATTACTCAACCTCTTTTTTGACACGCTCCTCGATTTGCTCAGCGTTTAGAGTCTCCGTCATTTCGGTCAGCTCACTATCAGGCTTCTGAATCCCCAAATGTTGTTGGATTTCCTGCAGCATCTCCAAGCACTTAGTGATTTCATGCTCGGCTTGAACATTCACCTGGAAGTCCACTTCTTCACGCAAGTCGGCGATATCGGCCTCACGCGATTGACTCATTAAGACAAAGATCGCCAGGATAATCGCTTCCAGTGAGACGATGGTGGTCAGCATCACGAATGGGAATGGATCAAAGATTGGGAAGATCGGCAGCGCCCCACTGTTAACAAGTACCCAGCAGGTGAAGAACAGGACGTTTATCGTCAAGAAAGCGAACGTGCCTGAGCGTGTGGTAACGAAATCGGCGATCTTTTGCGTTGGCGTTCGATGGGAGTTAGCTTTTGCCTTAAAAGTGCGGTACGCCTCGCGACTTTGTTCCATCTGTTCTGCTTTGTGATTACTGATGGCCCCTAAAACGTGACCAAGCGTTTCGGTTAACTTGTTACGGTCGTAGCTGTTCATAACACTAAAGTAACTTATTCTTCGTGGGGATACCACGGGTGGCAAAGTCCCTCGCGAGAGCTGTCGCCGCTTTACGGAGCAGAGTGGTGCGAAGCGAAGAAGAAGATGTCCTGAGCCGCTGGCCAGGGCATCTTCATTAGGAACCAATCCTCAAACGGTCGACTATTTAACCTCCTAATGCTATACTTGCCCTGTTTTTACGCCCCCGTAGCTCAGTGGATTTTACGCGCTAGCGCTTCAATCCCCTTCGCTACTTCGGCAAAATGAAACAATAGTATTCTGCCCCCGTAGCTCAGTGGATTAGAGCGGGACGGTTCTAACGTCAAGGTCGCAGGTTCGAATCCTGCCGGGGGTACTACTTCTACTTGACAAGCTCGGCATTTCCCCCGATTGTAGTGTGTAGATGGAGGGAAGTGTGAACGCCCGCAAACTGGTTATATACGGAGGGGTTATTTTCTTGTCGTTGACAACGATATTTGCCGTGATTGCCAACAGTAGCCTTTATCGCGCTCAGGTTGCCCTCGAAGAGCCTTGTATCGCCGAGACTGACGTTAATGGCGACGGTTTAATCAATAACGACGATTGTACTGGCGGCGGGGGCGGTAACGTTGAGCCTTGTCCTGAGCCCATTCCTGTTGAAGAGGGTACGGCAATTACACAAACGGTCCCGAAAGAGTGTGAGGAGGATCCGGTTTGTGAGCCTGACCCACCATTTGATACCGCATTCGAGGGCCACACAATTGGAGCGTTCGGCAGCGGCGGTAGCGGTGCAAATCAAATTACTCAGCCGCTCAGCACACTACTTGGCGTTGACGCAGCGCTTGCCCAGTCCGGTGGCAGCCAACTGAGCGAAAGCCGCAAGTTCGAAGAAAAGGCTAAGCAGTTGATACTGCAGTCCTGGGATGAAGTAAAATTCCGCTATGACCGCACGTTGTTGATTCTGCGAAATCCGTCCGACTGGTTCAATAATCAATCTAACTTGAATCGTTTTGCCTCTACTTTCTCTAGCGAGATTACCGAAGTTATGACCGACCCGACGCTACCTTATTACGAACGTTGGCGTGCCGCCCAGCAGGCTGCGCCGGACGCGTTCAAGCGAGCGATGGAGCAGTTTGCTTATGGTAAAAAGGACAAACATGCGGAAGGACACGTTAAGGTGCCTGACAACGATAACCCATGGAAACTTGACGTTGAGCCAAACTGGTCCGAGTTCGTGACCTCAGGACTACGTAACTTAGAGTTACATGCAGATGTTTACAACTGGGTTGGCAGTAATAGCGGCTCCTATACGAAATGTGACGCTGACTTTGGGTTCGCTTCTGGCAATAGCTCCAACAGGTTCAAAGGGCTTAAGCTTAATATTGAACATGGCAGTAATACAACACTCTTCCGTGCCTCAGTTGGCTGGAATCACGGTTTGACCTTCGGGGCGTTCTACCAGAAGTCGTTCTAAACAAACTTAAAACGACAAAAGCCGCTGGCGTTATTCACGCTGGCGGCTTTTGGTATTTACTCAGCTGGTCGTCAGTTAACGACGTCAAGCCTCGTGATCCGGAGCTTGCCATCGACCTTGCCGAAGCGAAGGTCTAGACCGAACGACATGCCAGGGCGTGGCCCTTTGGCATCGCGCGAGGTCATCTTGACCTTGACACCGTGTTTGGTGAGCTCGTAGGCCTCGAAGTTCTTAATGCCCTCCTCGTTGCCGTTCAAGCTGCCTCGCTCCTTGAGAAACTCAATTCGTTCGGCTAGATATTCCGGCCAAGCCGGATGATCTGGTCCCTTGACGATCGCAGTCGGGTCGCTACCCGATTGGGCTGTCTCGACGAAGTACTTCGCGAGCGCCAACCGGGAATCGAGCAGCTTTCCCGAGGCCTCAGCGACGAGCGGCAGCTTGCCGCCGGCCGAGACTTTCAGGCTGAGCTCGAAGCCCGCTTTGTCGAACTTTTGGGCGTCGTTAACGGCTCGGAAGTTGGTTAGACCATCGGCATCGGAGCGATAGAGGGTAACGTTGCCGTCGGTGCAAAAGGCTTTGAAGTCCTTGAGCGCCTGTTGCAACCCCACCTGGTTCCGGCCGTCGGTCGTTACCATGAGTAGGGCTTCGGCTGGGTCCTTCTGGGCCCGGGCGACGAAGTCGTCGAGTTGGTCGGCGCTTGTCAGACACGCAGTTGCAAGCAAAAGAAGTGCGAAAAGATGTTTCATCTGATCCTCCTGAGGGAAACGTGCGCTAATTTTAACCGAACGCTAACCGTAGATCAATGATAACGAGGCCAATTTTGGTGGATCAAATTTTAATGAGTGTGCCGACAAAAACCGCCACCGCTATTACAACGGCACCGATCAGGGTGATTTTGATGGCGCCGCGCAGCGGGTGGTGATGCACGAAATAACCCTTAAAGAGGCCGACGCAAAACAGGGCGAAGAGACTAGCGCCGATCGACCAATAGAAAGCCATCATGGTGTTGTCGAAAATTATATAGGGTAATAGTGGGATTAAACCGATTAGGGCGTAAGAAAAGAGCATAACGATCGCATCGCTAAGTTGGTTCTCTTTTTCTGCCGGGTCAAGTTCTTTCTCGGAATCCTCGGAGATATAAACTCCAGCTCCCATAGAGATAGCCTCGACCATAATTAGAATTACGCCGCTTAAAATAATTTCGCGCGACGGAAGACCTGCGAAGCTAACGCCGGAAAGCAGTCCGACCGTTGAAACCAAGCCGTCTTCGGCTCCGAAGACGAAGTTACGCAGGAAACCTTTGGAGCCCTTCATAAACCTATTGTAACGCAATTGTCCCGGCCGTGCCGGCCGGGACAATGATCGGGGTCTTATCGACGCTCTCTAAGCGCCAGATTTCATCTGTGGGCTTGCCGGGAAGCTTCTTCCAGCGCAACCGCCACTCAAAGCCTTTCAGCTCTAAGCCTACGGGAATGACACCCTCCGGATAGCGGAATCGGACGATCACGAGATCCTGAGTGTCATTCTTCTTGTCACCCATAACGAGCTCGTAGCTGATCGTTTTGCCTTTGAGGGAGGGGTTGCGTTCGAGCTCAGTCCATCCCTGGGCGAAGTCCTTGATGAAGTAGACGCGCCGTTCCTCTCGGAGACGGTCAAACTCGGTCTCGATGAGCTGGGGATCGAAATACACCATATTCTTGACGGCGTCGTAGCCGTCTTTTAGGGTGCCAATAGGCGTTTCCCGACCAACGGCGCGAGTTTTCTCGATCATGACCCGCGTGAGGTTAACCCGAATGTCCTCGGAAGGATTCATCGGGAACAACGATGTCGAAGCGTCGGCACAACCTAGGGTTGCAACGACGATAAATGGAAGAACGAATAGTCGCATATTTGCCTCCGTGCAACGAATGCCTGACAATTTTCGACTAATTTTAAGCGCAAATCAAGAGGCTGGGTTCTTTACTTACGGCCAACGTAGGCGACAACGTTACCGCGTGGGATGGCGCGCTTGGTAACAACGGCCCAACCGGCGAAGTTCATCTCTGAAACATAGACGTATTGGGCGTCGAATCCTTCAACGTAGGCGACGTGTCCAACGGGCGATTCCCAAGTTACAGCCACGTCTCCGACAGCTGGTGAGGATTTGACAGGAATGCCGTTTAAGCGGGCATAAGCAGGGTACTGGCCGCCATTGCCCATCTTTGCCGGCAAGTCAGGACGCTTGTATTTGACCCAGTTGGTGCATTGGCCACGGAAAGCGCCGTTAGTTGGCAGATTGGTAAATTTGCCAACCACAGTGTAATCGCCGTAGCTTGCCACTCTAGTACCCCCGCTTCGCGGGGTTGTAGTTCGCTGGTTGCGCTGTAGGCGACGCTGCTTTTCTAGCTCAGCCTGACGCGCGGCTTCGCGTTCCTTTTCCTTAATGGCGTTCAATTCGTCTAGCCATGCGAGTGAGGTTGAATCTGGTTTCTCGCTGGACGGAATAAGAATCTCGGTGCCCGGCTTAATCTTCTCAATATCAGCCACGGCAATGTTGTTGGTCTCTATAAGCTGAGCAACGGTAGTGTTATAGCGACCAGCGATGCCCATCAAGCTATCGCCCTTCTCTACGGTATAAGAAAAAGCGTAAAGCTGTTGAACTTCACCAGTAAGAATGGTTTGGCCGATAAAGAGTTGCGGCTTGCCGACAAAACCAGCGGCTTGCGCCTCGATCTGCTCGTCGATGATTGAAGAGGCGTAAAAGTTCGGGTCGTAGGCCTGGCCTTCCCCAACTGAAAAGGTTAGAAAGACCAAAATAAACGAGCCGAAGCTAAGCTGTGTCGAGTAACGGCGGATAAATTTTCGGACGCGCTTGGTTTGTGGCCTGGCAAGATATGACCTCAGAAACAGCCGGCTGTTGTCGGCACCGTTAATAAGCCGGTTCAATATTGGCTCTAAATGTCTGGAAAGTTTTTTTAGTCGAAGTTGTAGCGAATGAAATGTATCAGCAAGGATACGAATCTGCCTCCTTTTGGTGAGACGAGACCCAGTTTACCGGTTATGACTTTTCTGTCAACCCCCAGCTAAGCTTCGCTATTAGAGGAATATACAAATGCCTAACGCCAGAAGTCCAGATAGAGGCCGAGCAACAAGGCGACAAACGATGAGGCGAAAATCACGACGGAATTCCACTTCTCTTTGGTGGAGCGCAGGGTGCCGAAGATATAACGCAAACTACCCTTATCCGTTTCTGTTAGGTCTAGGCTTTCGATCTTTTTCTCTAAGTCATTCTCGACAATCAAGCGCGCACGGGTTTGAGAAATCTGGTAGCGGTGCAAGAAGTAGATAATAAAGCCGATCGTACCGATGTACCAGGTTAGTTGGACTAACTCTCGGTCGCTGATGATAACAATCGAACGATAGGCGAGTGTGGCGACGATCCCGCAAAGAAAAAATAAATAACGGACAAAATTAGAGTGAGGCTTGGGGGCTTCCATATATCTAATTTAGACATAAATTATCGGTTGGCCTAGTCTTGTGTTGTTTAGCCGCCGTTGGCCGCCTGAGCAGTATGATAGCGATCAGGCATTCTGACGACAGAGCTTGATAGCTTCGGTTATCTCTTCCTCGATCCCTTCAATGCACTGGTAATCCAGGATCTCCTTATCGTTAACCCAAGCATAATCGGAAAAAGCACCCTTCTCTGGCCGGACTTTGCCGGACTTATATTCAGCGATGAAAACCGCAAACATGACGGGAATTTCATCAGGTCGGACAAACATCAAACTCTTTAGATAAGTCATCTTGTCTTTAATCTGAATCCCGGCCTCTTCGAGAACCTCTCGCTGCAGGAGTTTTTCGATCGGTCGATGAAAATTTGCTACTTCATCATTCAAGGTTCGGTCTGGATGGGTAATGTCGAAGTCCTGGTGCTCGAGTTTGCCGCCGATCATCCCCCAAAGGCCGGGAAAAACTTTCTCTGTTTCAGCTCGTTTCAAAATTAAAACCCGCGCATCTTTGGCGCGGTAGACGACGACGTTGGCGACAAAATAGAACAGCTTCTCAGGTTTAGCGTTGTCGGTGGATATTCTTGAGGGCAGCATGAGTCAATTAATAACCTAATTTTTTCCAGGCTACTAGCGTTGAAAACGGTCGAGATTAGCTTTACTATATACCAACCACAACCTGTGGTTTGAGGTGAATCTCATGCGATTTGGTAAAAAGAAGGCGCAGAATCAAGCGCCGGCCGATCCGAACCTTCCAAGTTCAGCCGATGATCCGGGCGCAACACCAGTTGCATCCAAAAGGAGCATCAGGCTGCCAAGCGTCAGACTTCCCGGTATCTACCCGACAGTCGTCGCCCTCGGCGTTGTTATCATCACGCTGACCGTCGGCGTATGCGTAGCGATAGCCACGGGAAACTCTCAGCTGGTGACGCCGCTACTCGCTCTCGACGGCGGACTCGCTGTTCTGGCGATGATCTGCTGCGTGGTCGGTGCCGCTAACGGTGCGACGTAGGCTGGGCTCTAGAGACCCGGCCAATCTCTTTAGGCTGCCGCTCCCACGGCAGCCTAAAAAATATTTGCAAATACCGCCAAACCAGTTACATTAGCCTTAATGACTCCTCGCCAAGTGTTGTATGCTAAAGCGGCCTTCGTAATATCCTTAGTGGCGACAATAGGCAGCTTATATTTCAGTAATGTCGCGCTCTACGCGCCGTGTGACCTTTGTTGGTACCAACGAATCGCCATCTACCCATTGTTAGCGATCGTTGGAGTTGGCCTAATAAGACATGATAACAATTTACATTTTTACGCTCTGCCGCTGCTAATGTTTGGCTTAATCGTGTCTGTCTATCAGAATTTACTCTATTACGGCATCGTCGCTGAGAGTACGGCAGTTTGCGGCTTGGGCGTATCGTGCGCCGCTAAATACATTGAATGGCTCGGTTTTATAACAATCCCCCTGCTATCACTTATCGGATTGATTACTCTAACGGTGTTAATGTTTGCTTTCAAAAAAGAAGGAGCGACTAAATGAGTTCTGATATGAAGTTTGTCGGTGCGATTGTAGTAGTTGCAGTTCTAGCGATCGTCGGATTTGTTATTTTTGGCAAAAACGCTAAAACCAGCGATCCCGCGGCACAGGTTGAGGCGGCCGCCTTGACTGACGCTGGCCAGCAAGTCCGTCCTGATTCATACAAAAAAGGTATCGAAAACGGCAAGGTGATCGTAGTTGAGTGGGGAGATTATCAGTGCCCAGCCTGCCAAGCGGCAGATACCGAAGTAACGCAGATAGTTAGCGATTTTGCCGACCGCATTACATTTGTTTTCCGCCATTTCCCGTTGCCTAACCATAAATTCTCACAACTTACGGCGACTGCCGTTGAGGCAGCAGGGGCGCAAGGTAAATATTGGGAGATGCACGCCAAGCTTTATGGTAATCAAGAGGAATGGAGCACGGCTTCTACCTCAAAAGCGGTCGAACTTTTTGTCGGTTACGCTAAGGATCTTGGAATCGACACCGAAAAGTTCCGCGCTGACTTGGTGGGACGTGTCTACAACGACAAGATCGCTCGGGATCTCGCGGACGCCGCGGCGATCGGTGTCAGTAAAACCCCAACCTTCTTCGTTAATAGCGTCGAAGTTGGCCTGGATGGTTTGCGAACAGCAATTGAAGAGGGGTTAAAGTAACGATCCCAACCAGCCCGAGAACACTTGCCTAAACTCGTTGAGGTGTTTCTTTTCGTGCGGTGTGTGGCGCATGCCGTTAATAACGTGAAGCTCTTTTTTGCCTGGCAGTTTTCCGACCAGAATTTCTTGGTGTTCTAATGGGCAGGATTCGTCGTTACTACCGACAATAATAAGGAGTGGCATGGTGATTTTATTGGCGGAAGGCAAAACGTC
This sequence comes from Candidatus Berkelbacteria bacterium, assembly GCA_016432625.1. Classification (NCBI taxonomy): domain Bacteria; phylum Candidatus Berkelbacteria; species Candidatus Berkelbacteria bacterium. The sequence goes on from CP066697.1 coordinate 214,003, forward strand.
GTATCTTAAGCGATCGGCCATGTGCGACCATTTGAGTTTCTTTGTAACTCCAGGCTTGGAGGTGCTTGGTTGAATCTGCCAACCGGTTCCTTGCCAAACTTTCATGCTTTCAGGATCCTTTTTGAGTAGGTAATCGTATGAAAGTTGGCCGGAAACTAATGGGGCCATCGGTGCTAAGGCCAACACATTTTCCGGATGGTCTTCGGCATAGAGTATGGAGCACATCCCGCCCAAACTATGGCCGGCTAGGATAAATGGCTGCTGATACCAGTCTTGGGTTGCAGCCCAGGTTATTACATCGTCATAATCCTCTTTGTAGTTGGTAACGGTAGCGTCTTCATAATTTCCGTCTGATTCGCCGAAACTATTTGTAGCGTCAAATCTCACCGTCGAATAGCCGTGCCGAAGCAACTCTTCGGCAAGAACTTGGATATGCGGCTGTTCTTTAAATCCGCCCAGGCCATGCATGACGAACGCCAAGCCCTTTTGTGGCTGAGCTAGCTCAACCAGGACGGTAATCTTCTGTTCATGCCGATTGATGATGGATGCCTTCATCCCGCCCATCTTAGATCTGAGAGTTAGATCTGTCGACCCTTGTTACTGGGGGGATTAGGAGTATGGTGAGACAGGTTATTGGTGTCAATTTTCGGATATCGGGAATTGAATCCTCACAAGAGGTCGCCCGAGAGGGCGACTTTTTGTAAGCAGCATAATTCGGGTACTAAAGATGGACTTTTGGGAAGCTTCGTGCTACGATTGCATAACTTTATGTGATTCCTGGCCACAATTCAGGACTAAGTAAAGCAAATATTGCTTTCGGATTGTTGCCCCACAAATAATAGGCGGCACTACTGTCTGGGAGCCCAAACAGTAGAAAGGCTGTAATTATAAATGAATAGTCATATTAAAAACCGCAGTCGCGGTTTCAATCGCTTGCGAAGTTTCGGTGGTCGTACGCGACCTGCGAAAACTTCTCGAGTCAACTCGTCAATGTACATCAACAAGGCTGTTGATGTACCGGACCAAGTAAATGAACCAATCGTCCATCGCTTTGAGGACTTCCAGTTAGCGGAACGGATCGTTGAACGCGTTAAAGCACGCGGTTTCACGACGCCGACGCCGATCCAGGACAAAACCATCCCGCTGATTTGTAGCGGTCGCGATGTTATCGGTGTAGCCGCAACTGGCACGGGCAAAACGGCAGCATTTTTACTGCCTCTAATTAATAAGTTTCTAAAAGATCCAACGCAAAAATCGTTGATTATTGTCCCAACTCGCGAACTGGCGGTTCAAATTAATGAAGAACTACGGATCTTTACGGAAGGGATGAGGATATTTTCAGCCCTCTGTGTTGGCGGCCAAGGATACGGTAACCAACTAAGGGCCTTGCGCAACCAGCCGCAATTTATTATCGGTACGCCAGGACGCCTTAAGGACCACTTCCAGAGTCGAGCCATGCGTTTGGACAACGTTGCCAACTTAGTACTCGACGAAGCTGATCGAATGGTTGAGATGGGTTTCATTAAAGACGTTAGAACACTAATTGCGGCTCTTCCAAAAGCTCGTCAATCACTTTTCTTTTCCGCCACAATAACTTCAGAAGTTCAGCGGCTTATTCAGGAGTTCACTAATAACCCGGAGTCAGTTTCGGTTAAGAAGCGAGAAACCAGCCAAAACGTTGACCAGGACATAATTCACTTTACCGACCCGCTGCATCGTATGACGTTACTACACGATTTACTAACAAAAGAGGAATGCACGAAAGTACTGGTCTTTGGTCGTACTAAGCACGGTGTGGAGAAATTGAGTCAAGCGTTAGTTGAGCGCGGTTTCAGCGCTGTTTCAATTCACGGCAACAAGAACCAAGCTCAACGACAACGAGCTCTTGATGAATTCAAGGGCAATAAGTTTCAAGTCCTTGTGGCAACTGACGTCGCTGCCCGTGGATTAGATATTCCAGATGTCTCGCATGTAATAAATTTTGATGCGCCTGAAAGCTACTCCGACTATATCCACCGCATCGGCCGAACCGGCCGAGCTGATAAGACGGGCAAGGCGTTTACTTTCGTCGGACTAGTCTAATGAGCATCCGTAACGTCGCTATTATCGCTCACGTTGACCACGGCAAAACCACTCTTGTGGACGGCTTGCTTAAGCAGTCTAAAGTTTTTCGCGACAACGAGGCGGTGATGCAGGAACACCTGATCATGGACTCCAACGATCAGGAGCGTGAACGCGGGATTACGATTATGGCTAAAAACACGGCTGTTACTTATAACGGCGTAAAGATTAATATAATCGACACTCCAGGACACGCCGATTTCGGCGGTGAAGTTGAGCGTACGCTCAACATGACCGATAGCGCGCTGCTTATTATTGATGCTAAAGAAGGGCCAATGCCGCAGACTAAGTTCGTTTTGAAAAAAGCCTTAGAACTTGGCCTACGGCCGATCGTTATTATTAACAAAATAGACAAGCCAGATTCTCAAATTGAGAAAGTAATCCGTGAAACTTCCGATTTATTTTTAGATTTAGCAACTGACGAATCTCAGCTCGAATTTCCGATTTTTTACGCGATTGGCCGCGAGGGCAAGGCGTGGTCCTACCAGCCTTCCACTAAAGAAGCCAACGAGGATGCCGATTTGACACCGATTTTTGACGCCATTATTAATCACGCCCCCGCACCAAAAAAGGCTAACGCCGAGCCATTTCAAATGCTAGTTTCATCGCTCGACTGGGATCGTTTTCATGGTAAATACGCGATCGGTAAAGTCAGTTGCGGTGTCGCACGGCCTGGGCTAAGCGTAAGCATTGGGGCCGAGGGCGATTGGCGCGAAACCGTTAAAATTGACCAAGTGTTCGTTAGTCATGGCTTGAAACGACTTAAAGTTGATCAGGCCGAATCTGGCGAAATTGTTGCCCTAACGGGCTTAAATAATTGCCGCATTGGCGATACGATTGCCGATGCCGCCTCGCCAGTCGCGCTACCAAGTATGACTATCGCCGAACCGACGTTGAAAATGTCAGTTTCCGCCAATACCTCACCATTCGTTGGCAAAGAAGGCACGCAGCTCACTAGTCAGAAAATCTATGAGCGAATTATCAAAGAGCTCGAGGTCAATGTTTCTCTAAAAATGGAACCAGGTGAGAATAATGAATATATTCTATCGGGCCGAGGCGAGCTTCATCTCTCAGTATTCATCGAGACACTTCGTCGCGAAGGCTTTGAATTACAAATCGGCAAGCCGCAAGTTATTACCAAAATTGTTGATGGGAAGGTTTATGAACCAATCGAAGAGCTAACCGTAGACGTTGCGAGTGAGTACGCTAGCGCCGTCACAGGTGAGGTTGGGCGGCGAAAGGGAATGCTGCTTAGCCAGAATGAGAATGAAGACCGGACAACCAGACTGATTTTTGAAATTCCAACCCGTGGCTTGCTTGGCTTGCGCAATGTCTTATTGACGCTCTCACGTGGCACGGCGGTGATGAACTCGCTATTTTTACACTCCGAGCCGATTGGCAGTGCCATTTCTAAAATGCGTAACGGCGTCCTGATCGCTTCGGAAGCTGGCACGGCGGTTTCTTACGGACTGAATAACGCTCAGCAACGCGGCACCACCTTCATCAATCCACAGACTCCGGTCTATGAGGGAATGATCATCGGCCTAAACTCTCGCGAAACCGATCTGGAAATTAACGTCACCAAAGAAAAGAAGCAAACAAACGTTCGCTCAAGCGGCAACGACGACGCCATCACCTTGACCCCGCCAACGCTAATGAGCCTCGAGCAGTGCATCGACTTTTTAGAAGATGACGAACTCTTGGAAGCAACGCCAAAATCGTTACGATTACGCAAGAAAATCTTAAACGGCTCGTTGCGCGCAAAATCGAAGAAGTGATTCTCTCTGGGTGGCACCGTCAGAGCTTTGTGTTAAATTTTAGCCCGTTTGAGCAACAGCGAGTTTAAAACTACCGAAATTGAGCTAGCGGCCATAGCCGCGGACGCAAAGATTGGGCTTAGCAAAATTCCCCAAATCGGGAATAAGACGCCGGCCGCAACCGGAATAAGCAGGATATTATAGCCGAATGCCCAGACCAGATTCATCCTGATTGTCCCCATAGTCTTGCGGCTTAGGCGAATTGCGGCCGCGATACTACGTAGGTCCTTATTAATGAGCGTGATGTCGGCCGCTTCAATAGCAACATCGGTCCCTGAGCCCATGGCGATGCCGTTGTCGGCAGCAGCTAGGGCTGGTGCGTCGTTGATGCCGTCGCCGACCATGGCGACATGCAAGCCTTTTTGTTGTAGTTTGCGTACCTCGAGCTCTTTGTCTTGCGGCAATACTTCCGCTAAAACATTTTGCGCTTCAACGCCAGCCTCTCGGCCTATTGCCTCAGCAACCCGTCGGTTGTCCCCGGTAATCATGTAAACTTGCAGTCCTAGCTCCCGCAGCTCTTTAATGGCGGCTGGTGAGGTTGGTCGAAGAGTATCGGCAACAGCCACAATTCCAGCTGCTTGAGAGTCGATGCCAACTAACATAGCGGTTTTGCCTTCATTCTCGAGTTGTTCCAAGGCCGTTTCTTGATCATTAGTCAGAGCTACTTTTTCTTGCGCGAAAAGTTTACGGTTGCCGACAACTACGGTCTTTTTCCCAACTTTGCCGCGAACGCCATGGCCAGAGATTGCCTCAAAATCGCTCACCTTTTCCAATAAAAGGTTTTTATCTTTAGCCGCTTTGACGATGGCCGTTGCTAAAGAGTGTTCAGACAACGCTTCAACGGCAGCTGTGAGAGCAAGCAGCTCATTCTCCTCACGATTCCACGCCACCACCTCCGTCAGGATTGGTTCACCATTGGTGAGTGTCCCGGTCTTATCAAAAACGATAGCGGTGACTTTATGGGCGGTCTCCAACGCCTCGGCGTTTTTAATAAGAATGCCGCGCTCGGCACCCCGACCAGTACCGACCATGATAGCCGTCGGCGTTGCTAGCCCCATGGCGCACGGACAGGCGATAATTAACACCGTAACCATGCTGAGTAAGGCGTAAGTCATTGCCGGGTCGGGACCAACAACATACCAAACCACAAAAGTTGCGATCGCTACCATAATTACTATCGGCACGAAGTAGGAGGAGATGGTATCAACCAACCGCTGGATCGGTGCCTTTGAGCCCTGAGCTTCTTCAACAAGTTTGATGATCTGTGCCAGCATTGTTTCGCTCCCAACTTTCTCGGCTACGAAAGTAAAGCTGCCAGTTTTATTGATTGTGGCGCCAATCACAGTGTCTCCGGCTTTTTTTGTCGCTGGTATGGATTCCCCGGTTACCATCGATTCGTCGATGCTTGAGGTGCCTTCTATTATTTTTCCGTCAACGGGCACCTTTTCGCCAGGGCGAACGATAATTTTGTCACCATGGACAACCTGGTCGATCGGTAGGTCGATTCCCTTGCCGTCGCGAATCACCCGGGCAGTTTTAGCTTGCAGGTTCATTAGTTTTTTTATCGCCTGGCTAGTTCGTTTCTTGGCGACAGCTTCTAGATAGCGTCCAAGCAAGATGAGCGTAATAACGATGACCGAGACGTCGAAATACGGCGCGATTTCCACCCCCAGCAACGACAAAGCGCCCGGGAAGAAAGTGATAAACGCAGAATAAATATAGGCGACAGTGGTTCCAAGCGCGATCAAAGTATCCATGTTGGCGCTACGGTGGACTAAGGCGGTTATAGTGCTCTTATAAAACTGCCATCCGGCCCAAAACTGAATTGGGGTAGCTAGTAATAGTTGAAAGTAAAAGTTTTTAACAATCTCCGGAGCAGTTTCCATCACCCCGGGTACGCTTCCCCACATAACGACTAATCCAACTAAAAATCCGGCAATGATTTTTGGCTTCAAAATTTTAAGTTCACGCTCCCGCATCATTTCCTGGTGGTCGTGCTGCTCGCTGCCGGCAGGGACTGCCTTATAGCCGACCCTATTTACCGCAGCTTCTAAGTCGTGACGCGTTGCATGTTTGTGATCGTAAGCAACGGTTGCTTTCCCCGTCACTAAGTTAACATTAGCTTCGTGGACGCCCGGAACCTTAGTGAGGGAGCGCTCGATTGTCCGGACGCAGCTAGCGCAGTGCATTCCCTCGATGTTGATGGTTTCTTTTTGATGGTTCATCAGTGGTGATGCTCCTCATTTTTACTGCGATCGGCTTTGCCTAAGAAAAACCAATAAGTCAGGATTATTAGGATAATTCCGGCTACGATGACGATAAGTTTGTCGCTAGTCATGACTTACCTCGGCTTTGTAACCGCTCGTTTCTTCTATCGCTTTGATTACGTCTTCGACGCCCAATTTATTCTCGTCGAATACAATTTCGGCGGACTTTTTACCTAAGTTAACCTCAACGCTGTTAATTGCGTCGTAATCCTCCTCCAAAGTTTCTAGCAGCATAACGCAGCTGGCACAGTGGACATCTGGTATATAGAATCTTTGTTTTGTCATCGTTGCCTCCTCATTCAAACAATATTTGTCCGGTGTACATACCCATTGAGCAGCTGAAACGCAGCCGACCCTTATCTTGGGCGGGGATATTTATTGTCTCACGGCCAGTTTCCGGTAGAACCTTTTGGATCTTCAAGCTTGGAATTACAAAGGCCCTGCTACAACTGAAGGTGTCTTTGGTCACTAACGTCAGCCTTGTCGGTACGCCTGCTTTGGCTTTCAAGATGTTTGGCTCGTAACCATCTTCCTGAACGCTAATTGTTAACTTCTGTTCACTCTGGGCTGCGTCATTCACTTGCTCATTAGCTTTAGTTTGTTGGGCAATTTCGGTTGAGCCAATTGTATCGACCGGCGTATCGAGCCACTGTTTATAGGCGGCATACGAGACTGGTGAGCCAACGAGATTAAGACCACTTTCAAGCGAATAGAGGCTGAAGATCAACACCAACACCGCTACTATTCTTACGAAGTATTTATTCAGGCTTTCGCCAAGACGAGTCGTGAAATAGGCAAGGATAAAGAACAGGGGAGAAGCGCCGAGCGTAAACGAGAATAGTATCAACGCTCCTGCAACGGGGCTACCCGTACCGAGCGCTAAGGCCATCATCGCCTGAGTAATACCGCACGGGATTAGTACCGTCAGAGCACCTAAAAAGATTGGTGTAGCGTAATCTTCTTTGGCATTTTTACTAAAACGGCGGATAAAGCGGCGAATAAACTTTGGTGGTTGAATCTGGAAATAATTAAAGAACGGATGAACATTTAACAGCCGCAAGGCTGTTCCAAGCATAAAAATAGTAATAGCGAGCATTAGAACTCCGCGCATAACGGGCGTCAGTTGAAGCATTGTGCCGAGCCACCCTAAGCCAAGCCCTAATAATGTATAAGCAACAATTTTAGCGGCTAAGAATAGAACGATCGATAGAGTGATATCGCTGCGAAAACTTCTTGGCGCTCGCGGCTGTTCCTGATGATGCTCGTAGAAGTTAATTAAGTCGTGTTTTGACATATGGGCCGGGTCAACTCGGTTCTCTTTAGGCTTATTTGGCTTAAACTCATCTTCGGCTTGTTTAGCGATCACATTAGCCAATAGCCCACCTTGAACGGCTAAACAACTAAGGCCGCCTGTAGTAAGGCCAGTCAAAAATATCACCCACAAATTTGGCATTATTTACTCACCCCTAATTCGTTCAGGAGGCTCTTGGTGAACTCGTTACTTTGCATGGTGTAGTAAACAGTTTGAGCATCCTTACTGGAACTTAGAATGTCTGCTTTCTTTAGCTTCTTTAACTGCCGGGATGCGGCTGAAATAGAAATACTGACGAGCTCTGCAATTTGGCCGACGGACAATTCCGGATAGTGTCGAAAGAGATAGCAAATCTTCATAGCCGTGGGGTCGCCAATAGTCCCGTGACGCCGCGCACACGCCTTAACGGCTTCACTGTCGGTAATCTCCCTCTTGATGTTGGCCAAGTTCTTACTGGCACGCATCATGAATTGATTCTAATTAATGAGTAAGCATGTATTTGCATGTATACGCAAATACTAACCTTGCCTGTAATTGCGTGTCAAGGAAACTACGTTACTGCCAGGAATTGACTTTGACTATGGTTCTTGATTAAATACGCCAATCGGAGGTGTGCGCTTGCAGCACTTTAAGAACATCGGGGCAGGACTGCTGATTTTAGCCGTCTTCTTCGCCCTTATCGTCGTCATGAAGCCGGCGGCGCGGGCAAAACGTCCGAACAACTCCTCGGGAGAGCCGGAGCTACTCGTTCTCGACACCAAGGAAACGCCGGAGGTGAGCTACCTACCAACGGGCACGATCGAAGTTCGTTTCGACAAGCCGTTGACGATCAGTTCGGATTTCCTGGTGGGAATTGGCCAAACGAAGTCAGTTCGGGACATGGAGCTTAACAAGTCGACCGTAACGGTTCACGCCGAAGGGTCGAGTGTGAAGCTCAAGCAAAAGGGTGCCTACTTCGTTATGATCTTCACTCGCAACCTTGAAGGCAAACCCGACACCGGGACTGCTGTCCGTGTAATGATCATCATCGGCCCTTGGCCTCACCCGGTTAACCGCAAGTTACTTCGCCCTGTTCCTGATTGGATCCGTCTCAGCAAAGCCCCACATCGGGGCTTTTCTTTTGGAGGTGGTTTGTTCTGAGCTTGTCGAAGAGCGGCGAACTTACTTCCAGACTAATATCGCTCTCCCTGTATAGCAGTCGTTGAACTTATCGTACGGGACTAAACCAGCTTTCCAATTCTGCTCAGCAACTTTAGAAGTGTGGTTAACGTAAAATCCTTCATCGTCGTATCCAACCACTACTGCTAAATGGCCACCGAACCTTTTCCAGAAAAGTATTTTTTCTATTAACAACTTGTTGTTCTTGAACGCCCACTTGATTGAAACGATTGGAAGCTTCTTTTCTTCAAGCGCTTTTTGCAATTCTTTAGTTGAAAGTGTTTTTCGCTCAGCGTGGAGACCCAATTTTTCAACCAGGCGAACTAAGCCCTCATGTTTCCATCCGTACTCCTCTGAGTAGCCGCCGAGTTCTTGGCCTTGTTTTATTAGGCTCGACGTAGAATATTTTGTTTCGTTAAGAAACGAAGCAATCTCATTTACACAAAGGATCCCGCAGCACGAACGCTCCCAGTATTCCGCATCATCTCGCGAACTAAATCCTAGCTTTTTCCATTCGTCCAAATTCCAATTTTGTGAATAAAGCGGAATTTCGTACAGAACTTTCATTTTTTTGGGTGGCTAACGGGAATTGAACCCATATCAAGGGGACCACAACCCCACGTGTTACCATTACACCATAGCCACCATGCTTTTAAGCTGGTGGTTATGCCCGAACGGGATATAGCCACCATGCTGCGTTATTATATAACGCCGCGCGCCCGGAGGGATTCGAACCCCCGACCCTCTGGTCCGAAGCCAGATACTCTATCCACTGAGCTACGGGCGCAAATCAACGAGCACAAACAAATGTACAGCGGCCGGAGCTAAGTGGAACGACACTCGGAGTATCCACTGAGCTACGGGCGCTTGTCGTCCAATTTTCCCATAAATTGCCCTACTAATCTAGGAGATTAGGCCAAGTATCTAGATTTCGACTGCGAGCGATTGCGAGAAGTGAATTTCGTTTTTAGAATTCAATTTTTTGTTTTTTCCAGCCGAATAGCGGCTCGTAGATGATGTCGATGAATTTCGGTGAAAGTTTGTACCATTTGTGATTATCATCAATGTGATCGTCAGGTAAGTGGTATTTTGCTAGATAATTCTTAGCTAGTTGTTCGTCTTGATTGACTACCGTGACTGTCCCGGCAATCTGTAAGCCAGCTGCTTTGTGATCGGGCGTATCAACCATGATTGCCGCTGCCGCTTGCGGCGCTAGGTCAACGGCCCTCGAGTGTCGTACTACCGGCATTGAGAGCCAATAGATATTCATCGCCTCGTCATGAATGTAAATGAGCGGGCTGACCCAAACGCCACCGTCGTCGTTTGTGCCGAGATGGATCAAGCGGCCTTGTTCTAATAATTGCTGAGCTAGCTTCTTTAAATCTTCCATAGATTCAATAATACTCCCACGCCTGGAGGGCGGGAAGTATCCAGAGTAGAATTACGTCGTTGCCCTCGTAGCTCAGTGGATTAGAGCGTTGGTTTCCGGTACCAAAGGCCACAGGTTCAAGTCCTGTCGAGGGCGCCAGTAGGGGGCGATACCACTTTAATTTTTCGCACAGCTACTAGTGATTATGGTGTGGGCAGAATTTAGCGTGATCGCCGATCGCTTCGTTAGTTAGTTTACCGTCCTCGATTGTTACTACCCTGGTGGCGATATCCCGAAGGCGTTGGTCGTGGCTGACGATCACGACCGACTTATGTTCCTGACAGGCTATTTCACACAGTAATAACATAACTGAATGGCCATTTTTCGAGTCGAGGTTAGCGGTCGGCTCATCGGCAAGAATGATTGGCGGATTGTTTATTAGCGATCGAGCGACGGCGACTCGTTGGCGTTCGCCACCCGAGAGTTCTTTAGGCTTGGCGTGAAGACGATTTTGCAAGCCCAGCCTGTTCAATAACTCTAAGGCGCGCTTGGTGTTGCGGTTTTTGCCAAACCCGGCAATGACGACGTTTTCAAAGGCGGTTAGATTGTCGAGTAAGTTAAAAGACTGAAAAATAAAGCCGATCTTTCCTCTGCGCAACATCGTCAGTTGTCCTTGGCTTAACTTTGAGATTGGTTGATCGGCAATAAATATCTCACCGGCTGAGGGACTAAGTAGCCCGCCCAACATCGTCAGCAGCGTTGTCTTACCGCTGCCTGACGGCCCGATAATCAAGACAATTTCACCCGGTTCGATACTAATACTAACGCTCTCGACGGCTTTCACCTCGGTGTGTTGCCGGGGATTAAACGTTTTAGATAATTCGGTGGCTTTGATCATCGTTAGGCTTTAAAGACTGAGGCGGGGTTAATCACCAGTAACCGCTTCAGTGGCATAAACGAGGCGATAATAGCCATCCCGACCACGGCGGCAAATACTAAAATGACCTGTCCGCCACTAACTTCGTACAAAAATCCGCTAGCAATATTAGTGGCGGCGATCGCAAAAAGTGGCGCTAGTATCGCTCCCACAACAAAACCAATCGCTCCGGCTGTAACTGATTGAATCAGTCCGATGCCGTATATTTGGGCGCCAGTGTAGCCGAGGGCTTTTAGGACCCCATACTCCCGACTTTTCTCGATGGTAGCGGTAAAGATAGTTAAGCCGATGACTGCTATGCCAATTAGAACAGCGATAATTAGCAGAACCTTAATGATGGGTAGGAATGTTTCAGTGAGAATAGATTTGTTGTTTTCCAGAAACTCAGTCTTCGTCATAACTTTGTAGTCGGGAAATTGCTTGGCGATATCAATCGTGGCCTGGTCGGGATCGGGTGTCTGTACGAGGTAGTAATTTACTAGCCCATCTAGATCAAGGATGTTTTTAACGTCCGCCCGGTTAACCAGAGCGAAGGTGTAGGCGAGAATGTTACCGCCGCTAATAATCCCCGATACTTTGACTGTGGTTTTGGCCACTTCAAAAGTGTCACCGATTTTAAGTCCGGTTTGACGGGCTAATACTTGATCGATAGCGATCTCGCCTAGTGCCGGGTCGTCTGTGCCTTCGACAAGCTCGTAACTCTTTATGAAGCGATCCTCGTCAACACCAACAACGAAAATATGAACGTCTTGGCCGTCAATTGTTGTCCCAACCTGGCGGCCGACAAATGTTGATACCCGAGTAACAGACCCTAGCTTAGAAACGTCTTCCGATCGGACCGCTTGGATAATTGAGATGCTATGGCTGAGATCACCACTGCCGGCCTGACCGACCCAGAGGTCGGCGGGGATATTGCCCGTGAACCTTGTCATTTGTTTTTCCCAACCGCTATATAACCCGAGTAGTATCAAGATCAGAATCACCGAGAAGGTGACGCCACCTATAGTGATCAACAGCCGGCCTCTTTCGCCGAAAAGGTTCCTTAGCGCGATGAGAAACATATGTTTACAGTAGTCCCCGAATAGTTATTTGACAATCCCCCCAGGGGGGACTAGACTCGGGTTGATGGAAATTTGCGACTGCCCAACAGTTTCGCAGGTTAGGACATACAGAGTCCTTGTTGGGCTGGCTATAATAGGATCCCTTCTGTCGTACCTCGGTAGTCAGGTCGCCGTATTATTGCTGGCGCAATGACCCTGACTTTGTTTATCTTTTCGCTAACGAGTGCGTTTCTAAGTGGCTTATTGGCATTATTTGCCCCTTGCTGTATCACGTTTCTATTACCTTCCTACTTTGCTTCCGTTTTCCAGAGAAAGAGCAATATCATCTTTATGACCTTAATATTTTTCTTAGGGTTAACGACAATCCTTCTGCCGATTAGCCTAGGTGCAGCTTGGCTTTCTGGTCTATTCACTGGTTATCACACTGCCATTTTTATCGTAGGTGGGTTACTTTTGATCGCCTATGGAATAATGTCCTTCTTCGGTAAGACGGTAATGATTCCACTTCATTACACTCCAGATTTGAAGCGATCCAGAGGTGTTTTCGGAACGTATCTTCTGGGTATATTCTCGGGCATAGCCAGCTCCTGCTGCGCGCCAGTTTTGGCTGGTTTGCTTACCCTGTCGGCCTTATCGGCCACGCTACCGGTCGCTACACTAATCGGCCTCACTTACGTCTTAGGAATGACATTGCCGTTATTTATCCTGTCGCTCGTTTGGGATGCGAAAAAGATTGGGCAATCGAAATTTTTCAGGGGACGTCCAATCCGCTTCCAGCTTGGCGGTTGGCGGCATGTTGTTCATTCAACCCACCTATTGGTTAGCATTCTTTTTATCGCTATTGGCGGCTTCATTCTCTACAGCGCAGCAAACGGCGAATCGGCGGTTGCTGCGCCCTGGCAGATAAGACTTAATGCTAACTTCCAGGGGGCAATTCAAGACTTTGCCAACTTTGCCGCACGTTACCCGCTCCTTAGCTTGACGGCCTTTATATTGCTTATTACCGGCTGGGTGTTGTTAGTGCGAAAAGCCACAACGGCGTCAAAGGAGAAAAATGAAGCATAGCGGAAAGAGTAGCGATCTCTTGTTTACTATTGGTGTAATCGTGGCGGTGGGCATCGTCTTGACGGGGATCGTTATCTTTTCTAACGGCAGACCTTCTACCCCCCTTGCGAAGACTGGTTCGCTTAAGATAGGCGATTCGGCTCCAAGCTTTGAACTTGCTTCGGCAACGGGTGGAAAGGTCACCTTGAATCAGTATGACGGCAAACCGGTGCTGTTGTACTTTAACGAAGGTGTTGGATGCCAGCCGTGCTGGAAACAGATTATCGACCTTGAAAACAATGAGAGCTTTAGCTCCCTCAAGATTCCAATGGTGGCAATTGCACCTAACGACCCGAGCGATTGGAGTCCGGTAGTCTCAAATAACCCTATGCAAACGCCGATCTTGGCCGACATTGAGAATGCCGTTTCAAAGTCCTATGGCATGTTGACCATGAAGTCGTCTATGCACAAGGGCGTCAACCCAGGCCACACCTTTATCCTGCTTGATGCAGAGCATAAGGTAACCTGGATCGGCGACTACCCGGGAATGAACATGACCGCTTCTGAAATAGTAACTGTCATTAAGGACAAGATACGAGGTTGACGGTTTGGGGGCGACGGCTAATTTTAGTCAATGAATTAGTGTGACTCTGTTTAGGAGGAGGTAGCGCACTTCCACTACGGGTAAATATATGTTGGAGTGCCGTAAAGCAACGCGTTAACATTGCGCCTTTCGCCATATCCACGTGGTACTAGCCAGTTGTATTCCGAAACGTTAATTGTTCCGTCGCTATTAACTTTCTCTACCCAGGCTGTATGGCCGTAAGGGCGGTTCTCGCCAATTGGCCAGGAAACCACTGCCCCAACCCTGGGCGTTGAAGATGTTTTATAACCTTGGTCACGAGCGAGCGCTGGCCAGTTCCAACCACTGCCGGACCCAGGTCGCGTGTTCATAAACGGCTGACCGTAGGTAACAAGCCACTTCCAGGCAGTATATGAAACGCATTGCCTTTTAATGAATAGCCACGGGTCAGCCGCCGCAGGGTTTGGTTCATCCGCGTACGGATAGGCGCTCGTCGCGCCCTGATTTATATTTTCCGAACCAGCCTGTCGTCGCCGAGCTTCATAAATGGACTGGCTTAGCGTTTCGTGTTCAGTGGCTAATTTTTTCAATGAGTCTTCGTAGCGGTCTTGCTGCTCTTGGTTCAGGTTCAGCAGCAAACTTTGCTGTTGTTGCTGACTCGCTAATACGGCTTTATCATTTGATAATAGGCTCTCGACTTCTTCCAGCTGTTGTTGAAGAGCTACCTGCGAAGCTTTTTTGGCTAGTAGTTCCTGTTTAAGAGCACTTAACTTTTGTCCATCCTGCATTAATTGCTGCTGTATAGATTCTAGATAGTTTATGCGCGTCGTGTATTCACCTATGCTTTCAGACGTCAACATAATCACTTTCGAGGTCGTCAGGGTCTCGTAAAGTAATATGTAAAGACGCCGAGTAGAGCCGTCGAGTTTGGCAATATCTTTCTCGGTTTTCTCGACCTCTCCGTCGATCCTTTCTATCTCTAATTTGGCAATATTAAGTGTTCTCCTAGTCGTATCGAGTCGTCCTTGAGTGGAGGCGATGTCCTGCGTGAGCGCGTTTAGCGTCTGCTGCAACGTAAGTTCGACCTTCCGGCTCTGGTTAAGCCTTTGTTGGTTCTGCTGCTGTTGTTTCTCTACTTCTCTTTGTCGTTTCAAGAGCTCGTTTAATGAAACAGCTTGGGCAGATAGTGGAGCAGATAGTAAGGTGATTACTAACGCCAGAAAACCAACCGACTTAACAAATATTCGCTTCCCCCTCCTTGGAGGCATTAGTTTTGAGAAAGGTGGTAGAGGTGTGATAGCTCATTAATAGCCTTGCTGTCCTCACCACTGACAAACTGATCTTTCACGCAGGTAGCCAGATGTTTCTTAAGCAACTCCTGGTTCAAGCTTTTAAGACTCTTCTGGATCGCTAGGCTTTGTGTCATAAGTTCGATGCAGTACCGGTCTTCCGCTACCATCTTCTGCAGTTTCAGGATATGCCCCTGAATAATTTTTATTCGATGTCTAATTCGTTCGTCTTGTGTCATGAGTATATTTATAATCCCCCTATAGGGGATAGTCAATTCCTTTTTGTTGTGAGACTATGAGTTCAATAAGAAAGGGGCTTAGATGATGGGAATGAACGCGGATATGATGAGCGGCGGGCTGGGGGGCGGCATGATGGTATTTGGGTGGCTTCTTTACCTACTGTTCGTTGTGGCTCTTGTTTTGTCGGCAATTGCGCTAGGCAAGTACATCGGCAAGAATTAGGGCAGCAAGGGGCCGTGGTTTCCCGGTAGGGGCAAGAGAGCCTCGCGTGTTAAAGTGAGTATATGCATCATCGGTGGAGATATCCGAACATCACCCTACTATTTATCAGCTTGGCCGTGACGGTTTTTCTGCTCAATAACGGCTGGTTGGGGCATCTGAAAGATGGTTTTGAATCTATAGGCTATCTCGGCGTTTTTGTTGCTGGGTTCTTATTTGTCTCTACATTCACAATCGCGCCAGCGGCCGCTATTCTCTTTGAATTTGCGCAAAACCTCGAGCCAATATTCGTGGCTCTTATTGGTGGCGTTGGCGCGGCGATAGGCGATTACCTCGCCTACAGATTCATTAGAGACCGACTGTTTGCCGAGCTTAACCCTCTTCTCAAAGCCCTTCATTTATATCGGCGGATCGACATCCTTCATACGAAGTATTTTGCTTGGTTGGCGCCGGTAATCGGCGCAGCGATAGTCGCCTCACCGTTACCTGACGAGATTGGTCTTAGCTTGCTTGGTTTGAAAAAGATCGCTTTCAGCCGCTTTATCGCCTTGGCCTTCCTGCTCAACGCTTTAGGGATATATGTCATTGCGATTGCTGCTAATTCAGCCCCCTGAACTTCGTGGTAGGATGTAACCATGAAAATACTTGGGCAGGTCATTGTTGTCTTGTTGGTTGTCGGGGGAATAGTTATTTACAGCAATCGCTCTGGTGATAGCGGAGCTTCTCCAGGTCCGCAAACACAGTCCGAATCTTCGACGGCAGATCCGTCGCTCGGCGGGTCAACTGACCCTTCTGTAGCTAAAACTCCCGGCGCGTACGTCGATTACTCGGACTCGGTCATCGCAAGCACCAGTGGAACCAAGATACTTTTCTTTCATGCTCCTTGGTGTCCGCAATGCCGGACACTAGACGCTGATATTAGAAAGAGTAACGTTCCGGCGGGAGTGACAATAATTAAAACGGACTACGATACTAACCAGGCGCTTCGGCAAAAATACGGCGTGACGATCCAAACGACCTTAGTTAGGGTTGACGACGCCGGTAACCTGGTCAAGAAATATGTCGCTTACGATGAACCCACCTTTGCCGCCGTCAGTAGTAACCTGCTTTAGAAATGGTGTTACTTTATGCCTCGTTTGTCGCTGGTTTCCTTACCGTCTTGGCGCCGTGCATCTTGCCGGTTTTGCCGGTGGTTTTAGCCGGATCGGTAACAGAAAGCCGACGCACGAAACGTATTGTAACGATTATTTTTGGCTTGACGATTTCAGTTGTTGTTTTCTCGTTACTCTTGAAAGCGACAACTAGCCTGCTCGGAATTCCACAAATTGTTTGGCAGCTAATTTCTGGCGGGATACTAATTCTCTTCGGAGTGGTCAGTCTCTATCCAGGGCTTTGGGAAAAAGTCTCGGCACCGCTCGGCGCTAAGGCGGGTGAGTCGTTGCAGACCAGTAGAACCAAATCTGGTCTTTGGGGGGATTTATTCCTTGGAGCAGCGCTGGGGCCGGTCTTCAACAGCTGTAGCCCGACATACGCCTTAATAGTCGCGGCGATTTTGCCTGTTTCGTTCGGGCGTGGACTTACTTATTTGGTATCTTACGCGATCGGTCTGGCCGTGGCGCTACTTTTAATCGCCTTCCTTGGCCGGGCACTAGTTAGCAAACTTGGCTGGGCTGCCAACCCAACAGGCTGGTTTCATAAAGTAATTGGCGTGTTACTAATAGTGATTGGGCTGGCTGTCATCTTTGGCGCCGACAAGAAGTTTCAAACCTATGTGCTTGATCGGGGCTACTATCAACCGATAATAAACTTAGAAGAACAACTTCGTTTACCGAAGTAATTCATTCTCTAAACTACCCCATCAAGCTTGGTCGTCTGAACGCTTACCTCAGTTATTTAAGATAACTATGTGTGCCCGAAATAAAGCACACTTAGGGCGATACTTGAAAAGTTAGTAGATCTAACGCACTCTGGGGCTACGGTTTTGTACCGAAGGAGGCTCACGTGTATGTGAATCAAAGCGAGCGACGCATCATGATGCTTTGCGAGCAGCATGACATCATTTCGCGTGGCCACTTCAAGATTAAGGGGTTCCACAGCGACATTTTCATTGATCTTGAACGAGCGTTGTCACTTGCGCCCGTTCGCGACGAGTTCTGCGAAGCGATCACCCAAAACTGCTTGGATCGCAGCACCGACAACAGCGGTAGGCACGATACCAGTATCGATATCGTCATTGGTATCGGCAGGCGTGGGCTGACTATCGCCGATGCTGTCGCCAACCAGCTTAGGGCGTTGACGCATCGCCAGGTAATATCGCTTGAGGCGATAAAAGAAGACGGGATGGTTGCGTTGCCGATTAGCGGACGACGACTGATTCGTGGTCGGAACGTGTTGACAGTGATGGATATCGTCCGAACGGGGAGCACTGCTGCGAAGGCGGCCGATTTGATTACGTCGAACGGTGGCAATAACTGTGGTTTGTCAGCCTTTTTCCGCCGAGGGGAATTGGCGGATTACGACGGCCACGGACGGCGGCCGTTCGTCATTTGCAACCCGAGCTTCGAGCTCTGGACGACCGCATGTCCCAAGTGTCAACAAGGAATTCCTTTGGACCCAATACCTAGATCTCGTGAGCAACTTGCTCTCGAGTTCTGAAACTGGCCCGCGCGCAAAAACGCGCGGGCCAAATCTTATAAACACAGACAATGCCCTTCTGGTACTATTAAGTTATGGCGCTCGACAAAACCGAAAAAGAGGGAATGGAGAATCTAGACCGGTTGGTTCGAGCGATCGATAAAGCCTATCACCACCCTGGCCCGCTCGTCTGGCGGGGTTTTATGATTGGTCTTGCGTCGGGATTAGGCGCGACAATCGGCGTTGCCGTGGTGCTAGCGATACTAGGTTTCTTGGTTAGAGAACTCGGCGGCCTGCCTTTTATCGGTGAGTGGATTCAAGGCGTTGGTAACACTATTAATCGTTACTAACGTTTCTGGTGAGCTCTCAAGAGAGAAAGAGCGCCTGGTAGTACTGAAAGTAAGATAACGATAATTATGAACGGCAGAATATATTTGTCGACGTTTGGTATAAGTCCGCCAATGTAATACGCCGACAAACCTAGGCCGAAAACCCAGAGCAACGCACCGATAATATTGTAGGAGAAAAATGTTGTGTAGTTCATGTTACCGACACCGGCGAGAATTGGGGCAACGGTTCGTACCATCGGCACGAATCTGGCAAGCACGATTGTCATCGGTCCGTATCGCGCATAGAATTTCTCGCTGCGTTCGATGTGTTTTCGGTCAAAGAGGAGAGACTTCTCTTTGTTAAATAATTGACGACCGTAGCGGCTACCAAGATAGTAGCCAAGATTATTACCGATAACAGCGGCTAGAAACATCAGTAACAAGAGAACCCAGATATTAAAAATACCTTGAGATGCAAGCAGGGCGGCAGCGATAATAAAACTATCGCCGGGAAGAAAGAATATTATGCTCGATTCAGCAAAAATGATTCCGAAAGCCAATAAGTACGCGACAACTGTCCCGGTGGTCGTAAATAGTGCCTTGACGTCGAAACCTAAAATATCCATGTGGGCCATGCTGGAATCGAACCAGCGACACACGGATTAAGAGTCCGTTGTTCTACCGCTGAACTAATGGCCCGGTGAGCTAAATTATATCTTATAACCGAGAAGCAAAATAGATTCCGGGTGGATGTTCTTTACCTTGAGAAGAAGCCCGGGGAGCTTCTTAAAGCCTAAATCTGTTTGTATTCGCCCGGCTTTAAGTCGCCCAGTTCGTACTGTCCGACCCTAATTCTGGTTAAATTGACCACTTCGATTCCGACGGCTGCACAAATTCGGCGCACCAGGTGATTACGGCCTTCGTGGATTGTAACCAAAAAACTTAAAGTATCCTTCTTCATCTTAATTAACTTCAGCTCATCGAGGGTGACCGGGCCGTCCTTGAGGATAATCTTGTCTTGCTCGAGCTCGGTCAGTGCCGCTTTTGGTGTTTTAGTCGTGCCCTCAACGATATACTCCTTCTGGTGTTCAAACTTTGGGTGAGTCAGCTGGTAGCACAAATTGCCATCGTTTGTCAGGATAACGAGCCCCATAGTATCGTAGTCCAGCCGTCCGCATGGGAAGACCCGCGGGGTGTTTGGAACAAAATCCAAGACGGTTTTACGTCCTTCTGGGTCGTCGGCAGTTGTTACTACGCCCTTAGGTTTATTAAAAAGGTAGATGACTTTCTTTGCAGAGGATTCAAGTCTCTGACCGTCGAGCGTAACCTTGTCTTTGTCTGGGTCTACCTTGGTGCCAAGCTCGCGAACTGTCTTGCCGTTGATCTGCACTTTACCGGCGGTTATGAGCTCATCTGCACCCCTTCGAGAACTGACGCCGCAGGAAGCTAGGAATTTATTTAATCTCATTTGTGTGATCGATTTATTTTTATTAAATGACACCAGCTAGAATCTGTTTGGAAAGCCGGTGGCTTATTGAGTCGCATGCGTGACAAAAGGATACCTTAAAAACCCACCAAGTGGTAAGATGCTTCCTAGCTTAAACCTTACCTAGAATTGAGTCAGTTGATGCTACTTTCTGCTAAAGACTTAGTTACTGAAACTACTTCCCAACTTGTTAGGGATCGTCAAAAAATCAAAACCAGGCCTGGGCTGGCTTTAGTTTGGGTGGGAAATGACCCACAGACCAAAACCTTCATCCGCGTTAAACAACAAAAAGCCAAACAACTGGACTGCGATTTTTACCTTCACCACTTAGAACACGCAAAATTCGACCAACTCTCGGCGTTAATGCGCGGCCTGAATCGTAAGAAAGAAATCCACGGTATTGTCTTACAACTACCACTGCCCCGCAAAGAAGAGACCCAAGCGTTGATTGATTTGATGGAACCGAAAAAAGACATCGACCACCTTCGTCCCGACAGCCCGTTCGATGCCCCAACCCCCAGCGGAATCCTGGCGATTTTACGCCATCATAATATTGATCCAAAAGATGAGAAGACAGTGATTTTGGGTGCCGGACGGCTTGTTGGTGCCCCGCTTGCTGAAACCTACAAGAGAAATAAGTGGGATTTTGTGCAGATTCCACGCAAAGCCCGTGAACACCTCGAAGAAATCCGTCAGTCTAGCCTGCTTATAAGCGGTACTGGCGTACGTCAATTAGTAACGCCGGAGTTTGTTCGTGGCAAAATGGTCGTTGTTGATGGCTCGGGTATAGATGTTGACGTACCGGCGGTCGAAAAAGTCGCAAAAGCGGTGACACCTTCCAAAGGTGCCGTTGGCCCGATGACCGTTTGCTACTTGTTTAAGAATTTACTTCTTGCCGCGAAGCAGGCTTAAGAATTGTTCTACAGAAACGGTTGATTGCTCCGGCGTGTGACGCTCGCGGACGGCAACGGTTTTAGCGGTTTGTTCTTTTTCGCCAACCACTAGGATAAACGGTATTTTCTGGCCCTCGGCTTGGCGGATACGCTTACCGAGCGATTCATTAGAATCATCCGTCTCAACTCTAACGCCGCTCTGGTGCAATTCGTCGGACACTTTATCGGCATAGGTGACGAACTTTTCACTTAACGGCAAAACGACTACTTGTACTGGCGCAAGCCAAACTGGAAACTCACCGCCGAAGTGTTCGATCAGGATCGAGACGAAGCGCTCAATGGAACCCATGATTGCGGCGTGAATCATGACAACGTCCTCGTCTTTACCTGCAGGATTGACAAAAGTCAGCTCAAAGCGTTTCGGCAGGTTCATGTCTAACTGAATTGTCGCTACTTGCCACTGACGCTCCAGTGAGTCGTAGGCCATAAAGTCAATTTTTGGTCCGTAAAAGTTGGCCTCGCCAGGTGCGACCAAATATTTCGCCCCACGTTTCTTAGCGGTTTTTTCTAATTCAGCCTCAGAATTTTTCCAAATCTTCGGATCACCAAGATATTTCTCGGGAGTCTTAGGGTCGTGAAAAGATAATCTCACTTCAAGTCGGAAACCGAACCGGCTATAAAACTCCTCGACGATATCCCAAATAGCGTCTAGTTCCTCGCTGACTTGGTCTGGCCGGCAAAAAACATGGGCATCGTCCTGAGTGATACTAATAACCCGACTTAAACCGGCCAGCTCACCTGATTGTTCGTCACGATAGACCATTGTGGTATTGGCGTAACGTTGAGGCATCTCGCGGTAACTCCACTTTTTCCGCGCAAAAATCTGAGTGTGGTGCGGGCAATTCATCGGCTTGACGGCAAATTGCTTGCCCTCACGGGTTTCAATTACGAACAGGTCGTCTTTGAATTTATCCCAGTGGCCGCTTTTCTCATACAAGTCTTTCTTCGCTAGGTGTGGGATTTCGACTTTCTCGTAACCTTTTTTGCGTCGCAGCTCCCAGACGAAATCGTCGAGTAACTCGCGGATGACGGTACCTTTTGGCGTCCAGAGCGGCAGGCCGGGGCCCACCAGTGGCGAGAAAACAAATAGGTCGAGTGCCACCCCGAGCTTTTTGTGGTCACGTTTCTTGGCTTCCTCCAACATCTTAAGATGTTCGTCAAGCTCTTTCTTGGATTCGAAGGCCGTGCCGTAAATACGCGTTAGCATCGGATTGTTCTCGCTACCGCGCCAGTAAGCACCAGCAATACCGAGCAGTTTGACAGCTTTAACCTCCCCGGTCGAAGCAACGTGCGGGCCCTTGCACAAATCCCAAAAGTCGCCGATGACGTAGTGGCTGAGCTCTTTGTCGGGCAAATCGTTAATCAGCTCTTCTTTGTAGGGCTGGTGTTCTTTTTTTGCCCTGCCTAACGCCTCACTACGGGTCAAAGTTTTATGCTCAACGGGCAAGTTCTTAGCGATTAACTGGCCGATCGTTTTCTCCAGGTTTCGTAGGACCTCATCGTTGATCGGTTTCGTAAACTCAAAATCGTAATAGAAGCCGTGCTCGATTGGCGGGCCGATTGCAAGTTTAGCCTTGGGGTCGTACTCGAGTACTGCCATAGCCAAAAGATGGGCGGCTGTGTGCCTGATACGGTAGAGCCGTGAGTCTTCGTAGGGTTTTTGGCTTTTCATCTGTCACATCAGATTGTAACGGAACTTCTTAGGGTTTGAAACGCAACCGGTTGCCTTGCTGGCAATATCTTGCGATTATATTTTCGGAGGGAATATTTTTCGATCTAGCATTCCTAATAGAACAAAACACGCTCTGGCCAATTACCCATTGACCTTTTACTTTGGCCTACTTGCTTTAGGCCTAGCCGCATTACTTGGTTGGCTGAAGTGGGCTTATAAGTGGGATATCGACTTCCAGCAGTTCTACTTATGGGCTAGCCGTAACGCGGAGATTTTACTGATCGGGGTAACTTTTTTGCTGAGCTTAACGCTGATTGCGAGCGCGATTGCATACAGGCAGACGTGCAAGATGAGCCAGGAAGATTACTACCTGTGGCTTCAACAGCGGGCGACCAGAACACTCTTCCCGTTTTTTACGCCAATTCACGATTGGCTTAGACTACATGTCAGGCTCTATCGTTGGTGGCACACGCAGGTCTACTCAACGACATTACACGTGCTACTCTTTCTCTTTTTCCTTGTTTTGAGCGCCTCCTCCGTTAGAACGATTTATTCGCCGGCGCCGGGAGACCCGGGTTGTACAGGCGACGAACCGCCAATCACGATTTCTAGCAACACAACCTGGTCGGGCAACAACTGTTACGACACCATAACAATTAATAATAACGCTACCCTAACTCTAAACGGGGGAGCTTCTGTTCAGGCTAACTCCCTCACTCTAGGGACGGGCGCCATACCGCCGGTGAATGGTCACATCACCTTCAAATACGACACTCTTAATAACCTCGGTGTTTCGATCAAAATTTTGGGCGGCGTAACTGTGAATAGTGGTAGTACCATAAAGGGCAATGGCCAAGGCTACGCTGGTGGTACAGCCGGCTCAGTTAACGGCGCTGGAACCGGCGGTGGTCTTGGTAACGTTGGCGGCAACTCTGGCGGTGGTGGTTACGGCGGAGCCGGAGGAACGGTAGGTTCAGCGACAGGGGGTGCTACTTACGGCTCCGATACGGCGCCCGACGTCGCTGGTTCAGGCGGCGGGTACGTTTCTGTTAGTGGTGCGGCCAGTAACGGCGGGGCTGGTGGTGCGGCGTTAAAAATTGAATCAACCGGTACTTTTACGTTTAATGGCAGTATTAATGCCGATGGTACTGTTAGTGTGCCAGCTTCGGGAATAGGCAGCGGTAAGGGGGGCGGGGGCTCTGGCGGTAGTGTTTGGATGATTGCTGACACTTTCACTGGTACCGGAACTGTTACGGCCAATGGTGCCAACGGCGGGAGTAACGGTGGTGGTGGCGGTGGCGGTCGGATAGTTCGACGCTATACCTCAGCAATCGGTACGGGACTTACATTGAGCGCGACTAAAGGATCCGGAGGCACTGGCGGAGCCGATGGGACGATTAAAAATATCGGCCCGGTCACAACCTACGATGTTGCTGTTCCAGTCGGAGGCTCGACGACTAAAACAGCTGGGACGTCATTTTCTCTTGTGATTACGGCGAAGGATTCTCTTGGAGCAACGTACCCAACGTATAACGGTACGGTCACGTTTACTTCTAATGATACGCAAGCAATAATGCCTTCGAATTACACATTCGTCGCCGGTGATAATGGTATCAAAACCGTTAGTGGCTTCACGCTTAAGACGGCCGGCACCAAAACAATTACAGTAACCGAGGTTGGTAATAGTACAGTTATCGGCACGATCAACTTAACGGTTATCGCCGGTACCGCCACCAACTTAACGGTGACGGGCATTACTTCAACGGTTAGCGCCGGTAATGCCGTATCTCCGACGGTGACGATCTTTGACCAGTACGGAAACGTCGCGACCACTTTTACGGGGGTGGTAAGTTTCTCGTCGAATGATGCTCAGGCGACGTTGCCGGCAAATTATACTTTCGGGAATCCAGACCAAGGAGTGAAAGTTTTCACCAACCAGTTTGTTGTCAAAACGGCCGGCACGAGAACGCTCACGGCGACAGCCACGTCGTCCAGTTCCCCGGGCCTTTCCTCGACCTTCCAGGGGTCCCACAGTAATTTCACTGTCGTACCAAATACAGCGACGCAGATAATTCTGACCAACATTAATGACTCGGTCTTAGCTGGCGAAAAGCTGACCCCAATCGTAACGATGAAAGACGCCTACGGTAACGTTGCCACTGGCTACACAGGAACAGTTCGCTTCACAGCGACAGATACTAGCGCCGTTTTGCCGGGCGATTACACCTATGTCGCGAACGATGCTGGGATTAAGACGTTCACAAACCTACTAGAATTTAGAACCCTAGGTTCAATTACATTGACTATTGCCGAAATCGGGGGGTCGAGCGGAGGAATCATTTCAAGCGAACGGAGTCTATCCACTAAGCTGACTTTAACGGTTAACCCTGGTGCTCATTCTACGTACAGTCTAACTACCACCTCACCGCAAAAAGTTGGTGTTGGCTGGCAGGAAACGGTAACGCCGAAGGACGCTTTTGGTAATACCGTAACAATCTCGGAGAAAACCGTCATAACTCCTACCGCTTCGGGTTCGGTAAAGTTCTACACTAGCAATACTTACCTGACGGAAACAAGCGAGTATGTGATGGCGACTCAGTCGTTAACTATCTATCTCAAGGCAACCGCTGCTGGGACAACTACAATCACCGTTAATGACGGCACTCGTCAGGCCACTTCGGGAAGCATCAAGATCAATCCGGCGGATACCGCCACGGAAACACCGCCCGTGACTGGTACTACCGAAGAGACGCCGCCCACAACAGCTCCGCCAGTAACCACGCCGACTGTCTCTACACCACAGGCCACGT
Organism: Candidatus Berkelbacteria bacterium; assembly: GCA_016432625.1. Classification (NCBI taxonomy): domain Bacteria; phylum Candidatus Berkelbacteria; species Candidatus Berkelbacteria bacterium. The sequence goes on from CP066697.1 coordinate 239,304, forward strand.
CCCAACCGTCAACTGGCATAACGCGAGTGTTCGAGACGATACAGGAAACTGTCGAGAATAACCAAGCGTTGGTGAACGCTGCTAACACCGCTGCGGTGGCCGTCTCGCCCGTTGCTACGGTCGTTGCCCTGGGGCCACTTAGCACCGCGTTAGTAACGGCGATAATTGACACCTTTGTTAAGGGTGCCTCATTCCTTGGTGGGTTCTTCGGAGTTACGCCAACACGCTTACGCGGTAGGCGTTGGGGCATTGTTCGTAACCGACGAAGCGGCATGCCAATTGGCGGCGTGTTTATCGAGTTATTGGACGCTACTGGAGAGGCGATCGACCGGGTCTTGACCGACCGAACCGGACATTATGCCTTCCTTGTGGATAAGCCCGGACGTTACTGGATCCAAGTGAGAAATCCGCTCTATGAACGATTTTTGAGCCGTCCGCTAACTGTCAATAATCCTGCCGACGATTTAATCAATGAAGACATAACGCTTGAGTTGATTGAGGAGAAATTGAAGAGTCGCATGATGATGGTTGGCTGGCTCTTTGGTCTCATGAGGGTACTTAACTTCATCCACTGGCCGCTCTTAATCTTCGGTAGCGTGTTAGCCGTTTATATCTACTCGATCGATCAGACTTTGCTTAAAGCGCTCGTGGTATCGCTCTATGTCCTGTTGTGGGGAACAAAGGTACTTGAACTTGATTACAAGCGACCGTTCGGAGTGGTAGTGGATGCGCAAACCGGTAAGCCCCAGCCTTCATCCGTGGTTCAGATTGTTCAGCGCTCCAAAAACGAAGGCCCGGCGAGTGTCCGTTCAACTATCACAGACCATGCGGGACGTTTCCTATTTGTCATCAAGCCTGGGCGATATCACCTAATTGCCGGGAAAGAAGGGTACGAACCAGTTGAGATGGAAATTCAGGGCGACACCGTTAACCTAACGATCAAGTTGAAGCAGGATAAGCGCTAGCGCTTAAGTATCGAGGCGATTTTTTTGGCAAGTGACGGCATGTCTTTCGTTGTCATGCCCTTGGTGGTAATTGCCGGTGTACCAAGCCTAATACCGTTGGGGTTCATCGGTGAAGCGTCGTCGTAAGGGATAGTATTTTTGTTAACGACTATCTTTTCTTTTTCCAGGCGACTCTGGGCCTCAGTGCCGTCGATTCCAAGTGGGCGTAAGTCTATAAGCATTAAGTGGTTGTCGGTGCCGTCGGTTAAGATCGTGATTCCTTCTTTTTGCAGGGATTGTGATAACTCGCGCGCGTTATCCAGTACGGCCTGGCAGTACTCAACGTATTTTGGGGATGATGCTTCTTCTAGCGCGACGCCAATTGAGGCAATGGCATTTTCATGCGGACCACCCTGGATGCCAGGGAAAACCGCTTTATCGATTTGTTTTGCTAGATCTTCCCTGCAAAAAATTAACGCTCCTCGCGGTCCACGTAGCAGTTTATGGGTTGTTGTTGTCACAATATCGGCGTTACCAAATGGCGTTGGATGAAGGCCGGTTGCCACCAGTCCAGAGATGTGGGAAATGTCCGCCAAATGATAGGCTCCAACACTTTTAGCGATAGCACTAAGGCGTGCAAAGTCGATTGTGCGTGGGTAGGCCGAGGCGCCAGAGATAATCAGTTTTGGTTTTGAAGCCTTAGCGGCCTTAGCGATTTCGCCATAGTCGAGCCGGTAACCTTTCTGGCTTACAACGTATGAAGTCCGGTTGTAAGTTTTGCCAGAAATCGTAATAGGATGGCCGTGCGTTAAGTGACCACCGTGGCTAAGCTCGAGTCCCATAATTGGGTCCCCCGGCTGGAGGAGTGCGAAGTACACCGCTAAGTTCGCAATTGAACCCGAATAGGCTTGGGTATTGACGTGATAATCGGTTTTAAAAACTTTCTGCGCCAAGCCAATCACTAGGTTCTCCATCTCGTCGACTACTTCATTACCGGCGTAATAACGCTTACCGGGGTAGCCTTCGGCGTATTTGTTAGTGAAATCAGATGCAAGGGCTGCTTTAACCGCATCGGAGGCGTAGTTTTCAGAAGCAATTAGATCAATACATTCGGCTTGTCGTGCCGTCTCCCGCTTCACTAAATCGACGATCTTCATGAGAGCATGTTAGCAGTAAGATGATTTGGTTCCAAGCGACGCGCCATCGGGGTAGCGGCATAATCCAAGCGGCTCGTTTTACATGACAAATTCAGACTCAGACCCTACAATACGGAAGAACGATGACTGTTATTGCCCGAAATACCCAAGCTTTGCTTTCGTTGCTCACAATGCGGATTATTGGTGGTGGCAAATGACAATCATAGCTCGCAATACTCAAGCTTCGCTTTCATTGCTCGCTTTGCCGATTATTATAATTAGCCAATGACAACCATAGCTCGCAATAAAAAGGCCTTCTTTGACTATGAAATCGAGGACAGCGTAGAGGCTGGTCTCGTATTACTTGGAGCAGAAATTAAAGCCATCCGCGCTAAAGACGTTAATATCACCGGTAGTTACATTAAGCCGTTTGCTGATAAATCAGGACGGGTTGAGCTATGGTGGGTTGGCAGCCATTTTGGCGTCGCTGAGGGTGATCAGACAAGGACGAAAAAGTTGCTGCTTAACCGTCGGGAGATTGATCATATCACTGGCCGACAGAGCGCCAAGGGTCAGACAATTTTGCCCTTGGAGCTCTTTATCAACCGTGGTCGTGCCAAGCTAAAAATAGGTTTAGGTACTCACAAGAAGCCTCATGACCGTCGAGAAGAGCTGCGCGAGCGTGCTGTTCAGCGCGATGCTGAACGTGACTGGCGCGAACGTTCGAAGCGCTAGTTACCTACTAGTTGGCGTGGAACTCTCGTCCTCAGACGAAGTTAATTCCTTGAGTTTGTCGATCTCGTCTCGGGCGGCGCTCAGGCTTGTTTTTGCTTCTTTAAGCTTGGCCTTCGCTGCTGCCAGGTCAGTTTTATAACTGGACGCACCCGGGTCGTTAGCAATTTTCTTGTAGGCGTCGTATGCAGCCTGCGCGCTAGTTTTTGCCTGGGCCAGCAAGCCCTCCAACGTCGTAGTATCGAGGCCGTCGGCCTTTAGACGATCAACTAAAGTTTTTAGCTTACCGTCAATCAGTCCGATTATTCTGTCTGAAGCGCACATGCCGCGCACTGCTGGTAGCAGGGCGACGTAAACGTGATTCTTGCCGATGATGCCGTTCTTTATCTGTGAACGAACTTGGTCGACGGTTGTATTACTCGGCACAGCTGCGAGATCTTGTTCCAATCGGGCAATTACAGCGTTAATCGCGGTCGTTGCTTCAGCCTTAGCCGCAGCGCGACATTTTTTGGTATATTCGCCATCGCGCAACTTCTTTAAGAGTTCCAAGCGTTCCTCGGTCAATTTCTCAGCTAGCTCTTTTGAGGATTCTAACTTTTTATCTTCTCGGGCATTTTTCGCTGTCTCGAGTGCGGCCTTGCGCGCTTCTCGCTCTTTCTTTACTTGCTCACGCAAGTTCTCGGCGGTTGTCTTCTTCAATTCAGCTTCTTTCTTCTGGGCCTCAGTTTGCTCAGTAGTACTGGATGATTCAGTGTCCTCGGCAAGGACTCTCACTGTAGTCGGGTAGGCTAGTAGGCCGAAGGCTAGAACTAACCCCAGGCTCACGCTTCCAACGGTCTTAAAAATCGATCGTGTCATCGTCGCTCCCTTCATCACTTGCGATTTGTGTTAGCTCTGTATCAACTTCATCCAAGGTCGAGGAAATTTCAGTTTTCGCCTCTGCTTTTGGATCGGTTGCAGTTGGCGTTTCGGTCGTTGTCGTCGTCGCTGTCGTGTCGGCGGTTTTTGAGGCACCGGTCAGATAGAACCACGCCGAAGCGCCGATTATCAGCGCCACAAAAACTACTGCCAAAATTACGTAAATTACTTTTGAGCCCCCAGTACTTTCTTCACCCATGATTATATAACCCCCTTATTACAATACGCTCTCAAAGAGAGAGCCAAGAGTCAAGGACAATTTTTACTGAGCGTTTTCGTATTTCCAGGTTAGGACGTCGGTAGCTTTAGTTATATAAGTACTTGCGCCCACTTCAGCAGGAGCACCGTTAATGTAGAACACCCAGAACTGATTTTCTGTCGAGGCTTTACCGTTGATAGCGATCACTAATTCACCGAGCCCTTCGTAAGTCTTGGTCTCTATCACAGCTCGTTCTCTGAGTAGCTCCACAGCGTTTTTACCCTCAACGCCTTGATAACTAATTTCGTTCTCAGTCTGCGTTACGGCCGTTGCGGCACCATCGGTCGTCTGTGGTTTATGGATAATTAGGTAAAGTCCGAAAGCTAGAATAAGTGCCATAAGCACGAGTACTAGACCTGTCCAGCGGGCTAGCGTTGTATGTGCTGTTTGGACTGTAACTGTCGAGCGGCTCTGATCTTCGGACTTGCGAGTAGAACGGGTTACGGTTGCAGACTTGCGGGGAGTTCGTTTGATTCTTCGTGTTGCCATTGTTGTTCACTTGTACGGTAAAACAAATCCGGCGTCAAGTGTAGCTTTGGAAGTTGTTACAGATATAATACCGATATGGAGATTGGAATCGTTGGTTTGCCGAACGTTGGTAAATCATCATTATTTAATGCGCTCACAAAAGCCGGCGCCGAGGCGCAGAACTTTCCGTTCACTACTATCGAACCAAATGTCGGCATCGTCGAGGTGCCCGACGAGCGGCTGAGCTTTTTAACAGAAAAATTTAAGGCAGCAAAAACCGTCCCGGCAACAATTAAGTTTGTTGATATCGCGGGACTTGTTAAAGGCGCGTCGCAGGGTGAGGGACTGGGCAATAAGTTCCTGAGCCATATTCGCTCCGTTGATGCGATTGCGGAGGTGGTGCGGGTTTTCGACGATCCGCAAGTAACGCATGTTCATGGCGGCGTCGACCCTGGTAATGATATCTCAACGATTAACACTGAACTCTTGCTAGCTGACTTAGAACAAGCTGACCGAGCGTTAACGGCCAACCAAGACAAAATCAAACGCGGCGAGAAGGAAGCTGTTAGGCTGGGCACTTTACTTGAGCAAGCCGTCGCCTTATTCAACGACAACAAACCGCTTCGAACTAACCCCGAACTCGCAAAGTCGCTACGCGATTTTCAATTCCTCAGCGCTAAGCCGCTATTATACGTCGCAAACACTGACGAAAAATCAGCTGACGTTAGCGCCGTCGAAACACACGCCCAAAACGAGCAGGCAAAAGTCGTGGCGATTAATGTTAAAGCCGAGCAAGAAATAGTTGAACTTCCTAGTGGAGAGCAGCTCGAATATCGTGAGGGGCTAGGTCTGAAGTCTGGGTTAGAAGAGGTAATTAAAGCCGGCTACGAGCTACTAGGATTAATTACTTTCTTTACCGCTGGACCAGACGAATCTCGTGCTTGGACGATCGCGAAAGGTACTAAGGCACCGCAGGCCGCCGGCAAAATTCACACCGATTTTGAGCATGGCTTTATACGCGCCCAAGTTTATACCTTTGAAGACATAAAAAAATTCGGCAGTGAGAAGGCGATTCGCGACGCCGGCAAACTACGTAGTGAGGGCAAGGAATATGTGATGCGCGACGGTGATGTAGTGGAGTTCCTGTTTAACGTGTAGATTTAGGTTATGGTTATCGCAAGAGTTAGCCGTTTCTGTGAAGCGGTTCGCGATGTTGGCATCGCCCAACCTGTAAACTCTTGGACTTCGATTATTTTCTTTTGGGCGGTGGCGATTTTCCTTTGGCAGCACGCTGCGCGCAATCAGCAATTTATTAATGGCAGTAAGCTCGTTAGCGTCTTATTTATTACGGTGGTTTTCCTGATCGGGGCAAGCTCGTTCTGGGGACACGCGACATTGAGTTTTTGGGGCGGAGTGGCGGATTTTTCTAGTATGTACCTGCTCGTGACATTGGCGGCGTTGCTTGGAATAAGCTGGTTCAAGCCGTGGCGAAATTCAACGTTAATTACCTGGTGGATTATCGTCAATATTCCGCTTTTTTACGTCGCTGGGCTCTCAGATGGGATAACCGACTATACATTTATGGCTTTAGTTTTTGTGGTTGTGATCTTGGAAGTTGTGGCGCTAAGCCGATTAAAGAAAATCGGCAGCCCTTATTTCTGGCTATCATTGACATCACTCGCCGTTGGCTACGGGGTCTGGCAACTGGATAGGCGAGGTATTTGGTGCAACCCGGAGAGCCTTTGGCAGGGTCACGGCCTCTGGCATCTTCTAACGGCTCTTGCTGCGGGCTTCCTTTATCTGTATTTGGCTGGAAAACCTGCAAATGAGTCGCGGTAAATTTTGGGTTAGTGTTGCCGTTCTCGTTCTAGTTAACCTAATACCTCTCGCTGGAGTGAAGTATTATGACTGGGATCTTGCGACGTTAATGTTTGGTTATTGGTTGGAGACGTTGGTGCTTTGCTTTTTCTCTGTAATAAAAATCCTTTGTTCTAAATCGCAGGACAGGAGGCCGGAGATCAAGGTCGAGGTTAATCCTCGCACTCTCCACTTCCGCTTGCGACCGATCGGGCGCTTCGAACACGCCGTGACGTTTCTTGCCTGGTCGGCGATATTCTTGCTAGTTCATCTGACGTTGATTTTCACCCTACTTTCTAACCAAACAGCGGGGCAATTTGGCTTCATTGAGGTGCGCACAATTGCGGAGTTCTTCTACCGAACTGACGCAAAATTCTTTCTGCTGGCCGTGTTCTTAAGCCATTTATTCTCTTTTGGAGTGAACTACATCGGCAAACAAGAAAATTTGATCTTTTCTCCGAAAGAGCTAATGGTCCAGCCAATTCGACGAGTTATGGCACTGCATTTAGCGATATTAGGCGGCGCACTTATTCTGGCTCGTCTTGATACATTGACGGGATTTCTGTGGATCCTGGTTATTCTCAAAATAATCCTAGACATTATCGCCCATCTCGAAGAGCACCGAATTGTGCCGCGCAGCACAGGCGACGATTTGGTGACAGATATCGGTCGCAATATGTAAGCTCGCCGCGCTGTTAGAAATGAAGGAGGTTGTGGTGTTTTTTGAGCCACCGCTCTGAGGCTTTGTAGTTTTTGTCGTAGCTCTCGACTAACGCCCAAAACCGCTCTGAGTGATTCATATGGGTTAAGTGTGATAGCTCGTGGTAGATAACGTAGTCGCTGACGCTGTCCGGTGCCATAATCAGTCGCCAGTTGAGCGATAACGTGTTGCGACTTGAGCACGAGCCCCATCGTGTTCGTTGGTCACGGATCGTGACTTTAACTACGTCTCGACCAACTAAATCTGCTAGCAGCGGTACGCGTTCACGAAACCGTTTTTCCGCCTCACGACGGTAAAATTTTTCTAAAATTTTCCGGACGGTATCATGATCCTCAGCTAGACTTGAAACGATGAAAGATCGCCCGTCTATTTTTACCCCGGATTTAACGTCGTTCGAAACGTTGAGGCGAAAATCATATTCCTGACCACGAAAGAAAAGTTTCTCTTGCTCGGCGGTTAGTTTATTTAACCTAGTCGTGGCCTCAGACAATTTTTCTTCAATCCAGTTTTCGTGCTCTAAAATGAAGTCTTCAATCAACTTTTGAGGCGCCCTTAAGGGTGCGGTCACTACTACTGAGCCGTCGTGAAAAACCTTTAGGCGTAAGTGACGGGACCGGCGTAGGCGTTTAACTTTAATCCGGTCTGGCATCTTCATTTTGTAGTTTTAGCGCATTCGCTTGTCGACGCCAAAATAAAATCCGCTGAATAACAATCGCTAAGCCCATCATTCCCACGCCGAATAACGACAAGAGGAGGTAAGCAACTGTTTCTTTTTGTTCGCCCAGCATCACAAAAGCCGGCAGGTTTAGGATTTGCTCAATCTTACTCTCGGTCTTTTCGCCGTTACTGTTCGTGGTGCGTGATGAGACTGGGTTACTGGCGTACTCTGGTTGGTTTTTAGGGCTATCGGTCGTTGGCGAGGTGGTTGCTGAACTGCTATTAGCGTTCTCGCTGGTCTTAGTAGTAGTTTCGGTGGAGCCTGAGCTACTCTGCCCGCCACCGTTGCTCCCAGAGTTACTGTTCGCGCCCTTTACAGAAGAAGCGAACTGATCTTGTGAGGCAGGGCTAGAATTAATTCTCATATCAAACTGCGGATAAGCGACGCTCCACCAAGTTAAGCCCTTTATTTTAGGAAACCCTGTTTCTAGATCGTCAAACATTTCTTTTATCCACTGCGCCTTACTTCCCCCTTGTTCAACCGAGCCAATTTCCATAATCAACATGTCTTTGTTGGTGACAGCAAGCATCTCATTGTAGGAACTCTCAAAAAGCTGACGGAAACTGAGCCAAGGGGCGCCATTGGTGCTACTAAAGTTGTAACCATCAAAGCCGGTGAAATCGACGTAATCGTCGCCCGGGTACATTGAAGCATAGGTTGCGGCGCCGCCAAACGGACGAATATTGGGCGACCAGACCCATTTAACATTATTTGTCCCAGCCTCACGGAACTTGTTGATGACGTATCGCCAGAAAGTCTTGTGGTTCTCGGTGTTATTGCCAACTTTGCCGATTCCCCACGGATTCCAATCACCGTTCATCTCTGCGGCAAGCGAGATGCGAACTTCGAAACCTAACGACTTAATGACTTGGGCGTAAGAATTGATGTAGTTGTCGTACTGACCGCTTGTGACGTCGTCGTACGAGACACCAACGTAATCAGAGCCGACTTTATACATGGGTTGCCAACTGAGTTCTGGCAGGTAACCGTTGCTGTGGTAATTTCTGGCGATATTTTGGTTAAGTTCCTGGTCCCAGTTTTGATACCACTTTAATGAGTAGAACTTAATTCCCATTTGTGCCTCGAAACTTGTCACCGGAGTAATGTCTGGGGCGCCATGCATCCAAAGGTTGACCTCAACCCTAGTTGGCTGGTGACTCGCGAGCACCCTTTTAGGGTTGGGCGACCAACACAATATTGCGAGGAGACATAAGAATACTGCGATTACTCTCATCCTCTGATGATAGCTGCTTTTGAGATTGGCTGCGCTGCGCAGTGGACGGGACTTGAACCCGCGACCCCCGCCGTGACAGGGCGGTGCTCTAACCAACTGAGCTACCACTGCAAGCTTTGTTATTTTCCCAAAATTTACTTACAAAATCCAGGAGAGATCAGGTTTTGACGTAGCGCTTAAGGCGGTATTTGCTGAGCTGTTGCTTGTACCATTCTTCGTACGTTTGCAGGTTATCGCCGGACCTTTCCGTGACTTGAAGAATGTGAAAGCCAAAAGGCGATTGGATGAGCCCAGAAATTTGGTTGACCTGTTGGGCAAAAGCGGCTTCCTCAAATCCGGGCGAGATCTGAGCCGATAGCTCGCCCTTGCGCCAGTACCCTAGGTCCCCGCCAGAGTCTTTCGACTTGGCGTCCTGGCTGAACTCTTTGGCAACTTCGGCAAAATCACGTCCGGTGTCGAGCTGTTTCTTAGCTTCGTTGGCAACAGGTTGGGTAGAGATTAGGATGTGTCGCACTCGAACTTTGGTAAGCACGGCGTTCTTTACTTTTTCTTTAAGAAGTTGCTCGGCAATTATTTCTTTAAAGTCGGCCAGATTCATGCCGTATAGCTCATCAATCTTCTTAGCGACATCTTCCGCCTTGCCCTGTTTCTCGAGCGCTTTAGTCAGCTCCTCCTCGGTCACCCGCAGCCCTCGTTGTTTTGCCTCCAGGACGATAACGCGGTCTTCAATCAGCCCTTCTAGCACCCGAGTTCGAAGCTCGGCGTCGGTCGGGGGCTTGAGGGCGGTGTCCTTTGGCACCTGATGGTTAAAGGTATTTAAAAAGCGCAGGCGTTCGAGAAACTTATGGCTCCAGATGAAGGAATTATTTACTTTTGCTGCTGGCAGAGGATAGAGGATAGCTAGTGTTTCCGTGAACGAGGTTTCGGATTTCTTCGGATAAATCAGAATGTAACCCAACAGGCCAAAAGCGGTATAAAGCACCAAAACAGCAATCGCGATGTCAACGAATAGGGTCGAGGGGTTGTTAGTATGCCGGCGTACAAGTGCCTTGACGAATGGGAGGCGAACTTTCGCCCAACCCCAAACGATCACGTAAATGCGCTTCAGGAAGTCCCAAAAGAGCGCCAAGACGGCCTTGACTCTCTCTAGAAAAATCTGAACTGAGGAAAATTTACCCACAGTACTGCCCCCAGCACTACGATAACAGTGACCAGGGTGAAAACAAAGTGAGCGATCAGCGATCGCCGCTCACTTGTGGAAAAAAGCTGAATCAACTGCCAAAAAGTATAGTAAATAATGAAACTTATCAGGCTATTTTCGAAGTAGGAGAACGGCCAATAGAGCAGCAAGCTATTTACCTGAGCAGTCAGGAACGCCAATACCAGCCAGTGGACAACATTGTCGCGCTCGATGGGCATTCGGTTTAGCCGCCGCAGAACCAGTCCCGAAGTGGTGATAAGGATAAAGACAACCAAGGTTACGATTAATGGATGTAATAGCACGTAGGCTTGCCAGTAGTTTGCCAAAAGCAAAATGAAGAACGGGGTACCGATTAGCGGGTAGCTAGTTTGTCTGACGGCAGCGCTAAGAGCAATCACAGCTGCAGCAATGGATAGAGCGAACCGAGTTGAAGTTTGCGGTATAGTGTCCCAAACAACGGCGAGCGTTATAAAAGGCACGAGCCAGAAAAAAAGCGAGGCGTAGGGCGGATGAGCGGCTCTCATGTGAGACACATTACAGTAATTTACTGGTTGGTAGTAGAACTATTTTGCTTTGTAGTTTGAGCCGACGGTTATAACAACCTTGGCCTGGCCGGGTCGCTCATCGGCCTTTCCTTTGGTCGGATTAATGCCGAACCGTTTTTTAAGCAACGCAGTAGCGTATGGCGCGTCCTCGAAGTATTTAATAGTTGTCGTAAGCGAGACACTGCTTGCAACCTGGGTACTAGTGACGTTGTAGCCTAAGCTCTTAAGCTTAGTGGCGACGGCTTGTCCGGTACCAGTTTTGCCACTGGCGTCGATAATAACGACGCTGGCGTTTTCCTTAACGAGGTAAGGTTCAGGCAGGTAAGAATTAACGAATTCGATTACCTCAGTCCAGTCATTGTCGCCCTTCTTCGGCACCAGCACATAAGCGCCGCCTATTGTGGTACTTCGCAACACTCCGTCATTACCATTTTCTAGAACAGCGGATTTAATTCTATCGCTTTTAGTATCTTTGATTAGTTTGTAGAGCTGGGATATCTGGTCGACAGTTAGATCGGTTCGCAACCCCTTGCCAACGGCGGTGATGATTGAAGTAATTTTCTGCGGGTTTATAAATAGATTGGAGCTAACTATCTTATCTCTTAAAGCAATTACGACCTGCTGTTGTCGACGTGCCCGGCCAAAATCGCCACCGCAATTTCCACCGCGGCACCGAGCGTACTTGAGCGCGGTCTCGCCGTTTAAAGTCTTCATTCCCGCGCCGATACTAAACGGATCGTAGCCAGAATATGATCTATTCGGGAAATTGGGGTCACTGAGCGGCTTTTCGACGTAGACTTGGATGCCGCCGACCGTGTCGACGATTCGCTTCAAGCCGTCAAAGTCAATTTTGACAAAGTAACTCGTTTTAACGCCGACTAAGTCCTCGATCAGCTCGCTCAGACTCTCGGCGCCGTAGTCGATCTCCGGATCGCAAGTGGAAGTTTTACGCGGGCAATTTTTTGACGAATCTCGGTAGACTTCGTTAATGCGCGTTTTACGGTTCTTTGCTGGATTTGTGACATATAAATCACGTGGGATGGAGAGCATGGCGATAGAATTATTGATTGGGTCGATAGAGGCGATTTGAATTGAGTCCGTCAAGCCGGCGGCGCTATCGACTCCGAGTAGTAGAATGTTAATGCGGCTCTCGCCTTCAGCTAGTACCTTGTCCGGGTCGATGTTACTGCCAAACTTAAAGAATGATGGTGTCTCGTCAGTGTTTTTGGCGGTAATGTTCTTGAGCGCTAATGCCCCAGTTACTCCAACCCACCCAGCGATGCCAATAATAATAATAACGACTCCCCAAAAAAATCGTTTCCAAACTTTGCGCCGCCTGTTAGCGGGCTCGTCAACAGGGTTGATTACACGTCTGATTAACATGATGCTGCCTCCTACTGTAACACAGCCTGCGCCTAAGAGCACTCCTGTTAATCGCGAGGCGAGAAGTAGGTTGTGACGTCAAATTCTTCGCCCGACATTAGCCGTTCGGCGGCCTCGGAAATATCGGTTCCGGGTATGACGATGACCGGCATGCGATAAAGCCAGTGCAGGGTATTTCCCGTCGTGGCGCCGATTCTAATTCCCGTGTACGAACCTGGCCCCTCAAGAACGGCGACGGCTTTTATTTCGCCAATCTCAATATGGTTGTTATCAATTAGTTCTTCGACGATCGACTGTAACTCTTGGGCGCGGCGAGATTTTTCGCTAATTTTTACGGAACCATTTTTTATCAACGCCACCGACGTTTTATCCTTTTCGGTAGTATTAAAAACCAAAATTGTTGGAAAATGTGATACGTCGTGTTTTATCATCAATTATTTCTAGCGATATAGTCTTAGCTTTTTTCGGAAGGTGTGCGGCGGCTATTTCTGGCCATTCAATAAAGGCGATCGTTCCTCGGTCGCCGATATGGTCCTGCCAGTCGAAGCTCTCTATTTCCTCTGCTGTCAGTCGGTAAAAATCGAGATGCAATACTTCCTTCACGCCTTGCCATTCGACGGGGTAGCGGCGCTCCAGCACGAAAGTTGGGCTACTAACCCTACCCGCGTAACCCATCGCTGCGACGAGGTGCTTAACTAAGCTTGTTTTCCCAGAAGCAAGTGGGCCCGAAAGAGCGATAACGTCGCCATCGTGCAGTGACCCAACTACCTTTTTTGCCACCGTCAAAAGGCCTTCCTCGTTAATTTCCATAGCCGTATTTTACTTTAGGGCTATCGTCTTACCAAATTAACCAAATTCAAGCTTGACCTATACTGCTAAAATCAACCAGATGGCGAATAAGGTTACTTTGCACGACTCTTTTATAGAACTAGTTTTTATAGGAGATCAGACAGAGAAGACTGTCCGTTCGATTTCAGAAAAAGCACGTCGATTGAGCGAGAAGCAGTGGAAAGGCGATCCGACACTTGTCCTTGTGAATTTATACAAAATGGGCAAATCTAGTTTCACTTCCCGCAGCGCGGCTTTGGAGGCGTTAAATGCCGCTCCATTTATTCGTATGGCAGTCTACGCAAACAGTGTTTTCTTACGACACGTCGCCGAGCTGATCATCCGAGCTGCACGCATGGGCGAAAAGATAAGAATCTTTACTGCCCGTGAGGAAGCAGTTCGTTGGTTAACTGGAGGCAACCATTTCAAAACAGAGTGACCGACAATCTAACGGTAAGTTAAAGGCTAAGTCTGATGCGCTGAAGCTTGAAAAGTATCGAGCGATGACTCGCCGTCGCCTCGACGAGCTCACTGATGTGTTAGCTCAAATTTCTGTCGGTGACCTATCGGCCAACGTGCGAATTCCTAAAAAGGAAGATGAGTTTACTGATTTATACGTCGGCGTTCAGCTTATTCTCGAAGTTTTTCGCGAGAACATTAAGTATTTTGAAGCAGCCAACGAGGACCTTGCCAGGAATATCGAAAAAGTGGAGGCGTCTAGTTTAGTTATCGAGCAGGAAAAGGTAATCGACGAAGCGATTTTAGAAAGTATTGGTGAAGGATTAGTGGTGACCGATATCTCTGGCAAGATAATGGTAGTTAATCGACAAGCAGAGGAGATGTTCGGCATACCTTCGCGGGAGATGATCGGCAAGAAGTGGTCGAAGACCGTAAAGGCACGTTACCCGGATGGGGCGGAGCTAACCGATGAACAACGTCCGAGCCTACTGTCGATAACTAGACACCGCAAAGTAAACCATCCCCACCTTATTTTTTCGACTCGTCGTGTTAAAGAGCTCGCAGTGGCTATTACCTCGACGCCGATACTGATAGGTAAGACAGTCATCGGATCGGTCTCGGTTTTCCGCGATATCAAAGAAGAGCGCGAGATTGATCTGGCTAAAACCGAGGTTATCTCATTTACTTCGCACCAGCTGCGCACCCCGCTCTCGGTTATCAACTGGTATAGCGAGGTGTTGCTGAAGGGTAATCGTGGCAAACTGACTCGTCCACAACACGAGTATCTAAAAGTTATTCATTTTACGACACGTAGAATGATTGAGCTGGTGAATACTTTCCTTAGTATTTCGCGGATTCAGCTTGGGAAATTAGTTGTAGAGTATGCGCCAGTTGACGTACGAAAGGTTGTCACCGAAGTTTACAAGGAATTAATCCCTCAAGTGACGCAGCGTGACCTTAAATTTACTACGCAGTTTGACGAAAAACTGCCAAAAATCATCTCCGACGCCAAGTTGTTACGGATTGTTTTCCAGAACCTATTTGGTAACGCGGTCAAGTACACTCCGGACAAGGGAAGCATTAGTGTCGAAGTTTCCGTGATTAGGCCGAAGGATAATTTGCCAATTAGTGAGGGAGTTTTGGTGGTTATCAGAGACACTGGGTACGGCATTCCGAGAAAACAGCAAGACAAAGTATTTACTAAACTTTTCCGCGCCGAGAACGCCAAAATTATTGACACAGAAGGTGCGGGGCTAGGACTCTATATGGTCAAATCAATCCTAAATCATACGGGCGGCGATATTTGGTTACGCTCGCGGATTAATCGGGGGACGGTTTTCTTTGTGGTGTTGCCTCATCAACCAAAAATTGAGGAGAAATCCCGTTGACAGGCCACAAGCTGAACGGTTGAATATCCACATGAACCAATCAAAGAAGCAAATCTTAATTATTGAGGACGACAGTCTGCTGCGCGGCGTTCTTCGTGACGAGCTTGAACGAGACGGCTTCGGTGTTTCCGAGGCCAAGGACGGCAAAGTTGGCTTAGAAATGGTCTCAGAGACGTGTTACGACCTCATTTTGCTTGACATTGTCATGCCTAACCGCGATGGCCTATCTGTTTTGCGTCAAATGCGCAAATTCGATAAATGCGCCAAGGTACCGGTTATTTTACTTTCAAATCTCAACGACCCAGAAAAAGTCGCCGAAGCGATGATGGATGATTATGTTCACGACTACCTAGTCAAATCCGACTGGTCGCTCGCAGACGTATCGAAGAAAGTTAAAAACCTCCTAGGGGTTCTTTAACGAAATAGATCTTCCCGGGTCCGGGAGCAGAAAAGCTGACCGGCGCTTGAGCGGTAGAACCGACCTTTTGAATCGAGTTGTCTGTATGAATTAAGCTCTTCGCTAGTATTGCTGAGCCAAGCGTAGTTTTCGTTGAAAACAGTCGTTGGACAACGTCCCGCCAAATAAAAACCATCGCTTATTAGCGATTTGATAATAAATAACGCCGAGATAGCAATTATCGTCAAAGCGCCAGCAGTAAGCGTTATCTTTGCCCGACCGAAGACGAGGATAATTATCCCTCCAGCAAAAAACGCGTAGTCGGCCACTGTGCGCCACGGGGAGATTTGCAGTTCAGCTAGTGCCTCTTGGGCTGTAAATACTCCGAATAAGAAGAGTAAGGGGAAAATTGACGGCGCAACCATCCACAAAAAGAAGATAAGACCGGGAATTTGCCAATTAGTCTCGCCCGGTTGGGAAAAACTTAGCGTCAGTATCCCGATAAATAAACTCGTCAAAATTCCGCCCGCTATCGCCAAGAATTCAACGTTAGTCGAAAACGGTGGAGTTACCGAGTGTAGCCATAGGTAAAAGATTACCGTAAAGAAAAAGCCGCCAAATATTAGCCAAAAAAATAACCACGTTGAGAGTGCGGCACGAAAACTGTTCCGTGGCCTAATCTTCGCTAGTCGCCGTACTAGGCGCCGCTCAAGCGCGTAGAGGATTTCGTATTCTCGAGTTATGGTTAGCATGACAAGAGGTTACCACGATTTTGTCAGATTCGGACTAGGCGTATTATTCTGAGGAAGAAGGACTACTCGTAAGCTTCGCTTGCTCCCGGGCTTGGAACCCGAGCTCGCAAGCTCGCTCAATCCAAGCCCTCTAGCTCGTCGCTGACGCTTCTCGCTCCCGGGCTTGGATTCGAACCAAGATAGTCGCCTCCAAAGGGCGGTGTCCTACCATTAGACGACCCGGGATTACCGCTATATTTTACCTTAAAACATCTTGATTTGCAGGTAGCGAGCAGGCGGCCATAAGGCCGCCTGGGTCGGTTAAACTGTTTCCTTATCTTCGATCCACTCTGTTTCGACTTTAAGCGGCCAGAAATGACCCTCATTGTTAATAACAAAAGCGATCTCGAAGCTGCGGTAACAGACAGTAGCGAAGCGTTTTTTGACCGGTCGACGCTCTGAAAGGTCAACGCGACCGATAACGAGGCGGCTCGTGCCGTTTGGCACGAAGACTTCGATGATACCGCTACCGCAGTTCTTGATCGAGGTGGCATGGTCGGGAAACACCAACCGAGCTGCCTCTTTCAATAGCCACTCGTTCGACGCGGTATAGGGACGTTTAAGGTGCTTCATGACACACTCCTAACGGCGCCAATATACTCTTAAGCTCGGCAGTAACGCAAAAGCGCCTCCTTGCGGAAGCGCTTTTAGCGGAAACCTAATAAGCCGGGTTCTGTAACTACCTTGCGGCAGCTCGCGAACATTAATCTAATGCGTTGAGACCAACTATTCTGTCTCGAGACCGAGACGGAGCTCGTTGTTCCTTTTGGGAACGATGAACTTAATGAATAGCGGCCCGCTCAACTTGCACCACGCTGGGTTTAGCCACTCGCCTTATTACTAAGGACGATTGTGAGCTCTTACCTCACTCTTTTCACCTTTGCCTTTTCCGATTCAGTTAGGAAGGGGCGAACAAGTCGCCCAGATTAAGGGGACGGGTCGAATGAACTAGGTCTAGTTACAGGTCACGCTGACGATTGTTGCCTTGACTACACCAGCCTCGGCGTACATTCCTTGGCAACTGTTTTCGGCCCATCGTCTTGCTTTGCGATCGGCTTCTTGGCGGTTTTCGGCATCGATCGACTTTTCCAAAGTTTTGATATAAGAACCATTCTCATTGATTGGTTCGAACACACCTGCCTTGGCTTTGCACGTGACTCGAATTTTAGCGGTTGCATTAAAGTACATGAATATCACCTCCTAACTGAACCGGACATTGGCTGTTTTGTTTCTGTGCCACTTTCCCTTGCCTTACGACAGCCAGCCGTTAGCTGGAGCGCGTCTCTATGGTGCCCGGACTTTCCTCACATTTTAAAATGCGCGATCGCGTTGATTTCACGGAAATTATAGCCCAAATTATCGTGAAAGTCCACCGCTAGAGTGGCGATTTTCTCTTATTGTAAAGCTTAGAGAAACGATTGCCGGTGCAGCGTGCACGGTCCGATTTCACTGATTTTCTGGCGATGAAAAGCGGTGCCGTAGCCGGCGTTCTGGTGCCAGACGTATTCGGGGAAAAAGCGGTCGTAAACTTTCATCAGCTGATCGCGATAGACTTTTGCCACTATAGAAGCGGCCGCAACGGGGTAGAACAAGGAATCACCGTGGGTGGCTCTAATGTATCGGCATTTGGTCGGCGGGTCGTAATGGTCCGTTAAGACCAGGTCGGCTTCAAATTCACTAAGAGCTCTTTGGTAGGCTAGTCGTAGGGCCTGGCTCAACCCGAGGCTATCAATTTCTAAGTGGCTAGCGTAGCCGAAACGGATTCTCACAACGGATCTATGTATAATCTGAGCAACCTCTGCCCTGAAACGACGTTCCAGAAGTTTGGAATCGTTAACACCGGGAATCTCGGTTGCTATTTCAACTGCGGCAACAATCACCGGCCCGGCTAATGCCCCGCGGCCAACCTCATCGACGCCGACGATTTCTTGATAACCTAAATCTTGAAGCTGTTTTAAAAGATGAAAATCAGGTGTGGACGGGCTGAGCGGTCTTGGTCTTAGCTTTTTTGGGAGCATCTGCCTTTGACGATACCAGGAATTTGCCGGTTATCGACTGCGGGTTCTTGATAATTTCATCCGGCGTCCCAGTAGCCACGATGTTACCACCCTTTGTACCGCCATCCGGGCCAAGGTCAACAATCCAATCGGCACAGCGAATTACGTCGGTGTTATGTTCGATGATGATCACCGTATTACCTCTATCGACGAGCTGATAGAGCACTGTTAGCAATTTCTGAATGTCCTCAAAATGTAGGCCGGTTGTAGGTTCATCCAAAATATAAAGCGTTTTGCCGGTCTCGCGTTTTGCGAGCTCAGTAGCGAGTTTAATGCGTTGTGCTTCACCGCCAGATAACGTCGTGGCTGGCTGTCCGAGTCGCATATACTCTAGGCCGACTGACTGTAGGACGGAGAGTTTTTCCGTAACCTCAATTTCGCCATCGAAAAAGTTCAACGCTTCTTCAACCGACATTTCTAGGACGTCGCTAATATCTTTGCCCTTGTACTTTATCTCAAGTGTCTCGGCGTTGTAGCGACGGCTGCGGCATTCAGGGCACTGGACGTAAACATCAGGCAGGAAATTCATCTCAATTTTAATTTGGCCATCACCGCGACAGTGCTCGCAGCGACCACCGCGTAAATTGAAACTGAAACGAGATGGGTCGTAGCCGCGATTCATCGCTTCACTAGTGTTAGCAAAAAGTTCCCGAATTGGGCCTAGGGCACCGGTGTAAGTGGCGGGGTTACTGCGAGGTGTGCGGCCGATTGGTGACTGGTCGATGTTGATAATGTTGTCTATCTCCTCCGTACCCTCGATACGTTCGTGCGGTGCTGGGTCGTCGCCTGATCCATGGAACTGATTTTCTAGAGCCCGGGCCAGAGTATCTTCTACGAGCGTTGATTTACCGCTGCCAGAGACGCCGGTGACGCAAATCAGGCGGTTGAGCGGGAACGAAGCAGTGACGTTTTTGAGGTTATTGCCTGTGGCGCCAACGACAGTTAGATAGCTCTCGGCATGTTCGTGACGGTGCTCGGGTAGTGAGATGGATTTTTTGCCTGACAAATAGGCACCCGTAACTGAATTTGGGTCGTTAAGGATCTCTTTCAAAGTTCCTTGGGAAATAATTTTTCCACCGTGCTCTCCTGCACCTGGTCCCATGTCGATAATCTCATCGGCACGCAGCATCGTTTCTTTATCGTGCTCGACGACAATTACCGTGTTACCGCGTTCTTTTAGCTCCTCGATAGTTTGCAGCAACTTGTCGTGATCGCGGGGGTGCAAACCAATTGACGGCTCATCAAGAATATAGATAACGCCAGTTAGCCCTGCCCCAAGTTGGGTGGCTAGGCGAACCCGCTGCGCTTCGCCGCCAGCTAACGTTGAAGTCGTTCGGTCGAGCGTGACATAGCTAAGGCCAACCTCAAGTAGATAGCTCAAGCGGGAGCGGATTTCTTTCAAAATAGGTACGGCGATAACCTGCTGTGAGGCGTGAACCGAAGCAGATAGTTCGGCGAAGAAATTATTCGCGTCCTCAATCGACATGGATGTGGCGTCAATAATGTTCTTATCTTTAATTCGGACGCTGAGAACCTCTACTCTAAGTCGCTGGCCGTTACATGACTGACAGGTTTTCTCGACCATATATTTTTCAATCTCGTTTTTAAGATAATCGGAATCCGTTTCGCGGTAACGCCGTTCCAAGTTTGGAAGAATGCCTTCGAAAGCTTCCTCGTCGGAGTCGTTAGTGGTCTTTTCACCGTGGAGCAGGATATCTAAAGTTGCCTCTGGCAACTCTCCGACAGGGGTGTCGAGGCTGAAGCGGTATTTAGCACTTAAGTCGTTTAAGACCTTTTGATACCAATTGGCGTGGCTTGTCGTCCGACTCCAAGGGCGAACAGCACCTTCAGCGAGAGTTAGTCTAGGGTTAGGGATAACTAGGTCGCGATCAGCGACCATTTGCACGCCTAAGCCCTGGCAAATCTGGCAAGCACCCTCGGGGTTATTAAACGAGAAGAGCCTCGGTTCAATATCAGGAAATTGCCAGCCACATTTGGTGCAGGCGAACTTCTGTGAGTAAAATTCTTCTTTGTCGCCGTGGGAGGCGATTAATAGTCCGTTCCCTAACTTCAAGGCTCGGTCGACAAGTTTAAGTAGGTCTATTTGCGCCAATTGCTCTGATTGGTCGTTACTAACGGGAAAATCGATAGAGCCAACTAGGAATTCGATGGTGTGTCGCTTGTTTTTATCAACCTCTAGACCGATTGCCTCGTTGATATCCATTTCGACGCCATCAACACGTACACGTAAAATGCCCGACTTCTTGCCCTGCTTTAAGTGAAATTTGTGTTCTCCCTTACGAGCCTGGACGATCAGGGCATACAAAGTAACTTTTAGAGTTTCTTCCAAACGGAAATGCTTTAGGATTGCTCGAGCGATTGATTCTGGTGACTGTTGGGTGATTGGGATATCGCACTTCGGGCAAAATGGCGTACCCACACGTGAAAATAGTAGACGCAAGAAGTCATAAATCTCGGTCGCTGTAGCAACCGTTGAACGTGGGTTACGGGCGGCAGTCTTTTGGTCAATAGCAATTGCCGGCGCTAAACCCTCGATGTAATCAAAGTCTGGTTTCTCAATTTCGCTTAAGAATTGACGGACAAATGAGCTCAGCGATTCGATATAGCGCCGTTGTCCTTCGGCGAAAATAGTATCAAAAGCAAGCGAAGATTTACCGGAGCCAGAGAGACCGGTCACTACCGTGATCTTGTTTTTGGGAATCTCTACCGTCAGATTCTTCAGGTTATGGGTTCTGGCGCCGACGACGCGAATGCTTTCCATGTATGAACTGCCTGCAAGTCTAGCAAAAAAATATTGACACTTCAACCCCCTAGGGACTTGCAAATAGCCGTCTTTGGGATACAAAAGAAACAGTAATAAAAGGTAAGCACGAGGAGGCATATGCTAAAAGGCTCGAACATAACAGGTGAAACTGACGGTCCGGGCACAACCGTCGGTGTCAACGTCGCCTTGTCCGGTACATTGCGAGACCAGAATGATATTCATATCTTCGGTCTGATTGATGGTGAAGTGATTAGCGAGAAAACCGTCACAGTTGGCAAAACGGCCCAAGTAAAAGGACCTGTCCGTGGACAGATAGTATCAATCGCCGGTACAGTCCGCGGCTCGATTGATGCGTCAGATAAATTAGAGCTCCTAGATACAGCGAAAGTTTTCGGCAGTATTTCAACGAAGGATTTGGTTATCCATTCGGGTGCCGCCTTTGTTGGCAAATGCACTATGCCTTCCGAGGGTGCAGAAGAAGAGGCAGAAGAAGCGGCGAGCGAAGAGGCAAGCGAGCCAGAGGCCGAAGAGACTGAAGAACCAGCAGACGTAGAAGCGGAACTAACTCCGGAAGAGGAGTAATGACACCGGGCGTTCTTCGCCCGCGCCTTAAGTAATGTACTACTATATCCTCGAGGCACCGGCAAATCGTTCAGTGCGTCAAACCTACCAGCGTCTGCGGGATATTTTGACGAACCTTGGTATTGCCGGCGAGATGGTAGCGGCAAGTCCAGCCCGAACTCCCGAGGAACTTGCCGGAATGGGGATCGAGAAGGGATATTCAACCATTGTGGCAGTTGGAGGCGATCATCATATCAATCAAGTCGCCACGAACGTTATGAACCGCGCCGTATTAGGGATTGTGCCGATCAACGCTTCCAACCAAGTTACGGATCTAGTCGGCGTCAACGACATCCGTGCTGCGGCTGAAACGCTTAAATTTAGACGCCTGACTATGGTCAGCACTGTTTTAATTGAACCTGACCTACCGTTATTTTTAGATGCCGAGATTCTTCCCGAACGCTTAGCGAAAGTCAGTCTGGTAATTGATAATCGAGTACGTGCGTTCGCTTACTTCAACCGAGCAGTAATTAATCGTTCTTTGGAAATTCATCTAGAGAGCACTCATGTCACCGAACCAAAAAAAGTATTAGGTATTTTCTCTGTCGGCGGCAATATCGTAAAGTCTGAGAGCCTGCTTCACGGTCGATCGGTACGATTAGTTACCGATCCTGACCTGCCGTTACTGGTGGCGGGGCGGCCGGTCGCGACGTCGCCGTTGCAGCTTCGATTGCTCCCCGAATCCTTGAAAGTCATCACCAGGCGTGGTACAGTTTCCTAGATAACTCATGGGTCACAAACAGGCTCAGTTAGGGAATGTACATTAACCGAATTCAGTTCGGCATACTTTGCGTGGGAGACAACAATTAACGACCGCGAACACCGCATCAATCACGAAATTCGTGTTCCCCAGGTTCATTTAGTTCTAAATGACGGGGAATCGCGCGGTATTGTCTCTACACAAGAAGCTCTGCGTTTAGCTCGCGAAAGCGGACTCGACTTGGTTGAGATTGCTCCAAAGGCAATGCCGCCGGTTGCCAAGATTCTTGATTACAATAAGTTCCGCTACGAACAAGAAAAGAAAGCTCGCGCTTCTGCCAAGTCAGCCAAGAACCCCCAGCTAAAAGAGGTTAGGTTGAGTTTTGGCATCGGGGCACATGATATCGAAACTAAAGCCAAACGGGCCAAGGAATTCTTGGACGAAGGACACTTCATCCGTGTTTTTATCACCTTGCGTGGCCGCGAAAATGTCTTTCCCGGCAAAGCTAAGCAGACCCTGGAAACTTTCCGAGATGCAACTGAATCAGCGGTTGAACAGCCTATCACCCAAGTTGGTAATAAGATCCAAGTTATACTAAAACCAAAAAAGTAATGCCAAAGATTAAGACAAGAAAAACTATCAAGAAACGTGTCATCGGTGTCACCGCCGACGGCTTGCTGCGTCTGCGCAAACAGTCAAACCAGCATCGAGCTCGCTTTAAATCTACTCGCAGCATGGCGAACGCCGCTAAGTCGCAAAAAGTAACCAGAACTCTATCTAAGAAAATCCGAAAGGTAACCAAGTAAAATGGCACGAGTTAAGCGCGGTTTACAGGCTCATAAGCGTCACAAAAAAATCCTCCAAGCGGCGAAGGGCTACAAGCTTGGTCGGAAGAATATTTTCCGTCTCGCTAAACAAGCTGTCTTGAAAGCCGGGCAGTACAGCTATCGTGATCGTCGCAATAAAAAGCGCGATTTCCGCAAGCTTTGGATTGTTCAGTTAAATGCTGCGGCACGAGCTCACGAGATGAGCTATAGCCAGTTTATTTACGGGCTCAATAAGGCAGAACTAAATATCAACCGCAAGGTCTTGGCCGAGATGTCAGTAAAAGCTCCGGACAAGTTCGCATCAATCGCCGTCAGAGTTAAAGCAGCCCTTGCTAAAGACTAATTTACCGGCGCCTAAGCAGAATATTCTTGAAATTAGAGACAGCTCCTGAAGAGCTGACTTTTGGACCGTGCAAGAACCAGAAGATGGCGTACACGGCGACGATAAGCGTTAAATATGAAATTGCTTCGAATTGCGCGATTCCCTCGCCAAAATCAGCCTTGAGTGTTTTGATTAGAAACTCTGAGAGTAAGAAGCCCTCTATGGCCAGGAAGAAAATAACTCCCTCTCGTAATTTAGACTGAGCCCAAATAACGCTTAGCGCTGTTGCCAGTCCCATCGCGAGTAGGCTGCCGTATAAATCGACTGGATATGTACCGTTTAGTGCCAGGAAGTTGCCCGCTCGTCCAACCGTACAGCTAGATAAGTGACAACCGAATTTACCGACGCCCCAACCATAAAGCAGGGATAAAAGCCCGATGTCTAACATGACCCAGTTTGAGAGTTTATCTCGACGTAAGAAATAAAGATAAGCTGCGAAACCGGCGAGCAAACCTGTCAGCGAGACCAGTCCGCCCTGCCAAAAATAAAAAACTTGCCAGAAACTTTGGAACTGATCGTGATAGAGTGCGTAATAACCGATTCTAGCCCCTATTAGACCGGCAAGCAGGCTGTAAAGTACTATATCGAAAAGCTGTTGAGTGGGTAGTTTCTTATGTCTGGCGGCACGGTAAAGAAATACCCCAGCCACAATTGCCCCAAGGGCAATGAAGGAGCCGAAAGAATACAGCTTAAACTTTCCGATCGAAAAAAGTACCGGATACATCTCGAATCGGCTTCAACTATCGCATTTCTGTCCTGATTGGTCAATCTAACCTGGTGACTTACGTGGGGTTGAAGGGTAAAATGAAGCAGTCCGTAATTTGGCGGGTGGTTCGGGTACGAAGTACCAAGAACGGCCGCAAGATGCGGGTGATTCTGAACACAAAGTGCGAGGAACGACCGTCGTAGACGGGTGATTCTGAACATGAAATGTAAAGAACGGCCGCAAGATGCGGGTGATTAGCTCAGCGGTAGAGCATCGCGTTCACATCGCGAGGGTCGCTGGTTCAAGTCCAGCATCACCCACTTCGTAAGAATAAATATTTCCAAGATCCAACCAATTGATTACAATAATGACCAATGAGGAGATTCTCTAGTTTAGTTGAAGTTGTCAAAGTTGTAGCGATAGTTTTCTTGTCGGCGATTGTAATTCGCACCTTTGTTTTTCAACCCTTCGTTGTTGAGGGCTCGAGTATGGAAGGCAACTTTCACAACGGCGAATATCTGTTTATTGAAAAAATTTCTTATAAACTAAAAGTCCCCAAAAGGGGTGACGTTATAGTTTTTCGCTACCCACGCGACGTTCGATACAACTATATCAAGCGTGTTATCGGTTTGCCTGGGGAGACCATTCAGATCAAAAATGGCCACGTTTATGTCGCCGGCGAACTGCTCAAGGAAGACTATCTGAAGAATGATGAGGGCACTTTCGTTGATAACAATCGCGACCTGGATTACGAAGTCACGTTGGAAAAAGGACAGTATTTTGTGATGGGGGATAATCGAGGACACTCCTCGGATTCGAGAGAATGGGGGCCGCTTGATGAGCGATTTGTTATCGGTCGCTCGGCGCTAGTACTCTATCCGCACGCGAGTTTTCGGGCGATTGCCTCGCCTACTTACCGCTAGCGACGTTTTCTTTTAGCCAGGTTAGTACCTTGTCGGTATTCTCGCCCTTTAAGGCTGATACAGGGATATTCGGGAATTTATGAAGATATCTATGAAAAGGCATACGGCCGGTTTCAATAAGATCCATTTTATTTATAACGATAAGTAAAGGTTTGCCGAGATCATGGGCGAAATAAATTAGGTGCAGATCACCTCTAGTTGTCCCTTCGCTGGCATCGATTACTACTAACACCGCGTCAGAACGAGAAATGGTTGTTAGGGCTCGTTTAACACTGAAATCTTCGGTGCCTCGAGCGATTCTGCCACGCCGACGCACGCCCGCCGTATCGGCTAGCAAGAAGTCAGTGCCGTCAATAATTATTTTTTCAGTGACGATATCGCGTGTCGTCCCCGCCAGCGGACTCACTACCGCCCGATTAGATTTAGTTAAGCTATTTAGTAGGGTAGATTTACCAACATTTGGTCTGCCAACGATAGTTATAACTGGCGCAGATGGATCGTTAATTTTTACCTTTGGCAGATCGTTACTGGCGGCTTCTAGCAAATCTCCGACGCCGTTTCCCTTGATGGCCGAAACGGCGAAAGTCTTTAGTCCGAGATAGTCATAGGTTGATAGCTCGGCCCGACGTTTCGGCGAATCCATTTTATTGGCTACCAGCCAGACGTTTTTCGTTTGACGCAGAGTTTTAATAAATTGCAGATTACTTGGAGTGAGGCCTGAGGTTGCATCGAATACAAACAGAACCAAGTCGGCTTCAGTCACCGCCTGCAGTGTTTGCGATTTTATTTTCTGGTACAGTTCCGACTCGTCTTCAGCCAGGCCACCGGTATCAACCAGATTAAAGCGCCAGCTTTGCCATTCAACTTCACCATAAATACGGTCGCGCGTGGTGGACTCTTCACGGGCCGTTATTGCCTGCCACGAACCTGTCATACGATTAAATAACGTCGACTTACCCGCGTTGGTCGGACCAACGAGGGCAATAAGTGGCAAGTTGTCCTCAGATTTTTTGCGCATTGTATGCATGACTGTTAGTTTGGTTTCGAGATGCTTTACGCCCAAGTAGTCGTTAAACAGCGCACTAGCGCCCATGAGCTGACATACGAGATTCCTGCCTCAATGTTACCTTATATTAAGGTTGGCAGTCTAGTCACCGCCCCACTCCGGCGAAGGCAAGTGACGGGAATTGTTGTCGAACTTCAGCAACGCCTTGAGCATAAACTGCGTGGCAAGGTGCGCCCGATCGCTAAACTGGAACGAGACCAGCAGTTAAGTGAGCGGCAAATTGAGGTAATTAAAAAACTGGCGGCGCATTATGGTGCGAGTAACGCTGAAGTCGCCTTTCACGCCTTGAAATATTCGTTTATCCCCAAAGTTCAAACCGTCCGCTCAACCGAGAAGCCCACTTTTATCCAAGCAAAAACATCACGACGTTACGAGGAATATCTCAAGATCATTACTCGGGACGACGGAACGACTTTCCTTGTATTGTTCGCCCAGAAGAATTTTGCTCAGGAATTTGCGAGAATAGCGGCGAAAGTAGTCGGCGAAGTTGTGCTTGATAACGACAAGTCCCAGGCGCGACGAATTATGCAAGACAGACTTGGTTCGGGTAAGCGAATAGTGCTTGTTGGTACTATTCAACAAGCCTTTTTCCCCTTGGATTCCGGCGACTGCATCATCGTCGACCAACCAAGTCATATCGGCGCTAAACAGCAGCAGCGTCCCTTCATGCGCCTCGGACGCATCGCTGAAATTCGCGCTACAACGGAATCTTTGCGGCTAATTACTGGCGACATACTTCCCGAAGTCGGAATTCTGCCTAAATTCTTACGACATGAATGGCAGTTGCAGAGCCATCCGCCTACTGCCCAGCCATTACTAATTTTTAGTCGTCAGGGTACACGTTCGTTCCTTGTACCAGGGGTGGAGGACGAGCTTAGGACTCGAGCTAGCGTGAAAGGCAAGGTGCTAATTATTGTGCTTTCACGAGGCGTGGCGCCTGCTCTAGTATGTGCTGATTGCGCTCAGATTATCGATTGCGCTAATTGCGGCAGAACTATTTCGGTAACTCGCTCAAAACTGAAGTGTCGTTATTGTAGTCATGAACAAGCGATTCCCTCAAAATGTCCGAACTGCAACCGGAATAATTTGCGCCCGGTGGGTGAGGGGGTCGAGAGCGCTATGAGTTACGTTAGGCAGCTTGTGCCGAATGTCGAAGTCGAAGTTTTCAGTAGCGATCAACCTGTTTTTCCGCATCGAGCAAAAATAGTTATATCCACTGAAAAGATCTTCAACGTGCCCCGAGCGGAATTCGACTCGGTTTTCTTTCTTAGCGTCGATCGTCTATTATCCGGCACGGAAATAGAAAGTGCCTGGGAATTGATGAACTACATATTGACGCTGCCGGGGGAGAAAATTATCCAGACATACCTTCCCGAGCATCGTCTGTGGGGTTATGCCGGCACGGGGAACATAAAAAAATTTTTCACTGAAGAGTTGACGCTTCGACGTCGTTATCGTTTACCACCGTACAGCGTTTTCTTTGCCGTTGTCGGTCAGTCAAGCGCCTTAGAGTCGTTACAGCGGCAAGCAAAAATAATTACCGACAACTTGGCAGAAATCCTTCCTGCGGCCGAAATAGGGCTAGCGGAGTATGAATTACTCACCGAGCATCACGGTAAGATCGGTATCTTAACCTCGCGTCTGACAAATAGACAAAAAGAGACGATCCGCGAAACCTTGCCACCTAACTGGCACCTTGATATTGAGCCATAAATACTGACGCATCGCCGGATGACAAATTAAACCTGTTAGAGTACAATTACCAAGCATGAAATCGCCAAAGGCCGGCAAATTAGAACTCAAGGTGATTTATCACCCCGCTTTGCGACGTCAAGCTCGCCCTGTCGTGGACTTCGGCCCAGATTTAAAGAACGAAGCCGAACAAATGATAAGAGTGATGAAGGAACATCACGGTCTCGGTTTGGCAGCGCCACAGGTTGACCTTGATAAGCGGCTAATCGTTTACGGCTACGAGCCAAAAAACAAAGATGATAAATTGCCGGCGATCCCTTTCACGGCCCTAATGAACCCAAAAGTAGTTAAGTTCAGTCAAGAAAAAGAGACCATGACTGAGGGATGCTTATCGCTACCCGGGCTAGAGCTTCCTGTGACCCGTAGTGCCGGGGTGACGGTCAACGCTCAGAACCTTGATGGGCAACCGGTAGTGATTAGAGCTAAGGGTCTGGCGGCACGAGTTTTGCAGCACGAGATTGACCATCTTGACGGTATCTTATTCACTGATCGAGCCGATAATTTCCGCGATCTTGCCGATTACAGGTTTGCGAAAATTGTTTTCTTTGGTAGTGATGATTTTTCCTTACCGGTCTTGCGAGCACTCGTCGCCGCTAAATTAAGCATTATCGCGGCAATAACCGAGACGGATAAACCAGCTGGTCGGGGCGGGAAGTTACTGCCGACGCCAATAAAAACTGAGGCCGATAAGTTGGGTATCGCCATAATTCAGCCCGAGTCTAAGGAAGAAATCACCGCAGTTATCCGACAGCTCAAGCCGGATCTAGTCGTTTTGGCGTCCTACGGCAAAATTTTGTTACCGGAAACACTGAGTACGCCGACCTTCGGGGCGCTCAACGTTCACCCTTCACTCCTACCGAAGTACCGCGGCGCCACGCCAATTCAAAGCGCTATTTTAAGCGGGGAGGACAAGACTGGCGTGACGATAATGACGATGGCACCAGAGGTGGACGCCGGCTTGATGATCGCTCAGGAAACTCACCGCATCGAGTCAAGTGACACTGCCGCAACACTACGCCATAAACTCGCCCAACTAGGCGCGACGCTTCTTGTTAACGCTATACCGCCGTACTTAGCCGGACAGGCAAAGTTGGCTCACCAGATGGAAAATCAGGTTACAAAAACGCAGAAACTGAGTAAGGAAATGGGCCAGATCGACTGGTCGAAGCCGTTACAACAAATTGACCGGGAAATTCGGGCGTTCTACCCATGGCCAGGGGCGTACACCGACCTTGCCGGGAAACGGCTTAAGTTTCTTGGTAGCCGGTTTGAAGCTGGTAGGTTGATACTGGAGACAGTTCAGCTTGAAGGGAAAAAGCCGGCTGCTTGGAGTGACTTTGAGCGGGGCTATCTTCAGGTATTGAAGAAAACTGACTGGTACGGTAAGATTTCCTAGATGTTAGTTATACGACTCCGCCGAATTGGTAAGAAAAATAAACCGACGTATCGCGTCGTTGTTGCTGAGCATTCCTACCCGATTGACGGCAAGTTTACGGCTGATTTAGGGTTCTATAACCCTCACACGAAAAAAGTTGGCCTCGAACTCAAAGAGGTCTCCCTATGGCTCGACAAGGGTGCTAAGCCTTCGAATACCGTCGCCAAAATCCTGCAGCATGAAAAACTCAAGCATAAATCTGTAGTTATCCACACCCGTAACCGCAAGCCGAAAGCGGAGCTTAAACCAGCTAAGGAGAGCTCTAAGCCTGCTGCCGCTCCGACAGAAGAAGCCCAAACCCCGGCTGCAAATGATACAGAGAACTCCGCCGAAACACCGTCTGCTGAAGTCGAAGAGTCAGTTGTTGAAGAAAGTACACCAGAAGAAGAGCCTGTTGCCCAAGCGTAAGGTCGCTTGAGGGCTAACCGAGCCTTTTAGGCTAAGCTCGGGTATTATGTTTGAGGAGGGATGGTTTTAACTGGATTTTTTGTTTGGTGGTACGGCGAGGGGCTTACTCAGAGCTTCCAGATTATTCTTGCAACCGCCGAAAAAATTATTGATTTTTTCTCGCTGGAGATTCTTTTTAAGACCTGGGTATCGCCCTGGAAAAACGACGTCCTTTCCGCAGAGAACATTTCCCTATCAGATCAAATCCATCTCTGGCAGATGAACTTAGTCAGTCGTTTCGTTGGCTTTGTCGTTCGAACGATGATAATTATCGTCGCGATAATTTGCCTCGGAGTTAGCGGCGTACTTGGCGGTCTGGCCTTAGCGTTCTGGATCGCGCTGCCTCTTGCAGCGGTGTTGTTTCCGATCCTTGGAGTGAGGATGTTGTTCACATGAAAACGCGAGTCTTGCAAACCGAACGGGCGAATTTTCTGCAGCTCTACCAGTCGCTGCCTATTACCGTATTCCGCGCAACAGTATTAGGAATTGGGGTTCTAGCAATCTTTGGTAGCGTCCTGCCACTCATTAACATTGAGTCGCCAAATATTACCGGGATTTCACTTATCTTATTGGGGCCGTGTTTAGCGGTTTGGGCTTTTCATTTTTACATAATTTACTTACGCGATAATCCAGAATTTTTAATTGGTGAAAGGGAGCGCAAGGAGCTATTAAATAACTTTGATTACGTCGGCGCCCAGGCTTTGTCTTCACTTGAAAGTAGAAAAAGCTACCAACCGTTATGGCAGGCGTTATTTACTAAACCAGCGATTGAATCAATCTTTTTCCGTTTAGGCCTTAGTAAAGAATTATTAATCGAAGGTTTCGCCTCCGCCCCGTCGGGTGACGCTGAGCGTTTGGCCAAAACCGCCCAATCCCTAGCTGCCGGCAAAACGGCTGACTGTTTCGATTTGGCTCGCACCCTCTTACGGGAACCAGGGTTGCAAGCGTTCCTAAAGCAGCAGAAATTGCCTCCCGATACCGTTGAGGACTTAGTCAGTTTTTATCAGGCACGTTACAAGCTCTCGCAGCATGATCATTTTTGGCTACCGGAAGGCTCGAGTCGCGACGGCGGCGTTGCTCGTTCCTGGTCTATCAGCTACACCAATTTACTTGATCAGTTCACGGAGAAAATACCGCCGCAAATTTCGCGCCGTGTTAAGTATTTCCCCTTTTACGGGCGTGAGAAGCTCGTCGAACAGGTAGTAACGAGTCTTAACAAAATTGAGGGCCAAAATATCTTACTTGTCGGAGAGCCAGGAATTGGCAAGAAAGAGCTGTTCTACTCCATCGCTTCTCGAGTGACGAACTACCAGACGAAAACTGGAATAGATGGTTATGAGGTGCGAATTCTCGACCTTCAGTCAATGCTGGCCGCGGCACCAACTGTTGAACAGCTTGGCCCACTTTTTCAGGGCCTCTTTCGCGACTTAACCAGTGCCGGCAACGTAATCCTACTCGTACCAGGTATTGATTTGCTTCTAGCTACAGAGGGTGCTGGCTCGGCTGACGTTGGTAATTTGCTAACCGAATACCTCTCGCACGATAAAATCCATATCATCGGCACGATTACGCCGGCTCATTACGTAACCATGGTTCAGTCAAAATCGATCTTAGCCTCAAAGTTTGTGGCGATTGAGGTTGGCGCTCCGAAGGGCAGGGATTTGGAGAAAATTCTCCTTAACAGCTTGCCACCAATTGAGAGCCGGTACGGCGTATTTTTCCAGCTTCAGTCATTACTAACCACCGTTCAGCTGTCGGATAGGTACATCAAAGATAAAGTCTCGCCTAAGCGCGAGATTGACCTTCTAGAGGAAATTGCCGCTTCAGCCCACGCCAAGAACACTGTCTTCGTGCTCCCGGAGGACGTAATGTTGGTTGTTGAGCAGCGGACCAAGGTGCCGCTACAGGTTAACGAAAAGGAACAGAAGACCTTACTGAATCTAGAAGAAGCCCTTCACCAGAGGATTATCGGGCAAAATCGCGCCATCAAGCTTGTGAGTGACGCGCTACTTAGAGCTAGAGCCGGCTTAAGTACCGGCAAGAAGCCAATCGGTTCGTTTCTGTTCTTAGGGCCAACGGGCGTTGGTAAAACCGAAACCGCCAAGGCCTTAGCGCAAATATATTTTGGGAGCGAAGAAAAGATTATCCGCCTGGATATGACCGAGTACGCTGACGAAAATGCGCTATCCAAATTACTCGGAACTGACGAGCTAAGGCATCCGGGCAGCTTGACTGTCGCGATCATGCAGAGCCCCTCAACCGTTCTACTACTGGACGAAATCGAGAAAGCTTCTGATACAGTGAAAAATGTTCTGCTCCAATTACTCGACGAAGGTCGTCTAACCACTAATTTCGGCAAAGTCCTAGATTTCACCAACACGATTGTCATCGCCACAAGTAACGCCGGATCAAGTTTTATAAAGAGTCAGGTCGAGCGCGGTGCCGAGGCGGCGACTACGGAGAAACAGCTACTTGATCAGCTCATAAGCGAGAGAACCTACCTTCCCGAGTTCCTTAATCGTTTCGATGGCGTTGTGGTCTTTTTACCGCTAACTAAAGCTGAAGTGAAACAAGTGGTGCTCTTGCAGCTTGAGCAGCTGAAAGCCCTAGTCAAACAGGAAAAAGGACTCGAGCTGGAGATCGCGCCAAGCGTAATAGAAACTCTGGCGGCCAAGGGCTATGACCCAGTGTTTGGGGCGCGAGCATTGCAGCGAGTCATGAAGCAAGAGCTGGAGACGGCGATCGCGCGTGAGATTATCGCCCAGAACCCAGACCCCGGGACGAAGCTAGTTATCTCTTCCCTGTAGAGCTTTACAAGCGTAAACCGCTCTGTTACAACTTGTTAAATCGCAGTGGTGTAGGTCGAGGCTGCGTTACTCGCGTAAGACAAAGGACAGCATGGCAGAAATTACAGATCAAGAATACGTCGAAAGTATCGTAAAGCCTCTGGTAGAAAATCCCGAGGAAGTTGTCACTAGCCGAACCGTCGATGAGATGGGTGTTTTAATCCAGCTCACTTTGAACCGCTCTGATATGGGTAAGGTTATCGGTCGTGACGGACGAACCGCTAAAGCGATCCGCTCGCTTTTGCGCGTCTTCGGTTCAAAATCGAATGCCCGCATTAATCTGAAGATCGTTGAGCCTGAAGGTGGCGAACCGGCTCCGGAAAAAGTAAAGAAGGAAGAAACTGAATCAATTCCGGAAGAGAAGCCAACCTCAGAAGAAAAAGCTACTAGCGTTATCTAGATAAAACAGAATTGTTAGAATTGTGGCCGCGCCCGAGTGGGCGCGGCCACTACGTTGTCTTGAGGTACAATTGAAAGATGAAGGTTGATGTTCTAACGCTATTTCCGGATCTAATTGAGCAGGTTTTGACTCACTCTATACCTGGTAGAGCTCAACGTAGCGGAGTTGTTGACCTCAACGCGCATCAGTTACGCACTTGGGCGATAGATAAACGAGGTACTGTCGACGATTCGCCGTACGGCGGCGGCCCGGGAATGGTTCTGCGCGTTGACGTGGCACACGCAGCGCTCGAAGGAGTCGATCACGGACATAGAGCACATCGCATTATGCTCTCGCCGGACGGCGAACAGTTTACGCAAGAAATTGCCGAAAAATTAAGCCATGAAAAAAGGTTGGTGCTACTTTGTGGGCGTTACGAGGGTTTCGACGCCCGGATTGAAAAATACGTCGACCAGAAACTCTCGATCGGACCGTACGTTATCAGCGGTGGCGAGCTAGCCGCGGCGGTTGTGATCGACGCTGTCACTCGCCTTCTATCAGGAGTTCTAGGAAATGCCGCTTCTCTAGAATCCGAAACCTTCGTCGAGGGGCAAACTGATTTTCCGCAATATACTCGACCAGAGGTTTACAAAGGAAAGAAAGTCCCCGAGGTACTACTTGGCGGGCACCACGCCGAGATCCAGAAATGGCGCGACACCCAACGTCGGCAGGTTTGACGTTCTTGGTTGACGAGTTGCCGATTTATCAGGTATCATCTAGGTAGAAATGCGTTCCCTACAGGACGAAATTGCCGAAATGCAGCGCGAGCTTTCCTGCCCGGTCTGTAACCGGACTTTTTCGCTACGAGATATTCAACTTAAAGCGTTTAACGACGAGCATAACGTTGAGCTCTCCGTTATCTGTAACCGGGGCCATTTTCCGGTCATCTTGCTAGTGCCAGTCAACCTGAAAGAGGTTGCCAAGGCCGGCCTGATTACCAAAACCGAGCTGCAACGCACCGTAAAGGCGCTTGACAGTTTCGAAGGCAGTTTCGAAAACATCTTGAAATAATGGTCAACAAAACGATTGCTCTACACGCCGAAGGGCGTGAAATTACTGGGAAAAAAGTAAAAAAGCTGCGCCAACGCGCGGTGATGCCTGCTGTAGTTTATGGTCGCGACCTTGAACCAAGTCCTATCTCAATTGACCTCAAGGAGTTCAAGAAAGTTTTTGCTGAGGCTGGAACGAGCGCTTTGGTGGACTTAACTATTAATGACGCTAAGCCGATCAAAGTGCTTCTTCACGAACCGCAAACCCATTATCTTAACGGTGAGCCGATTCACGTCGATTTTTATGCCGTTAAAATGACCGAAAAAATTGAGACAGCCATTCCGATTACTTTCGTTGGCGTTTCGCCAGCCGTGGAAGAAATGGAAGGCAACTTTATCTCTAACAAAGACGAACTTAATATCCGTTGTCTGCCGGGCGATCTCATTCCAGGAGTTGAGGTTGATTTAACCGTACTCAAGACATTTGACGATCAAGTACGCGTTAAAGATATCCAGGTGCCGGAAACAGTTGAGGTTACCGACGATCCTGAAGACGTGGTTTGCCTCGTCGCCGCGCCAATCAGTGAAGAGGAGCTCGAAGCTGAGCTAACTGAAGACACCGCTGCTGAAGAAGCTGCCGTTGCTGAGCTCGGTGCTGAAGAAGCTGCCGAAGGTGAAGAAAAAGCCGAAGGCGAAACCGCTGAAGCCGAAGCCTCACCAGAGCCAGAAACAAAAGACGCCTAAGGTGATCAATCTGAGCCACCTCGGGGATTTGAACCCCGGACCCACGGTTTACGATACCGTTGCTCTACCACTGAGCTAAGGTGGCGACTGAAGTATTCTACCCTAAAATTAACCTTGAATTAAGGCTTACTTTATTGCCTTGCGGAACGACATGACGGTTAACGTCACGAGGACGATGAACATCCCGGCGGCGGCATAAAAACCGTAGGCAATATCCGGATTACCCCAACCGTCAAGGACGAGGGCGCGGATCCCCTCAATAATGTAGGTGACAGGGTTGTAATCAGTAATTTGGGCGAAAGTCGATGGCAGAAGCTCACGCGGTGATTGTGACGTTGTTAGGTAAAGCAGCGGGAAGACCAGGATAAACAACGACTGAACTAGGCGAGCATTCTGAGTTCTAAGGGCGGAGATCATGCCGATACAGCTCCATGCCATCGCGAATAGAATCAGCATCCCAAACATCGCCAATACCCCGAAGAAACCGGTTTTAATAGTCACGCCCCAAACCAAAAGTAAAATCAGCATAACCACGCCCTGTAAAATGGACTGAACGGCGATCTCAGTGAGTTTTGCTAAGACGATGCTCAGGCGGTTAATCGGCATTATGACCAATTTCTTGAAATAACCACTTTGAATATCTTGGACTAACTCAATACCGGCGTTACCAGCCGAGAAGAAGATCGCCGTAAAAATTGCCACAGGGGCGATGAAGTCTTTATAAGAAACGTCAGGGAAACCAGGGACTTTAGCGAACGACGACAATGAGAGCGAGTTTACCGCAAAGAAAAAGATCGGCATAAAAAACGGTGGCAATAGCGCCATGAGCGGTCGCCAAATCAGTTTAATGTTACGGATCGACAGATAATACCAATCAGAAAAGAAAGTCGTCATGCTAGCTCCTCATCCTCACGAATGGGTCAGCGGCGTTCTTATTAACATCCTCCTCGCCGATATTGTGTCCGGTGGTTTTAAGGAAAACTTCTTCGATATTTTTGGCGTTATGTTTCTTGATTAATTCTTGCGGTGAACCCATTTCAACGATCTGGCCTTTGTCCATAATCGCTAAACGTTCACAAAGCTCCTCGGCCTCTTCCATAAAGTGAGTAGTCAGGAAAATCGTCATACCCTCTTTATTGAGCTTGCGCAGGTGACTCCAGATCAGTTGCCTGGCATGTGGATCGAGGCCTTGGGTCGGTTCATCAAGGAACAAGACCTTTGGCTCGTGCATCAAGGACAGGGCTAAGTCGAAGCGACGACGCATGCCGCCAGAGTACGTTGAAGTAAATTTGTCGGCAACTTTCTCAAGCTCAACTAGTTTGAGGAGCATGCTGACTCGCTGCTGGATTTTTTCGTTATCCATGTGATAAAGCTTGCCGTGCAATTGCAGCATTTCTCGAGCTGTCGCCACCTCATCAAGGCCAACTTCTTGCATGGCAAAGCCGACACGCTTATATATTTCGTCTAGGTTATCTTCGAGCCTCAGGCCGTCAATCTTAATTTCGCCCGAAGTTTTCTTGACCAAATTGACGAGCATATTGATGGTAGTTGTTTTACCAGCCCCATTGGGCCCTAAAAAGCCAAAGAATTCGCCCTGACGCACGTCGAAACTAACCCCCCGCACCGCCTCGGTACCGCCCGGATAGGTTTTCCTGATATCTTTGACGCTGATGATATTTTTTGACACGACAGTAGAACTCATGAGTCAACAGTATGCCAAACGAAAAGTTGCCTGTAAAGTATGCCAACAGCAGATCATCCAAAACATTTTCCACGGCCAGCGTTACCTTAATTCAAAGACTAGAGAAACTACTAAAGCTCTTTTGGCCAAGTGTGACTAGGGTAAGTACATGCAACGACTCGTGTTGGTGAGAACCGATTACGAGAAGCATCGCGACGACCACCCGGTTTGAGGCGATGGCGTTGTGACAATTAGTCCACCTCGACTCTAGCAAACTTCCCGGCCCCCTCCGGGATTTTTGCTATTTTGTTGAGGCAATTTCCTTGTTCGAGCGGGTGAGGGGAATTGAACCCCCTTCTCAACCTTGGGAAGGTTACGTCATGCCGTTAGACCACACCCGCGTTTTTAACAGGGTTAGCTTACCTGATGCGGTGTGGTACAGTAAAGGTATGGAGGGGAAGCGTGTAGTCTTTTTTGAGGTAGAAAAATGGGAAGAAGAGTTCTTTCGTGAGCGATTACACGGCACGGAACTTGTCTTTTATCCGCATCGTTTGACGCCGCATAACGTCCCCGAGGCCGAGGGGGCGGATTTCCTGGTCTGTTTTGTTTACTCTGACCTGAAGGCTCATGTCCTCGATCAGTTGCGCGACATCAGGGGGATTGCCACGATGTCAGTGGGTACTAATCATATTGATATGAAACTAGCCCACGAGCGTAATATCACGGTTTGCAACGTCCCGGCGTACGGCCCAAACACCGTCGCGGAACACGCGATCGCTCTCTTACTGGCACTGTCTCGTAATATCGTCCCCTCTGTCGAGCGAACCCGCGACGGTGACTTTGACTATCGCGGTCTGACAGGTTGGGACTTGATGGGCAAAACGCTCGGCGTTGTCGGCACTGGCAAAATTGGTGCTCACGTTGCCCGGATCGCAAGCGGCTTGGGTATGCGCCTTATGGCCTTCGATCCCAAACCAAATGACGAACTAGTAGAGAAATACGGTGTTGAATTTGTTTCATTGCCGCAACTGCTCCACGCCAGCGATGTTATTACCCTCCATTGTCCGTTACTTGCTAACAACACCCACGTCGTCGGGCGCGACGAGTTCAAACAAATGAAAAGAGGAGTGGTATTAATTAACACCGCACGTGGCGGCTTAGTCGACACGAGAGCCTTGCTCGAGGCGATCGATGATGGGATCGTCTCCCAAGCGGCTGTCGATGTGTTGGAGGACGAGGAGCTTCTACAAGAAGAAAAAGAGTTTTTCTCACCGTATTTCCAGCTTAAAGACTACCAAACAGCGCTCGCCGATCACGCCCTAATGCGTCACCCGAAAGTTTTAGTCACGCCGCACAACGCGTTCAATAGTCGAGAAGCGCTCGACAATATTTTAGAAACTACCGCTAAGAATATCGAAGGAATGCTGACGAGCGATCTAGTTAATGTAGTGAGCTGACGATGCTCTACCTTGCCGCCGACCATGCGGGGTTTGAGCAGAAAGAATTTGTGGCCCATAAGTTGGCAATCGATGGCGTCGCTTTTGAAGATCTAGGGACGTTTTCCAAGGAGATGGATGACTATCCCGTACACGCCAGGCGTGTTGCTAAGGAAGTCATAAAGCACGGCGGCACTGGGTTGCTTTTCTGCGGCACCGGCGTAGGAATGTCGATTGTGGCCAATAGAACCAAAGGTATCCGGGCGGCGGTGGTTTGGAACGAAGAGGTCGCTCAACGTTCACGCGATGAGGACGATGCCAATATCGCCTGCTTGCCGGCCCGACTTGTAAGTAACGAAACGGCTTGGGAGATAGTTCGGATGTTTCTGGCTACGACATTTGGCCATGAAGAGAGATATAAACGCCGAGTCAAGGAGATCGATCGAATATGAAGGCTAAGGGACCGATCTTGCCTGGAAACTTAACGAATACTGCAGAAGATTTCCTGCGCCATTTAGAGTTCGCTCGTGAGAATGCTAACGCCATTCATATCGACGTCGCCGACGGTGAGTTTGTCCCTCCAACTACGCTCCCAATCAAAAAATGGCCGACGCTGGCGATTGACTACGCCGAAGCACATTTGATGGTGAAAAACCCGATACCTTATTTGGACGATCTTAAAAAAGCTGGAGTGACGCGCAGTATTGTTCATATTGAGTCGTTTTTCGACCCGGATGAATTGGTCTCGTACGCCAGGGAAATCGATATGTTGCTCGGTTTTGCTGTTAGCCCAGAAACTGACCTGGAGTATCTCAGACCCTTTTTAGAACTGAGTAACTACGTTCAAGTAATGGGTATTGAACCAGGCAAGACGGGGCAGACCATGTTGCCTCAGACGCCAACGGCCGTAAGTTACCTTCATCGATTACCCAACCGCCGACTGGTGATAAGTGTCGATGGCGGTGTACACGAGAACACTATCCTACAGCTACGTAAAAATGGGGCGAGTTATTTTGTCGCCTCTTCGGCAATTTTCGATAGCACCGATTGGCAAGCTAGCTACTCGCGACTTTTAGAACTAGCGGAGATGTCATGAACAGCAAGCAGCTTGCACTTAAAGCCAACGAAATTCGTCAAGAAATAATCGCTATGTTACTTGAGGCTGGTTCAGGTCATTCGGCGGGGCCGCTTGGTATGGCCGACGTCTTCACGGCGCTATATTTTGAAATTCTTAAAATTAAAAACGAAGATCCCGATTGGTCAGAGCGCGACCGTTTAGTTCTGTCTTGTGGCCACATTTGTCCAGTGCTTTACGCGACGCTGGCGTTGCGCGGCTTTTTCCCACGAGCCGAGTTAAAGACGTTGCGACAAATTGGTAGTCGCCTGCAAGGACACCCGCATAATCTATCACTCCCAGGCGTAGAGACGTCCTCAGGACCGCTAGGCCAGGGCGTTAGCCAAGCTATTGGCATGGCCTTAGCGGCTAAATTAAAGGACGAGGATTGGCGGACCTACCTTGTGATGAGTGACGGCGAGCACAACGAAGGGCAGAGTTGGGAAGGAATTATGTATGCGGGTGCAAGGCGCCTTCATAATCTAACGGCAATTGTTGACCGCAATAATATCCAGATCGACGGCCATACCGAAGACGTTTTGCCGCTAGAGCCACTACTCGAAAAATACCAAGCTTTTAACTGGCACGTGATCGAGGCTGACGGCCACAATTTTGACGACATTATTAGCTCTTTCCGTCACGCCCGAGCAGTTTTTGAAAAGCCGACCGCGATAATTTTTCATACTATCCCCGGTAAGGGCGTTGACTTCATGGAACAAGATTATAAATGGCACGGTACGCCACCCGATAAAGAGCAAGCTCACCAGGCATTAAATGAGCTCCGGACACTGCGCGGAAAAATTCAGGGAGAACACGAGTGATGCAACTCTTGAACGGCGTTGGCGTAGGTGAGTTGGAACAAGCGGCGATTCGTGACGGCTTTGGTGAAGCGCTTCTTCAGCTTGGTAAGCACAACGAGAGTATTGTCGCCCTAACGGCCGACTTGACAGAGAGCACTAGGGTTCAGCAATTTGCCAAGAGTTTTCCGGAGCGGTTTTTTGAAATTGGCGTCGCGGAACAAAATTTAATTGGTATCGCTGCCGGACTTTCTCATGAAGGCTTTATTCCGTTCGCCGCGTCTTACGCCGTCTTCTCGCCAGGACGAACTTGGGATCAAATCAGAGTCTCAGTTTGCTATTCCAAAAATAACGTCAAAATCATTGGCTCGCATGCTGGTTTGAGTGTTGGAGCTGATGGCGCGACCCATCAGGCGCTTGAGGATGTGGCGATAATGCGCGTGTTACCAAATATGGTCGTGGTCGTGCCGTGCGATGCGACTGAAGCACATAAAGCCACCCTCGCAATCGCTAAACATAAAGGCCCGTGTTATTTACGACTCGGTCGAGAGAAAGTCCCCACCATCACGAGCGAGGAAACGCCGTTTGAACTTGGTAAAGCGATAACTATAACTAAAGGTAGCGATGTGACGATTGTCGCCAATGGCCCATTAGTATTCAACGCTCTACAGGCAGCTCACCAGCTTGAAGGCACGTACTCCGTCAGGGTCGTTAACCTTCATACCGTTAAACCGTTAGATCATAAGACAATTTTAGACGCGGCAGAGGAGACCGGCGCCATTGTTACTGCCGAGGATCATCAAATTGACGGCGGAATGGGCTCGGCTGTTGCTGAGCTGGTTAGCCAATTTAATCCGGTACCAGTTGTACGTGTCGGGGTTAAGGACAGTTTTGGTGAATCTGGATCGGTTAAGGAGTTAATGGACCACTTCGGGCTAAACGTCGAGGCTATCTGCGACGCGGTCAAAAAAGCCATCACCCTGAAGGGAAAAAATGCTCGTTAACCTAACGAAAATACTCGCCTTGGCGGACGAGGGCCACTACGCGATTGGCGGCTTCAATATGACCACACTCGAATCGGCCATGGCGGTTGTGGAGGCCGGAGAACAAGAAGATTCACCAGTCATCTTACAAATTAGTGAGAAAACGATTGATTATATGGGCCTCGACTTGGCGTTTGCCATCGCCAAAACATTGGCCGATCGGGCAAAAGTGCCAGTTTGCGTCCATTTCGATCACGGACGAAATTTTGAGCTCGTCGAACAATCCCTTCGAACTGGATTCTCCTCGGTCATGCTCGATGTCTCGCAAATGGAAAAGAACAAACGTATCCCGTTCGTCAAAGACTTTACGCTTAAAGCTCACAGGCTTGGGGCAACGGTCGAAGCGGAGGAGGATCAGATCGGAGGTCGAGAAGATTACGTCGAGGGTGACAATAGCCATTTCACCGACCCAAAACGAGCCATGACTTTCGTTAAAGAGACCGGCGTTGATGCTTTTGCGGTTTCAATTGGTTCAACTCACGGCAAGCCACTGCCACACGAGAGGCTCGACGTTGAGCTGCTCGCTGAAATTAATAAAGTTGTGAACGTGCCATTAGTCCTGCATGGCGCCTCATCTACCGACGAGAAACTAGTGCGTGAAGTGATTTCAGCGGGGGTTTGCAAAATTAATATCGATACCGATTTGCGTCTAGCTTTCACACGCGAGTTGCGTCGTACTTTAAAGGATCCGGACATTTACGATCCGCGAGAAGAGCTTAAACCATCTCGTGACGAGATTATCGAAGAAGTTCGCCGACATATTAAGTTGTTTGGCAGTAGTGGGAAAGCCCGCTAAGATGTCCAAGGAGGAAAATGCTTAAAATTGCAATCAACGGTTTCGGCAGAATCGGGCGCACAGCAGCGCGAATCTTGCTTACTCACCATGCGGAACAGGCCGAACTCGTCGCGGTTAATGATTTAACAGACCCCAAAACGCTGGCCCACCTTTTTACGTACGACTCAAATTACCGGACCTTCTCGCCCGCAGCCAAAAGCGATAGCGATCTAATTATTGTTGGTGAAAAACAGATAAAAGTTTTTGCCGAGCAAGACCCAGCGAAATTACCTTGGGACGAGTTAAATGTTGACGTGGTACTTGAATGCACTGGTCATTTCACGGACGGTAAAACCGCCGCAGCTCATCTTAAAGCCGGAGCTCGTCGGGTTGTGATTTCAGCACCTGCTGACAACGCCCCGACGCATGTTCTTGGCGTTAATGACGAAACGGCTCACGAATCTGAAGTTATCAACAATGCCTCATGCACGACTAACTGTATTAGCCCGGTCGCCGCGGTGATGCATGCCAAGTTTGGTGTGGCAAAGGCAATGATGACAACAATTCACTCGTACACTCAGGATCAGAATTTGCAGGACGGACCACACAAGGATTTGCGTCGCGCTCGCGCCGCCGCTCAAAATATTGTCCCAACGACAACCGGCGCCGCTAAAGCAACAACGGAAGTTATTCCCGAGCTTAAAGGCTTATTTGATGGTCTAGCCATCAGGGTTCCAACACCGGTCGGTTCGCTAGCCGATTTCACTTTCTTACTAAAAAGTAAGACGACTGTGGACGAAATTAAGCAGGTACTAATCGATGCCGCAAAAAGCCCGAGGTATCGGGGGATTCTTGAGGTAACAGACGAGCCGCTTGTTTCATCAGATGTTATTGGTAACCCTGCCTCAGCTATTGTCGACTTGTCGCTTACCCAAGTGATCGATGGCGATATGGCAAAAGTAATTGCCTGGTACGACAACGAATACGGCTATTCTTGCCGGCTTGTCGAGATGGCTCTAAAAGTTGGGGCAAAGTAATGCGCAGCGGTACCTACGACGGGGCGACGATTTCAGCGTTGGGCCATGACGGCTTTATTGTCGAATATCCCGAGCAAAAGTTTACTTTTGCCTTTGATCCGTATGACGTCAAAGACGAGTTCGTTACTCCAGTGGACTTTGTTTTTGTGTCTCACCCACATTTCGACCACTGTGACGTTAACTCAATCAGAAAGCTTCTGAAGCCGAGCGGTAAAATATTTGCCCCGCCGGCCGCCGCAAAGGAGCTGGAGTCATTCGGCGCCCAATTAGAAATTTTTGATGGCAAAGATAAGCGCGCCACGAAATTTTTTAAATATTGGACGGTTCCTGCTTACAATATCGATAAATTTCGAACACCAAACGAAGTATTTCACCCTAAGGAAGCAGGTTTTGTTGGCTGGATCATTGAAGTTGGTGCGACGCGCTACTACCACGCTGGTGACAGTGACTTCACCCCTGAAATGGCGGAGTTAAAGAAGATTGACGTTGCCTTTCTACCGATCTCTGGGACGTTTGTAATGACACTCGAGGAGGCGATCAAGGCGGTTGAAGTTTTGGAGCCAGATGTGGTTGTGCCGATGCATTTCGGTAAGTTACTTGGCTCGGTATCTGACGCCCATCGTTTTGCTAATTTACTGAAGGAAAAGTCCAAGATTCTTGTTCTATCAACCGAGAGCTATCCGTGACTTTGGACGGTTTTTAAGGTAGAATTTGGCTCGTCAAATGGTAAGAATTTATGCCGATTACGCTGCGGCCACACCGACCGATAAGAAAGTTGCACTAGCAATGCAGCCTTTTTTTACGAACAATTTCGGTAATCCGTCGAGCAATCATAACTTCGGACGTTTC
Organism: Candidatus Berkelbacteria bacterium; assembly: GCA_016432625.1. Lineage (NCBI taxonomy): Bacteria > Candidatus Berkelbacteria > Candidatus Berkelbacteria bacterium. The sequence continues at coordinate 282,734 of CP066697.1, forward strand.
GCGGCTGACGCGGTAGAGTCCTCACGAGCCGAGATTGCGAAATTTATCAACGCCAAACCCAAAGAAGTATATTTTACTGGTACCGGCACTGAGAGTAATAATTTAGCTATTTTGGGGGCCGCAAGGGCAAATAAAAAAACCGGCAACCACATTGTTACCACTCAAATTGAGCACCCCAGTGTTCTAACCACCTGCCAAGCACTAGAGCGTGATGGATTACAAGTTGCATATGTCGCCCCACATGAGAATGGAACGGTATCACCGAAGCAAATTGCGTCCGCCGTCACGGCCAAGACGTCCCTTATCAGTGTCCATCTGGCAAACTCTGAAATCGGCGTAATCCAGGACGTCGCCGCTATTGTACAAGCGGTGAAGTCGAAAAACCCTCAAACCCTTGTACATGTTGATGCTTGCCAAGCAACGAGTTTTATCGAGTTCGATGTTCAGAAACTTGGGGTGGATCTGTTGGCGTTTAATGGTAGCAAGGCATATGGCCCGAAAGGTATCGCGGTGCTTTACGTACGAGATAAGGTTAGCATTTTCCCGTTAATTTACGGTGGGGGACAGGAACAGAGTTTGCGTAGCGGTACTGAGAATGTGCCGGGGATCGTCGGACTAGCGGAAGCGGTTCGAATTATTAAGAACAACCGCCAAAAAGACTTCATTAAGATAAGTGATTTGCGAGATTTTCTTCAAGCAGAGCTTAAAAGTCTCGGTAATATTTTAGTTAACTGTGAAGACGCCCCACGCTTACCTAACCATCTTTCGGTGACACTCGCGAAGACTAAGTCCACCGATCTCGTCCGCGATTTAGATGCGGCAGGAATCGCTGTGTCGGCAGGAAGCGCCTGCAGCTCAAAGAGTCTAGCCGAGTCACATGTTTTAGCCGCCATCGGGCTCAATTCTCAGCTGGCGAATAAAACGATCCGTATAACGCTTGGGCGGGAAACAACAAGCAGCGATTGTCGAACGATTATCGACACAATTAAAACGTTAGTCTAATGGTCCCGCGCGATTGCTTGGGACCATTGAGAGCCGTCATTGGCTAGACTTGCCACCTGTCGTTACCCTGCTCACGTTCTGCCCGTTCGGCGATGTACCGCTCAATCGGACCGCGCGTGTCATTCTGGGACGACGGCTGGGGTCGTAGCTCGTCAGTTGTTGCTTCACCACGTAGTCGGGCGAAGCAGCAGCTGTTGAGATCAGGGTTAAATAAGGAACACCAATCTGGGTCACTACACATGCTGTCCTCCCGCTCTGTAGAATGAGCAGTTGCCTTTCGGTATGAATATCTTAGTATTAACTTCAACGATAATAAACATTGATAAGGAGGCCGAGATGTACGAAGCCAAAAAATTTAGTTCGATTCGCGAGCTTGATGGTATTAGCGAACGGACTATGACCGAGCACTATAAGCTCTACGAGGGTTATGTTAAGAAGTGGAACGAGATTATCGGCGAATTACGGGAAGTTGACCTGGCTTCGGCGAACCAAATTTCCTCAAAATTTCGTGCCCTGTCGGTCGAGATGACTTTCGCGTTGTCGGGCATAAAAAATCATGAGGTATATTTCGGGCTCCTAGGTGGTAGTGGTGAGCAACCGTCGGGCAAATTGTTAGAACGACTTACCAAAGACTTTGGCTCGTATGAATCATGGAAAGACATTTTCACCGCTGCTGGTATGGCAGCTCGCGGTTGGGCACACCTAGTTTGGGATCGTGACTTAGAGCGCTTGCTGGTGATCGTTGGCGATTCTCAAAATACTTATTTGAACTGGAATTCTGTTCCGCTGGTTGCACTGGACGTCTACGAGCATGCTTATTTTATCGACTACGGCGTAAAACGCGCTGACTACGTTACAGCGTTCTTTAAGAACATCGACTGGTCGGTCGTCGAAAAACAATTCGCAGCGGTAAGTGTCAGATGATTATCGGTGCTCACGTACCGACTGCGGGTGGCTTGGAGACCGCTCTTAAAAAGGGTCGCGAGATCGGCGCGGAAGCGCTACAAATCTTCCCCTCAGCTCCCTTGCAGTGGAAAATTCGTGGTTGGAGCGACGAGGCATGTGCGGCTTTTCTAGAGGCATGGCCGAAACAATTTAAACAAGTTATCTTTCATGGCATATATCTAACTAACCTTGCAGGCGCTTCAGCGGATAACGTCGTCAAAACAATTACTGCCTTAACCGAGACGCTAAAATTAGCCCCGAAAGTTGGCGTCGTGGGAACGGTTTTCCACCCAGGCACTTATAACGGCGGAATCGAAAGCAACGCCAAACAAATTAAGCAAATTATTAAGACGGTACTCGACGCAACACCACCCGAGGCTAAATTAATTTATGAGAACTCAGCTGGCTCAACAATCGGCGGTAAACTCGAAGATTTGGCTTGGTTGTTAGAAAATTCAAGCGACCGAAAACGTGCCGGTGTTTGTTTGGATACTTGCCACGCTTTCGCGGCTGGGTACGACATCTCCAATGCCGAAGGTTACGAAAAGTATGTTAACGAAGTCTCTCGGCTTATTGGCCTGGAGAACGTGTTCTGCTGGCATCTCAATGACTCAAAATTTGATCTTGGTGCCAAACGCGACCGGCACGAGAATATCGGCGAAGGGAAGATGGGATCACTGCCGTTTGAGCTCATCGTCAATGACGAACGTTGGGCAAACTTGGCCGGATATCTTGAAGTACCGGGCTACGACAACCTCGGGCCAGACGCGAGAAACGTTGCCACACTCACGAAATTGCGTCCATAGTACCAACTCGCCAATTTTCCATACCCGCCGGGATCGAAGAACCCTAGGGAAAGCAGTTGGCATACAATTTCTTCCTGCCAACTTCTATTGTAACTGGCTCGGGCCTTTGTTTAACTGTACAAGAAGTAAGAATTAGGAGGAAAAAATGAAAACGTTAATATGGGTAGTAGTAATTTTGGTTCTGATCATCGCGGCTTGGTTCTTGTTTGGTAATAAGAATAACGACAGCAGTAGTAATGACGATGTGTCCAACCAGCAATCCGGCACCGCTAGCCAAGACGATGGTAGCGTCGCTGTTGAGCGAACAATCGCTTATACCGACAACGGTTTTTCGCCTGATTCTGCAACTGTCAAAGCTGGCACCAAAGTAATCTTTCGCAACGATAGCAGCAATCCACTTTGGGTTGCATCTGATCCTCACCCAACGCATACAGGAATGCCGGGACTTGATGCTGGCAAGAACTTAGCCAAAGGCGAGAGCTTTTCCTTCACTTTCAACGAGGTCGGCGCCTGGGGTTATCACAACCATTCCGACACGTCTGACACCGGCAAGATAACCGTCGAGAAATAGCGCTATTTCTTAGTCAATAAATCGTTCGTATAACCTGGGAAGAAATCCTGGCGGATGTTCGATCTTGGCACGCCCATCTCGCCTAAAAGTTGCGACAAAGCTTCGACCATCGGCTCTGGTCCAGAGACATAGAACAGTTGGCTAAGCAGGTCAGGTACTTCCTCCTTTATCACAGCAGGGCTTATCTGACCTTTATAGCCGCTCCAGTTTTCTGGTGGGTTGCTGACAACGGTTACTATCTTCAGGCCAAATGCCTCGCTGGCTTCGTGGAAAAGATCCATGAAAACCAAATCCTCGGCGGTTTTAGTAGCATAAATGAGAATAATATCGCGTCGTTCGCCGCTATCGACGAGATATTTAATCATGCTGCGGAACGGGGTGATGCCGATGCCACCGGCAATAAAAACCAATGGCTTGGTTTTATCGCTTGGCATGACGAAGTCGCCTTCAAGGCCGCGTGCAAAGACTTGTTGATGCGGTTTTAAGGCTCGCAAGGCTGTCTTAAAACTGCTCGACTTATCAGCAAAACGGGTGGTTAGAAGCAGGAGTTTTTCGGTAGGCGATGAGGAGATAGTAAACCAGCGCCTTACCCCACGACTATCTGGACTAGAGTGTGGTAACGTCCATTCCAAAAACTGTCCGGGCACAAAATTAACTTTCGGCTGCGGCTCAAAAGTGAAAAGTTCAATTGTCGGCGCTAATTTATCTTGTTTAACGAGCGTCATAGTAAAGTAGTCAATCTTCTCCACAACTCGGGCGAGAATGTTTCCGAGTAAGAGTGATAATTCGAGCGAGTAGGGGATACTTGGTAAAAAGCGCTGAATAGCCACGCCGCCAAAAGCAATTAACACCGCGTAGGCGTAACCAAGACGGTGATTAGCTGGGGAGGTTGCCGGCTCTGGCAGCATCACTAACGCAAAGAAAAATAGCGGCGAGTTTAGTAACAAGCCTTCGATGAGCTTGGCGTTGTCCGATAGCGGCAGCCCAGTTCCGTTCAGAGTAAAGAATAGGAGAAGAAAGGCCACTATATATACCACGGCCATTTTTAACCGGCGAATCTTGTATCCGATTAGAATAGCGCCAGCCACCACTAAAACGGTTAGTGGCATAACTCCTATCCACCAGCTCGCCCCCGTTCCGGTAGTTAAATACATCGTAACGACACCAACTGCTGCTGGGTTGAAGATATGGCGGGATTTAAACCGCAGAAGGTATTTCGATGCCATTGCTGCTGCAGCGGCAATTAGCAGCGGCAGCCACGAGGCGCTTAACGAGGCTGGACCAACAATAAGGGCGAGGATAAGCGAAGAGATCAGCCACGATTCTGGATTAGGTCTGACTTTGAAAAATCGTGCCAGTAACAAATTGAAGACGTAGCAGCTAACGACAGAAACAAGCGTGGTTGTGGCTATCGCACTCGCTTCAAACGGTACTTTATCCGCCAGTGCCAAAACGAAAGCAATCGCCAGCATCCCAGCGAGAAACCGCACCATTAGCGCATACATCGTCATTGATCCCAAAAACTTTGTTAATGCGGGCCTCATCTCTTAATTGTTAGCATACGAAGGGCGCAAAATCTTGTACTTCAGGTCAGACGTTACGTATAGTGAGGACAACATAGGAAGGAGGTGAAAATGAATTACGATATCTCTGTAAATTATTGGGCAGTGTTTGTGGCAGCAATCGCATATATGGTGGTTGGTTATATATGGTACAGTTTGCCAGTGTTTGGTCGGATGTGGATTGCTGCTATAGGTAAAACCGAACAGGAGATTAAGGAAGGTTATAAACCGGTCACGATGTTGTGGACCTATATTTTGGCCGCAATCGGGGCTTATGTTTTGGCTCACTTTATTCGGCTTGTGGGCACCACAACGATGACTGAGGCTCTCCAGACTGCTGCTTGGGCTTGGGTCGGCTTCATTGCTGTGACAATGGCTACGAATGCTTTTTATGAAGGTCGGAGCGCTAGACTCTTCTGGATTAACGCGCTTTACCAACTAGTTTCAATCCTAATTGCCGCGGCAATTTTATTTGCCTGGCAGTAGTCTTCGAAGCAAAAACAGCCTAATCTTAAGGCTGTTTTTGCTTGTCTTCTAAAAGTTCCTTGATAGCGCCGAGGTAAAAGCTCTTCCAGCCGTCTATAAGGTCTTTCGTCTCTTCTTCGGGGTGGCCAGTCTGTGTTAACTCGACACGAGTCACGTCGCCCTCTTCAAACAATTCAAAAACAACTGTCGAGGGGCTTGGCCAGTCACCGTACTCCCAGTCTTGAACTAACTTCTTCTTCGGCACTACGATTGTATTTGTGCCGTGAATCTCTCCTCCCCAAAACTCGAATCTACTACCGACTTTTTCGTCCATTATCGCTGGACCGCCTTCCCATTTGTCGATTTCTGCTGGGTCAGTCAGAGCTTTCCAAACGGCTGTTATCGGGGCGTTGATTGTTACTGTCAGGTGAATTTCGTCCATGATTCATTTAATATACCTTTTATGCGTTATGAAAAAAGCCGCTATACCTACGATCCAAAATCTAAAGGTCCGTTCAAACTGTCACGCACCAAGATTGATAACTTCCTAAAGTGTCCACGTTGCTTTTACCTTGATCGGCGTTACGGCGTCGGCCAACCGCCAGGATTTCCGTTCACCCTCAATTCGGCGGTGGACTTTTTGCTCAAAAAAGAGTTCGACGCCCATCGCGCGGTAGGTACTAAGCACCCTTTAATGGAAAATTACGGAGTCGACGCAACACCGTTCGATCACACGAAATTGAGCCAGTGGCGAGAAAACTTTGAGGGCATCCGTTACCATCATCAACCGACAAATTTTATAGTCTTCGGCGCTATAGACGATGTTTGGATTAATTCACAAAAAGAACTACATATAGTTGATTACAAAGCGACCTCAAAAGAAGGGGCAATAAGTTTGGACGCCGAGTGGCAAATTGGCTATAAGCGACAAGCTGAAGTTTATCAATGGTTATTTCGTCGCAACGATTTCAAGGTGTCTGACACTGCCTACTTTGTTTACGTCAACGGGCGTAAGGATCGCGAAGCGTTCGACGCTAGATTAGAGTTTGATGTCCATTTACTCCCGTATAGTGGTGATGATTCGTGGGTAGAGCCGACACTTGTTGATATCAAAAAAACTCTCGATAATGCAGCTATTCCTGAGGCCAATCCAGACTGTGAATACTGCCAATACTCGCGCGAACGAAACACGGTAGAAACGTCCTCGTAAGAACTGCCATAAAAGTCTCCTTAAGGCCGAGCTATAATTGGCGGGTCATGGTTGACGACGCGAAAAAAGAAGATCCAGTCGAAGAAACTATTCACCGAGGTTGTGGGCTGCCGGTGTTATTTTTGTCGATGTTTCTATTAGGTTGGCTGATTATCACTCTTACAACCTAATTTTTTGGGGTAAGCGAAAGCCCTGTTACATGAACAGGGCTTCGGGTGACCCACTCGGGGTCAAGTTGGCCTTGCGGCCGCCTCGACTCAGTCGTCGAGGTTGAGAAGCTTCTTCAGGCCCTCAAGGTCGTTTGCAGCGAGCAACTGCTTGGCTGCAGCGGCTGCCTCTGGATTGGCTCGGAAAGCCTCACCGACGACCTTAGTTTGCATGAGCTTCTGCTTTTTGCGCACGAGCGCCGCCATTGCCTCGTCTTGCGCCGCCATTTCCGCTTCGAGCTCGGCCAACGAATCGTCGATGGTCTTCTCGATCCTAGGAGTGGACGGCTGAACGTTCGGTATGGCCCCGACCGGTTTTTTAGCCGGAGTTTGCTTTCTCACTGCGGAGGCAGCCGGCGCCGTAGTGGTGCCATTTGTCGCTTTGAGATCTGCAATCACCTTGCTAGCCGAATCGACCTTCTGAAGGTCAAGTTCGCGCTGTCGTGTCGTGCTTGCGTCAAACTCGGCTTCGCGTTCCTTCCAGATCGGTTGCCAAGCTTCAACGAGAGAGACTAGCTTCTCGTTGATCGTGTAGCCTACACCGTACGGGTTGCGTCGCTCCCCGGTGATGTAGCGAGCGTTTGATAACGCTCGGTGGGAGGCCTCAATGACTTTCTCGTTTGTCGTCCAGACATCCAGGGCTTTGCGAAGCGCCGCCCAGTATGAGTCCGCTATGAGGAAGTTTGTGCCCTCAGAAGCCGCGATCAGCGTCTCGCCGACCGTGGCAATGCCCTCGTCTGAAGCGACGCGCTCCAGCAAGTTGTTCAGTCGAGTCTCCGTTAGCTGGTCGCCTTGGGGGCGACTTTTCTTGGCGAGTTCAATTGCTTCTCGCTGCTTGACCACGACGTAGCCTTTGTGTTCGTACGGCTCTCCGCACTGCTCGAGCACCTTGCGACGCACGAGCTGGCTTAGGCCGCCACCGATCCGACGATCGGCGATTTCATTTGAGTCGATGCCGATTCTTTGTAAGTACCGACAGAAGACGGCAAGCGTAGCCACGTAGGATAGAGATCCTGACAATGGGTCGGCCTCTGCCATCAGCTCCGCTTCCAGAGCGGCTAGCTTCTGTTCGTTCTGAAAGAGGTCGCCAAAGGTGCCCTTCTGTTCAGTCTGAGGAGTCGGCGACGCGGCAGGATCCGCTGCGTCATGAGTGTCGAGTTTTCCCGGTGCGGCCGGTTTCGTGTCTCCCTCGTTGGTAACGGGGGGAGTATCAGCGGGCGGCTGTGGAACGACGACCGTAGTGACGGCCTGCTGGGCAGGCGGTTCAGGCGTCGTTTGCTGGGTAAAACCAGCTGCAGCTGTTACAACAGCGGCAATAGAGGCGTCTTTCGTCAGCGTGAAGTGGCTAATCGTCTTGCCGTTCTGAGCGAACGGGAAGAGGTGACTGCCACGCACGAGGCGAAGAAACGCGTCTTGAACGAGCTCTTCACTCGGGTTCTTAACGCCACTGCTGTCTTCGATAACGCAGACAACTGCAGTTGCAACCTCTGTGATCGGGATCAAGCCGCGATCCGTCTTCGGGTCGACAACAAGTTGAACGACCAGATTCAGGTGGCTTTCGTTCCAGAACACGTCGGGGTTGATGCTTGCCTGTCGCTCGCTTATGTTGACGACGACGCTCGACGGCGCCGACTTCTCCTCAGCAGCGCTGACCTTAGCGTGAACCACGCTGGGGTCGAGTGGGCTGTGAACCTGGGCCCGGAAATGATAACAAGTGTCGTTATCACCCGGTTGGCAAACGCCTTCGATCAAGCGGCCATTACGGCGGCTGATCTTGACGCCCTTCCGGTGATGCGTACCCTTGATCTTCTCTCCGATCCAGAGCTCGATTTTGCCTGCGCATTGCAGGCGGTCGCTGAAACGTCGTTCGATTGACTCGAAGAAGTCCTTGGGGGCTTCTTTCCGCCGATCGTGACGCTCGAATGTTAACGAACGAGTTTTCGTTTCTATCACGTCATACCTCCATTGGTGCTGCGACGATGGACCTGGAAACGATTTCCAGATCCGGTTACTGACGGGCAGTAACCGTAGTGACGAAATTCTACTCTACACTGAGCAAAAATCAAGGCTTTTGCAAGTCATTTTGAGCTGCTGATATGGAAACGCCTCCCGGTTAGGGGAGGCGTCTTCGGGTTGCGTCCAAGTGTTACTTCCACAAGGACGCGATTTGGGTCTCGTCGAGATGCTGCAAGAGTGAGTTGCTTGACGGGTCAACGTCAGCAGCTTTCGCTGCCTCGATTTTGCCGGCAAGCTCCGCTTGCTGCTGCTGGCAGGTCTGCACTTCCTGCTCGGATCGCACCACGTTCCTGCGTGCCTGTTCGAGTCGTGACTGCGCTCGGGTGAGCTCAGTTTCGAGTTGTTCCTCCTCCTTCTTCAAGGACAAGAGCGTTTTTCGCGTTTCGATCAAGGTGCGCAGTGCCTCGACTTTCTCGCGAGCCCCAGGCGCCATGCCCTGAACGCTACCCGACAGAAGCTGCCGAATGGCGCTGAGGGCGAGCTTCTTACCACGCCGGTCCAGGAGGTAGTTGTTTTGCTCGTCTTGCATGACGACGTTCGTCTCCAAGAGAACCCTCTTGGCAACGTAACGGCAACCTTGGCGCATCTTGCCCTCGCCGGTAGCTAGCTCGTGAGTCAACTCGATCACAACATCGAACTCTTCTTCGGTGCACGAAGCGTTGTCGAGGCACCAGATGTAGTTCAACACTACGTCGTTCTGCAGGAAGTCGCGACGCCAGGCCTGCTCGCAATCGGCGCAGATCTGGGCCAAGGGTATTCCTGAGTCGGCCTCGGCATCGTTCCATCGCTTCGGCTCCCGGATCCCGAGCCGCTGACAGACCACGTCTACACCGATATTGAGTGGGTTAATCAGCGTGTAGAAAGCTTGGAGCGAGTCGCCGTGCTGTACCAAGACCTTGATAGAGTCTCGGTTCGGCACGCATTCGATCGGTTCGAAGGCAAAGGTGACTTCTTTTCTGCCTGCCGCCGCCGAAATCACCTCGATCTCGACGTCGCCAGTGATGCCACGCTTCTGAAGCTCGCTGATGACGTAGTCGATAAACTCTTGAGGCCTATCGACATTCTTGAGAATTGAAGCGGCTTTGACGGACTTATCGGCCGCCGCACGCGCTTCTTGCTCGGTGAGGCCTAGGGCAGTGCCCACGACCGCACTGAGGTGCCGCAGATTTTTAATTTTCAATTCCGATAATCCTCCACGAAATGCCCAGGCATTGTAAAGCAAATAAACGGATAAATCTAGCCTAGAGGCAGACGTTTTATTGAGTGCTTAAAGATTTCTTCGACTGTCTTTTACGCTGAAAACCGATAGCGAAGCGGTGGACTTCGTCGCGGATTCGACTTAGCAGTAGCAGCCCTTTGTGGCCACGAGTAACGGCTATTGGCAATTTGCGGCCGGGCAAAAAGACTCGATCAGGTTTTTTTGCTAGCGCTATTATTGTCTTAGGTTGAATAGGGGCGTCTTTTATCCCTTCAAGGGCGGATTTCAGTTGCTCAACGCCACCGTCGATCACCATTATGTCCGGCGCAGTCCGGGTTGTATCACTGAAGCGGCGATGCATTACCTCCCGGATCATCGCAAAGTCATTCTGGCCCTCAACGGTTTTTATTTTATAGCGACGGTACTCGTTTTTATCTGGTTTGCCGTTAACGTAACAGACAGTTGCCCCAACCGGTTCCGAACTACCCAGATTAGAAATATCAACAGCTTCAATACGAGTTGGTAGAGCCGGGAGCTTAAGTAGTTCCTGAACAGCGACAACGCTTTTAAATGATTGGTCGGTCCTGAGGAGTCTCGTTTCGAGTTTGGCAGCGGCGTTCCTTGCGGCTAGTTCAACCATTTGCCGTTTCTCGCCGCGCTCGGCAGTCCGCAGTTCGACCTTTTTGCCGGCGACGGTACCGAGAAACTTGGCAATTACATCCTGGTCGCTGATTTCTTCGCTTAACGCTACAAGACCAGGAATTTCAGAAAAATTTTGGTAAGCACTAATTATAAAACTCCTCACTACTTCATTCTGATTCTCACTGCCGGTTAATTGAAAATAAAAGGTTTTCTGTCCAGTTACTCGACCTTCTCTTACCATCAGGACGCTGACAGCAGCACTCATTTGGGTTTGAGCGGCGGCAATCACGTCGTAATCATCCTGAATTGTAGAGATAACCTTTTGCCGGCTGAGTATTTGCTCAACTGATTGCAGTCGGTCGCGTAACTTGGCTGCTAATTCGTACTGCTCATTCTTCGCAGCCAGTCGCATCCGATCATCAAGGTCATCAACGAGATGCTTCCTTTTGCCTTGCAAAAATTCAATGGCGCGATCAACTCGCTCCTGATAGGACTCCTCGTCAACCTCGCCGCTCAGTGGGCAGGTGAACTCGCCGAGCTGACAACTCAAACACGCTCGGTCACGGTTGGGTCGAAGAGGTGTGCTACTGATGTGGATCCCGTAGATTTTACGAAGAAACTCCAAAGTGTTTATGGCGTCTCGGCCAGAAAGATATGGTCCAAAGTATATGGCCTTGTCTTTGTTTCGCTTTCGAGTAACTGTAAAACGCGGGATCGCCTCGTTTAAGACGACTTTAAGAAACGGGTAAGCCTTGTCGTCGGTAAGCTTAATATTGAAACGGGGCAAGTGTTGCTTGATTAGTGTCGCTTCGAGCATTAACGCCTCAACCTCGTTGGTTACAACGATAGTTTCCACGTTATGGACAAAACCCATCATCACTTGAATCCAGGGGCGGTCGTTATTTTTACCAGAGAAATAACTCCCGACCCGGCTTTTAAGGTTTAAAGCCTTACCGACATAAAGAATCTGTCCTGAGACGTCCTTAAATAGGTAAACACCTGGTTTATCTGGGAGTCCCTGCCACAAATTCTTCTGGGCACTAATCATGATCGGGGAAATGGTATCACAGATAAGACTTCAAGTCAGGGGACGAATATGGTTCAAAAAATTCGCGCCAGGCCGTTGGCGCTTCCTTGCGCTACCCCAATGGCGATCATCGCTACTATATATACCTGTAATAGTATATTCTTCGTAGGGGCAAGGGGCTTCATTGCGAAGTCAGCCCCTTACCCCTACAACCCCATCCCCAACACGCTCCCTACGGGGTTAAGGTGAAAACTTTCGGTTCGTTCCGGAAGGATCGCGGTAACAGCCCCTCAGTTTCGACTATTAACTAATCGAAAAACAAGCAAATCTAACCCTCAAGCAGGTTATTTACTTGTTTTTCTCCAGACGCCTGTTCGAATGTGCCGGGGGTTGGTCGTTAGGATAGGGGGCGGGCTTCTAAACTCTGAGCCCCCTGTCCTAACATGTAGCCTCGCTTCGTGCGACGAAAAACAATAAACAATTAGCATATGCTTCGTAACATAAAAAACATCCTAAACTCATTGACAAATAGATGAGTTTAGAGTATCATCTTGCACAACAAGTTAGGAAAGAATATTTTCTACTTGAGCACGTCCAACTAAATAAAGATCGAATGCGTCGGTAGCGCCTTCATCAGTGATTATTGATGACTTTGCGCGCGAATCGGCAAGGTCTTTTTTGTTGCCCGTGAGGCGGTAGGCCCGTCCTCGGCTTGAGCGATTATGCCTAACGAGGTAGTTGCAACAATAGCCACTCTTTAACAACTTGTTTCCTCATTGCCCACGAGCCTAAGTTCGTGAGTAGCGAGGAGCGGTTGAAGCAATTCGACCGCTGGTAATCCAGTCATGATAAAAAACCACAAAGATCCGCGGGCCGAGAAGGCTCGCTCTCGTCGAAGTCCGGACTATTCACGCGACCCTGCTGGCTGTTTTGCCAGACATGCCCACAAGGCAGATCGCCGACTTCGCCATATGGGTGTGAAGGGAAAGCGTCCGAAAATCTACTGGGTGACGACGCTCGGTTGGCGAGCAAGCATTTAGCAGTACAGCGATACGGGCGAGACCAGATCTTCGAATTTGGTCTCGCCCTCTCATGACACGTTCGATGACTCGAACGTGGCTAGGAGGATAGTAAAAACCATGATTGAATTCGGTCGACTACCGTTTAGCGGAGCCGAGGATTTAAAGAGACATCGGGAACGCCTACTTCAGTACATGACTGGACAACACGCCGAGGCCTGCCTGGACAGACTACTTGATGCTGACGCAAAGATCGTCGCTATCAGCTACACACACGGTCGGGAGTTCGGTAAGGGCGAGGCAATTTACTTCGTCATGTCGGCAGACGAGTCGTCGGTGATGGTCATGAACACAGACGAGAACAAGCTGACGGGAACCCGACGCGGGAGCTTGCGGGGTGCAGGTGAGAATCTTCTCACGAGATACTTGCTCGACGACAACCTCAGTTCACTTCGCGTGGCTGCACAGTGAATACGACACGGTGAGGCGGCAACTTCGGTTGCTCGCCTCACCCTCAATTAAGTTCACAACCACATGTTGCGAACTTTGAGAGAACAAAATGAAGACTTTACTCGGCCTTTTCTTCGTCACCGTTTGCTGTTTCTTTCTCGGTTCTGGCGGCTTTGTGGCCGTCGAACTCGTCAAGATGATCCAAGCAAACCAGATTACATCAACGCAAAGTGCGATCATAACGCTCGTGGTCGTTACCTCACTCGCGTTCGCGGTCGGCTCGTACCGGGCGAGCAAGTACGCGTTCAAAGGTCAGTTCCGACGGTTCTGGAAGCTGATCAACGGCGGCTGGCTTCCGGTCTGACAACACTTCGAAAACAAGGGCGAAACGGAGCTTCAGCTCCGTATCGCCCGACCCGCAAAGCTCGTAATAGCGTATGAGTTGTGCGGGTTCTTGGAGGGCCCTCAGTCAATGAAGAAACTCGTCACTCGAGCCTTTACGCTCGTTGAGATTATGATCATAGTTGTGATCGCAATCGTCCTCTTGCTCGCGATTGCGCTTCCCACCTTTCGCCACGCCAGCGAGACCAGCCGTAAGACCAGATGCATCGGTGGGCTCGGGCTGATCAGCGCGGCCAAAGAGCAGTGGGTGAAGGACCACAAGAATGGCGGTGGTACGGTTGTGCTTCTGGCTGACCTGTCGCCGCTATACATCAGGGATTTCCCTTCATGTCCCTCGGGTGGCGAGATCACGATCGGCAAGATTGGGGAGGCCCCGACCTGCTCGATTCCTGGTCATGCCTTGCCGTAACCAACCCACCCAGTTCGCTCCGGAAGGCGAGACGTAGCTTTGGCTCCGTCTCGCCTCTTCCTTTCAGCCCACACTTTGTTAATTTGAACCTTTCAGTGGGCTGAAAGGAGGAAACTCCCCGTGATCCCGCGGTTAAGGGTGGAGGAACAAAATGCTAACTTTGCGTAATCAGAACAATGCTCGTACCCTTACCGAATTGCTAGGATCCCTCACTGGATCGAAGGCGCAGGCGGTGTGCGAGAAGATTCGTCATATGAACGGCATCGTTGAAGCGATCAACGACGCGCCGCGTGGTAATGCGGGTGTCGAAATCGTTTACTTCGCCGAGCCAGTTCACAACGCACCTGGTGGTGGGCTGTCCCACTATGCCGTCTACTCGGTTTCCACCAACGATATCTGTGTCTCGCACTGCTATCGAGGCTTGTACAGCTTCTCGTTACAGCGCGAGGAACTCCTGCAAAGGGTCCTCCTCGAAGACGACCGAGAGGCATGGGAAGCCCTGGCTGGCAAGTGCTAGCTCGTTATCAACTTTGTCGCGAGTCCGACCCTTCGGGGTTCGGGCTCGCGGCTCCGACCTTTACTTCGTGATATTCCCATCCGTCTTTGACTTCCCAGTCGAGACGGGTGGTGAACAGCATGAAAGTCGTTATATTAGTAATCGTCGCTTGCTTTGTGCTTGGCTGCCAAACTGTGCCGAAAGAAGATGTTGCCAAAGCTAAAGCTGACTTTTTGCAGCGAACAAGAGGTGTAGTCAACGAAGAGTCCGTTTCTTGTCACGCCTGGGACAAGCTGAACCCCTACGTGAGATGTAGTGGTGTAACTGCCCAAGGCAAGGTGATAAGTGCGGTATACCAATGGAATCAAGAGTGGTGCGTGACATTCTACTCCGACTAAATGGGGTGGATAAGTCATGAGGCTACCCGATACATCAACCTTTGGCGTCCCGAGGGGACGCTCACTCGTAAGCGACAAGAAAACGTCGCCGACAACCGTTCCTACCGGAGGTGGGATGAAGCAAGTACTGTCTGCCGTATGGTCGTGGCTCCTAGCCTTGGGCGCTTGGTGCTTCGAAAACCCTCGCCGTGGTCTAATCACGATCGCTGCGATTCTGATCCTCGTCTACCCGCCGATTCTCGGTAAGGTAGTTGGTCGGATATTTGAGGCGCTCGCTCCGTTCATTGGCTTATTGCTGATGTTCGGGATGATCTACCTCATTATCAAGCCACTCCTGCCGAAGCGGCCCAAACCCCAGCAGCGGAGGTCGGACCGATGACCGCCTGCTGCGACTCTCGGGCGAAACGGATCTCGTATCCGTCTTCGCCCTTCAATGAAGCTGCTGAACGCGTGACGTTCGACAGTTTCTAGAAATCTCACGGAGGAAACACACACTTGGGACAATCACCTACCATAGGACAGAGTCTGGAATTTCCGGACTTCTTCTACTTCTTGCGGTTCGGTCAAGAAAGCTCGCATTTTGCCGTCACGACCCACCTGGGCGAGTCGGCGATGTTGTGTTTTCGCTCGATCCGCGACATGGACGTTTACGCTAAGCCCTTCGAGGACACTCCGGGCATGTCGCGTTACGATTCCGACGCTCAGTCGATTGACTCGGCGCGGGATTTTCTTCGGGAACACTTCCCGAGCTTCCGTGCACTTGTCCTATTCGAGCCGGGCTATGTGCCCGGGCGAGATGAGGCGCGGCTGTCGGTGCATATCCCGCCGCCGCAACCCGTGATCGGGTGACCACTTACGCCTAACTTGGCGAGGTGGTCGCCCACCTTTCCGTCACCAGGAATTCGCTATGGCGATATTCGTGGTGGGGGATAAGCGTATGAAACAGTATTCTTCTGAGTCCGATCAGCGCCGCCAGGAACGTTATGAGTTTTGGCGACTGCTTGGACTTGGGGCTTTGTGCCTCGTCATCACTACCGCCGTTGTGGTTATCGCAACCCAATGGTGGAACAACCCGATCACCGTCAGGTGAAGGAGCGCAATGCGCAATGGAAGAGCTTTTGGCTAGTTTTGACTTTCCGGAAGAGTTCTACATCGTCAGGCTTCTAGATTCCGAGGGCTACGGCCGTACCAATTACTGGGGACTACCAGCCATTCTTTGTTTTCAGTTGAAAGATGATGCAGAGAACTTCGCCCGAAGGATGAACCGGGGCAACGAGATCTTGGTGGTCTCGCTCGATTTTGCCAGGGATCTGGCACTGTCAAGTCACGTGTACCGCTACCTCGTTCTCTACCAGCCTGAGACGCCGGAAGAAGAGTATCCGGCGATCTATGTTCCCGTTTCCAAAACAGGGTGACCAATGGCAAACCAGCCAAACGTCACCCACCTTTCCTCCAGCATGAAGCAATTCGTGCTTGGGGATGAGGGAAACCTCGAGACCTGTAAGTCCTGACCGCAAGGCAGGCTGGGTAAGGAAAGAAATGGCAGACGAATGGGATGACATCCGCGGCGACATTCGCCAAGGACACGGTATCTTCTTTCGGTACTTCTGGCTGTGGCTGATCATCTTGATCGGCTTGAGCTGGGGCGGGACCCTCGCCTACAAGGCTTGGATTCGTCCGACCGAAATCAACTTGGAGACGAAGGCGATTCGCCAGTCGATCCAGTATCAGGACACGGGCATCACCGCGATGCTCGAGAACGTCAAGGGTTACAAACGGCTCGAAACGGATATCCTGAAGTACGAAAGCGACCCGGCCAACGCCAAGCTCGTCGAGGGCATGCGCTCACAGCAGCGCTCGCTCTTGGACGACATCGAGACCACTGCCGATCGTATCGGCCGCGACCGCGTGCCGGATTCGGTGCGCAGCTTCCTGGCAGCTCACGAGGGAGGGTAACGAGACAATGAAAAACCTTTGCACGATCCTTTTGGTCACGGGCATTTTCTTCGTCTCGGGCTGTGGCTCGGATAACAAGGCAACCGCTGACACCCGTGAGCAGGTGGCTGTGAATAGGCAGCAGGAGATCTACGTGAAGAACCAGCCGATCCCGGTCTTCGATTGGAGCCGGACGCGTGATCTTCTGATCCAATTCTACGTTGCCCAAAACGGGGCAGCGGCGACCTGGAGCTACATAACGCCCCAAATGGGCGCGACTGTGCTGTTCGAAACACCGAGCCAGGGCTACCCGATCCCGATGGATACTCAGCTCACCAACCCGCTCCAAGCGGTTTGGGAAAGCAATAGCTATGGGTTGGGTGGACTTACACTCGCACAAGCGGAGCCTAACGGGGTCTTCACCTCGCCGAATACCGACGCGACAATCGTCATGGCGGTAAACGGCGACGGCACGCTCTCGCCGATCTACACCGAGCTCAAGGTGACC